>JBOHNC010000525.1:0-2899 GCA_050730415.1 Planctomycetota bacterium
CGCGCCGCGGGCGGCGTGGCGGCGTTCCACGATGAGCCGTAGCAGCCGCCGGCCGGCCGGCGTCCAGGCGAATGCGCCCACCGGCGTGGTGGCATGCACGCCGCGATTGCGTTCATCGAAGGTTTCGATGCCCGTCAGGTCGGGGTAGATCGCGCGCAGGTAAAAATCGACGCCCCGTTCGAGCGCCCGGGCAACGACCGGCAGCGGGCGATGCCGGAAGAACTCGCTGACCCCTTCCAGCGACACGCAGTGATACAGCACCACCGGGCCGTCATGTTCGGGGAAATACCCACCCGGCGCCTGAATCTTCAGATGGCGCAGCATCGCCGCTTCGCAGCGGCGCGCCAGCCGGTCGTCCTCGAGCACCACTGCCTGCGCCAGACCGATGGCGATCCAGCCGAACAGGTGGTTGGGCCCGGTGCCGGCAAACGGACCGGGACGCCCCAGCGTCGGCCAGGTGCGGTCGATGGTCTCGGCCACGCGGCGGAGATTGCGCGCCATCAGCTCGCGCCAGCGTGCGCGGCGCGCGGCGCCGGCCTGCTCGGCGGCCAGCGTGTAAAGCTGGGCCAGCGGGTAGATGGTGAAATGGTTCGGCTTGCGGCCCGCGCGTCCGGGACCGCCGAGCGCGGCGTGATCGACCAGCAGCCGGTCGGCCGCGGCGAAGGCGAACTGCAACAGGTCGTCGCGTCCGTGCCAGGGATTGCCGCGGTGGTCTTCGAGCGCCAGCCAGGCCGCCGCCGCCGCGCCGAATCCACCCCACTTGGGGAGCAGTCGCCGGCCGGCTTCGCGCTGGAAGAGGTCGGCGCGAACCGTTTCGCCCGGCGCAGTGCAGATCGTGGTTCGAAAGACATGCAGGAGTTCCTGCAGCAGCAGATCGGCGGTGGTGTCAGACATGGCTGAATCTCGATGGGGGAAACCTGGAAGAAGCAGTGCAGGATGGCGCGCGGGGCAACGCCACGGCGATCAGATCAGGTCGGCCAGCAGCGTGGTCAGCAGCTTCGAGGGGCCGACTTTGCAGTGGACTTCGAGGCGGGGCGCGCCGCGCCGCGCGCCGGCGATTTTCTGGAACGGGCGCACCAGGACGGCCTGGGCTTCGGCGTTGGCCAGCGGCAGTTCGTCGCTGTCGAGCGGATTGATGACGACGTTCCGCGCCGCGCCGGCCAGCGCGTAGAGTTCCGGCAGGTCGGCAAACTGGAGCAGGCCGAACAGATTCCAGTCCTCGGGGATCGGCGTGGGCTCACCGGCCACGACGGCCTGCAGCGAGCCGAAGGGCGCGACGAGCCGCAGCGAGGCCGGCCGGACCGGCGAAAACAGCGCCCCCAGCGCGGTGGGCAGGCTGGACGCGCCGAAGCCGCAAAGATGCAGCCGCGTGCCGTGGTACTGCTCGTACAGCGGCGAACGCGGCCTGGAGCAGGCGGCGGCGATGTCGCAGGCCTGCAAAGCCGCCAGCGGCGTGCCGAGTTCCAGGTAGTTCAGCACCTGGGTGCGTTCGGTGGAGGCCAGCGCGGCTTCGTCCTGTTCGCCGTTCTGCGCGATCGAGTAGCTCCGGGTGGGGCCGATGCCGCGGGGGCACAGCAGCACCACCGGCACGCCGCTCAACGCCAAATGCCGGAACAGCGCCCAGCAGGCCTCGGGCAGCGCGCGCAGTCCGGCCTTGGGCGGTACGATCACCACCGCGTCGGCCGGGGGGCGCGTGGCGGCGGGATCGACGATTTCGCGCAGAAACACCGCGGCGCGGGCTTCGGTGAAAAAGAAGCTGTCGCGGACCGCCGGCCGGGGGTGCTCGGGCCAGGTGTAGCGGCGCGGATCGACCGGCTTGGCGGCCGGATGGCTCAGGCGATCCGCGATACTCCAGAAATCGGCCATCGCCGCCGCGACGGCGCTGCGGCGTTCGGGAGAAGCCTTCGACCCCACGGCGCCTGCGGACCGAGCACTCCGGGTTGCCCGGGCGGCCCGCGTCGACGGCGCGGGCAGGCGCGACGGCGGGCGCGCGGCGACCAATTTCGGCAACGTGATCAGGTCGGGCAGCGTGGCCAGCAATTGCCCCCGCGGCGTGACGCGCAGATCGGCGGGCGGCAGCGGCGCATAGGTTTCGGCGGTCCAGGGCTGCGCGCCGATCAGGCCGGCCGGCCCCAGATGACGGCGGAAGAATTCAACGGCGCGGTGGCGGCTCAGCGCGCTGTAAATGTGGCGCTCCTCGGTGATGTTTAATTCCAGGTTGCGGCCGGCTTTGAAAAGGTTGTACACGTGGCGGGCGCGCGCGACCGACAGCCGGGCGCCCTCGACCGGGAAAAAGTCGCCGCGCGTGGCCAGCACCAGCAGCGGGCGGGGCGCGGCAAGGATCAGAAAATCGTGATGGCAGATGCCGGCGGAAAACGCGCGGAAAAAGTTCTGCTCGTGGTCCTGCATCTGGCCGCTGTTCAAGTATTGCTCGCGGTCGGTGATGTAGCAACTGGGCGCGGCGGCGGCGAAGCGGGTTTCGAGCGCCACCGCGTAGGCCGTCTGCGTGCCGCCGCCCGACGATCCGGTGACCCCGATGCGTTGGGGATCGACCTCGGGCACCCGCTCCAGCACATCGACGGCGCTCATGATGTCCGCGACGAACCAGCGGGCGATGTTGCAGCCGGTGAGGTCGGCGCGGATGCCGGCGACGAAATGCTGTTCGACCGCGCCGTGGATGAAATCCTCGCCGCGGAACGGCGCCAGATACTGCCGTTCGCCCTGGCCGTGCGGATCGATCGCCAGCACGACGAAACCGTTGCGCGCCAGTTCCATCTGGACCGCCAGGTAGCCGGGATAGGTTTTGGCCTGGTTGCTGTGGCCGCAGACGAAGACGACCGCCGGGCGGCCGCGCCGGGCCGCCGGCGCTTCCGGCCGGTACAGCAGCGCGGTGACCAGC
>JBOHNC010000526.1:0-13997 GCA_050730415.1 Planctomycetota bacterium
TGCCCCCGAATGGGGGCACTCGTTCAATTAGCCGTGGGTGACCGGAGCGCCCCTGTCAAAGGGGCGCGCAGGGAACCCACGGAAGCCGATGGCTCGAAATTCCTCCCGACCCTGAAAGGGTCGAAGAACGGCCGGAGCCCCCAAAACGCAAAGTCGCGTTGTCGTGTTAGCGCTGGAGGACTGCGCCGCGCCGGGGGGCGGTGCGTGCCGCGGCGGAGCCATAAAAAACGCCCGCGGTGTGAAATCCACGGGCGTTCATGGCATAGCCAACATTGACGGAGGCTACACAACAGTCCGCCAGCGTAGCGGGGAGGGGGCCAAGCGTCAAGCGGAAAGTGGATTCTACGAAACAAACCCATATTCAATAATAGGCGTATTTTATTTACGGTGCAGCCGGTGTGGATCAGGATCGTAGATTCTGAAGAGTTGCCTCCAATTCCTCCCGAACCGCATCGATCAGTTCTCTCGGCGCGAGCACCTTGGCGGCGCGGCCCCACGTCAGCACCCAAAATTTGACCTCGTACAGATTCGAGGTAGGAAAGGCCAGCACCACGGAGCCGTCGCCATGGTGTTTAAGTTTCTGCTCGGGATGCCAAGTGCGTTCCAACAGGTAAGGGGCCTGGTCGGCGGAGACGTGGATGCGCACGTTGTACGTCCGGTCGCCGTCGATGATGCCGAACCGCTTCCGGAGGGCTTCCGCCGCGTTGAAATCCGCGGGTACATCGAAATGCGACGCCAACATCTTGACCGACTTGATCCGCGACACGGCGAAGGTTCGAAGTTCATCGCTTTTGTGGTCGTGGCCGATCAGGTACCAGTCGCCGCGATAAGCCGCCAGATGGTAGGGATCGATGTCGCGGGCGCCGGGCTCGGTTTGGCGCGGAGTTTTGTAGACCATATGCAGCCGGCGACCGGCGCGCAGAGCTTCGGCGACGGCGTCCCAAATGGCGGGATCGATCGTGCGCGGGTGCTCGCCGATGAACGAGACGCGCTCGTTGACCCACGGCAACTGGATGGACACCGTGCCGGGCAACTGCGCGGCGATGCGGTCGAAAATGGCCTTGAGCTTGGGATACAGCGGCGTCTGTTCGTACTGCTTGAGCGCTTTTTCCGCGATGCAAAGCGCGAACAGGTCGCTTTCGGTCACTTCGAGCGGCTGGAGCCGATAGGTCGGTTCGGTATAGAAATACCCGTGCTTGACCGGGTCATACGCAATGGGCGCCTTCATCTCGAACTTCAGGAAATCAATATCCCGCGCGATGGTCTTGGCGCTGACTTCGTAAGCCTTCGCCAGTGTGCTGGCGTTGGGAAAGCCACGCTTGCGGATTTCGCCGTCGATGAAGGCCAGCCGGGCAATCTGTGGTTTGGTTTGGGACATTTAGATAGCCCTCATCATTTCCAAGTGAAAGATACCGGGTGGGGTGAGACATCCCTTGACCTAGCGCGGTAAGTATAGTGGGTTTCCCGTCAGCCGAAATCGCCTTTATTGGCATGGGGTAGGACACCAGATGTCCAACGCTGTGTGGTGAAATGTACCTTGGCGCGGGGACATAAGTAGGGGAGATCGCTATGGGTGGCATACCAGCACGTCGGCGGCGGGCAAAGATGTCGAGATGGGGCCAGCGTGGATACTCGCGGAAGGGCCAAAAGGGGTGCCCGGTGGGGGTTCCTCTAAAGGCGTGGCTATCGATTGCTGCGCAGAGGCTGGTGGGTACACAGCTTGATGTGGGCGACTTTCTCGCATTCGCGATTGAAATGCTGCCGGCGCCAGCCTGCCGTGACCTCGCCGAATTTACTTACAGCCACCTCAAGGTGGATGAGCCCAAGGAATACGATAAACGCCTGCGCCGCGCCAAAATTCCAGCAATGTTTGGATCACAGATGAAAGATGACCTGGAATTTGACGACCTGCCGATCCCCAAACGGGTTATTTTCGCAAAACTTCAAAAAATGCTGAACAAGATCATTCGTGCTGAAAAGGCGCGGGAATCGCTCGTCAAGTACCACGAACTTGACGGGATTGGCGAGATGTTGGGCTTGGACCGGAAGGATCTCCAAATCCTGGTTGCCGTGTACTGCAGGGCCAACCATGAATCATTTCGTACGCTCTGCGACAGTGGGGATCGCGCTACCTTCGCGCGAATCGTCGCTGTGGTGACCGGAATCCCCATGCATGAAGTGCAGGCAAAACTGCTCGAAGGCGCGCCGCTTACAAGTACCGGTGCGATTGAGCTTACCCATCGAGACCCTCCCGATCTTAGCACGCAACTTTTGTTTCAAATGAGCGGATTTGCCACGCAATCCCTCTCGGACCAGTTTTGCCGGAAGACCCGCGGACGAGGGTTCGCGCTGACCAGCTTCAGCGTGGAGGCGGCCGAAGCAGACGTCGTGCGGCGCTTGCTGGCGGGGAATGGAGGGTGCAATGTACTTCTGCACGGCGTAGCTGGAACCGGCAAAACGGAGTTCGCCAAAGCGGTCGCGAAGGCCGCCGGTGCCGCCTGTTATTTCCTCAACCACGGCGAAGGCGAGGACGACGGGGATCTGAAATCCCGCCGCCTGGCGTTGCAGGTGGCCGCTCGCAGCTTGCCGCGACAGCGGGCGGTGCTGGTGGTGGACGAGGCCGACAGTTTGATCAACACCCGGGTAAGCCTGTTTTCGGGCCGCTCGACACTGGAGAAGGGATGGCTCAACAAATTCTTGGAAACCGTGCCGATCAAGATTCTCTGGATCACCAACGAAATCGGGCACATGGAAGAATCGCTGCGGCGGCGGTTTGCGTTCAACATCGAATTCAAACGGTTCACGCGGAGCCAGCGTGAAAGCGCATGGCATGAGGTCTTGAAGGGCCGTGATCTCCGCAAGGCGATTGACCCGTCCGATGTGCGACAGTGGTCGTCGCAGTTTGCCGTCAGTGCGGGGGGGATCGCGGCCGCGGCACAAGCCGCTGAAGTCATGGCTTCCGGTGGAAAAAAGCGTCGGCAATCGCCCGCGCAGGTCAAAGAGGACATGGAACTGCTGTTGAAACGCCATGCCGAACTGTCCGACGAACCATCGCGCCCGGCCATGACGCTGCCGGCTGAACAGTTCGACCTGTCTGCGCTGGAACTCGATACGCCCGCTGGAGAGATCATCGCAGGCGTGCGACGCTCCCGCGGACAGTCGGGGCCGCTCAACCTGCTGTTCTGGGGGCCGCCCGGCACCGGCAAGACCGAGTTCGCCAAATACCTCGCCTCCGAAACCAAACTCGAACTGATCGTTCGCCGCGCCAGCGACCTGCTCAACATGTATGTGGGGCAGACCGAAAAACTGATCCGCGAAGCCTTCGACGAAGCATCGCGGGAAAAAGCAATCCTGTTCATCGACGAAGCCGACTCGTTCTTTACCGACCGCGCCGAAGCCCACCGTTCCTGGGAGGTGACCCAGACCAACGAACTGCTGGTCCAGATGGAAAATCACAAAGGCGTGCTCATCTGCTGCACCAATCTGCTCGACAACCTGGACCGCGCCGCGCTGCGCCGGTTTCAGTGGAAAATCGCCTTCAAGCCACTCAGCGCCCAAGGCCGCGCGCTGCTCCTGAAACGCTACTTCGGAATCGACGTGGCAGCCTTAGCCGCCAGCGGCAGATCCGGCCGCAAACTTGCCCGCCGAGTCCAGGAAATGGAAGGCCTCACCGCCGGCGATATGAAAGCCGTCCACAGCCGAATCGTCCACACCTCAACACCTGTCCGATGCACGCCAGTTCGGCCCACTGAAGACCAGCCCGCCAAAGCATTTATTGTCACCAGGCTTGAATCTGAACTGGCGTATCGGAATAGTACGGGCAATAATCGGCGGGTAGGGTTTTAAATTAGGACATGGAACTTTGCAAGGAGCACTCCTATGACGAAAACCGGTGCACGCGAAAAACTTGCGAAGGATTCACTTTACGAGCTCGTTAGGCACGTATTCAATTCCCACCAAGCCCTTCTGCCTATAACCTACCGCGAATTGGCGATGCGGATTGGCCACCTCGATAAAAACAAGAAAGGTCAGGGCCACGGGATGGGCCCAGTGCTCGGTATCATGGGGCATCTCATCGAGAATTTGGAAGGGGAATGGGGTGACGGGATACCTCATATCCAAAGTCTGGTTGTCAATAAGACAGGACCAAATAAAGGACTACCAGACGACGGCATAAATGAATTTTGGCCAAGATACGAAATGCTCACATTACAGGAAAAGAAGAAAAAGGTCCAAGATGAGTATGTCAAAATTAGTAAATTTGGGACCCAGTGGAACATTGTCCTCGATGAACTCGGTCTCGATCCAATACAATTGGACGATGCTCACAATCGTGGTGACCATGGAGGGGGTGAATCTCCCGAGCACCTTAAACTCAAGGAATATGTTAGGGATCATCCTGAATTGGTCGGTGCAAAAGTTAATGATGCGGTTAGGACTGAATATGAATTGCCTTCCTCAGATGTGGTTGACATATTCTTTCAAAATCGAATTTACTGGACCGCTGTCGAAGTCAAATCGCGAGTTTCCGATCAACTTGAGAGGGACTTTATGCGAGGCATTTATCAATGCGTCAAGTACCGAGCGATTTTGGAAGCGATGAGGAAAAATGCGACCTTCTTTGTGCCTTCAGAAATACGCAATTTCTTGGTATTGGAAACGCAGCTTCCCGAGAAATACCGTGCACTTGCCAGCGCCCTTGGGGTAAGGGTCATTGAAAATGTTAAGCCATGACGCTGCTTCAGTGCATAAGCCACGGTTGGCATTTTGAAAAATGAATGGGCCGGCGTTTGCGGAATAGGCAGTTTGCGAAACCCAGAGAGGGGAGGGTATCAGGAATGGTCAATCTTATAAACTCGATGGGGTACAGTGTGGGGAAACTGCACACGGGAATGATTGCCTACATGTGCGATCTTCACAGAGAAGGCGTACAGACGGGTAATCAGGAAAAACAGGCGCCGCTAAACTCATTTTTAGGGGCTTTAAATTGTCCTGTTCCAAAACAAGCAAATGCCCGTAGGGAGTGGAATTCGATTGACTTGGCAATTCATGATGATTTGGATAATAGGTATCAGGTTCTATTCGAAATGAAAGTTGATGACAATGAACATGAAACTGTGGACAGCAAAAGTAAAAAGCGCTTTTGGCAAACTGTTTATTATGCGAACAAATTCCCCAAATCATCTGCCTGTCGGTTTGTTACGCTCGGGTTCGGCGAGTACCATCGTGGCCCTTATAGCGAGGAATTCAAATGGGTAAAAATTCGGAATTTCATGACGGCACTGTCAGCCGTCAAGACCGATGACATCGCAATTCGAACATGGCGGGAGGCAATTAAAAACGAAATACTGTTGCAGGAAAGGGTACGCAAAAATGATCGATCTGACCTCCATGCGATTTTGGGCAGGACGGACGAAAGACCTACGCGATGGAACATGTATTTCCTTGGGTTGTTGAAGGAAGAATTAGAAAACAGAAATTCGGTTGACTGGAAGCAGTTAGTCCCAAGATGTTACACTCGCGGCTCAAAGCCGGATACCATTTTGCATTTTGAAAAGGTTGGTTACGAGTATTTGGAAATTAATGATAATGGCTATCTTAATTGGAAGATTTACCTGGACCATCTGAAAACGCCGAAAGAAAAGGAGATGGCAATTACCGAGGCAACGGAGCGCGTGCGAAAAATGAATCTCTCTGAACGATCCCGCGCGGGCCTTGAAATTCCTGAAAATCGAAGGTTCGGTAGAACCAAGACCATTGCAAAAATTGAAATCGGGCTTCGAAAAAAGGAGGGAGTCTTCGATTTTTGCCACGTATCGTCTAGGAATGAATCTAATAGGGACGATGTTATCAACCGCATTCTTGAGGTAATTACACCGTTCTATAAAAGGGGGCAGTCGTGCCAATAACGGGCGCGTACTGGTGGGTCCCAACGTCGGCGCCGCGCCGGGGCGAGCATGCTGAAGTCCGGTGGGTGAGTTCCTGGTCGGTGCTGCCATTCTTCGACCACGAACAACCGCTCCCCGACGGCACCATGCATTCGAAGATGTGGACGCACGTCTTGGATCGGTTGAAACGAGACTGGAAGGTCTCCGATCTGTCTGTTATTGCCGATGCCTACACTGCCCTGCCGCGGGGGCGAGTTGCTGTTCCCCGCGATGGCGGATTCTGCGTCTACCATGGCGACAACAACCCGCCCGGCACCGATATGCAGGCGGTTCTGGAGGCGTTTCAATTGACGCTCGGGCCGCGTTGCCGGCTGGTCGTCGACGAGCACGAAACGGTTCTTACCGATGACCTGCGCCGGCTCGAACGCGCCCTGGCGTTTAAGTTCCCCTTGAAGACGCTCACGCGCATGTTTGACGATGAATGATGCGTCGAATTCCGCTGCGGCTCCTCAAATGACACGGGTGCGGTTCCGCGCGGTGGAAGGGGCGGGGGCGCGATGAGGGCTTCGGGTCGCGCGGTAGTAGAGGGGTGGGGGCGACAACCATACCAGGGTTGGCCCGCGGCCTGTGCATTATCCACATCTTTCGCGAATGCCCCGGGAGCGCCGGCATCCTGCCGGCTCCGCCTCTTCGCGCCAACGGCGCGACCGCAGCAGAGCCAGGGGTTGCCGGCGGTCTTCCGCCGGCGCACCCTTGGAGGCGGTCGCCAGACCGTCCGCGCGGGCCCTGTCTGACAGGGGCGATGTCGCGCTTGGCACGATTTCCCGCGCGGAACGTCGCAGGCGACGCGTTGAAATGCATTCGCTTCGTTGAACGCCGGGTGCGGTTCCGCGCGAGGGAAGGGGCGGGGGCGTGGTTCCGCTGCGGATAGCGCGGGGGCGTCGCTGCGCGCCGCTTTCCCAGCAGATGGCCTCCAGGCTGCGCCTTCCGGCCCATCTGCTGGGCTCCACTTGCGCAGCGGGGAGCCGGGTGGGGTGCGGTCGGCCGTCCCGCTGAGCGGGCCTTCGAAGATGCGCTCGCGCGCAAGAGACGAGGCAAGGCGCGAGCTTCGCTCACCTTGCCACAATGCTTCGGACGTTCGAAAGGGATGGAATAACCCCCGGAGCCGAAGGGATGGTTGGGACGAAGAGCGG
Organism: Planctomycetota bacterium; assembly: GCA_050730415.1. Classification (GTDB taxonomy): domain Bacteria; phylum Planctomycetota; class SZUA-567; order H5-PLA8; family JBOHNC01; genus JBOHNC01. The sequence continues at coordinate 7,082 of JBOHNC010000526.1, forward strand.
GCGTGTCCGCCCGCGGTCCCGGTGAAAAGAGAGCGCGAGGCGCGCTTTCCAGCGGAAACGCTCGGGGACTCGCTGGACACGGGCTGGTCAGCCCGTGCCACTTTAAGATGCGCTCGCGCGCAAGAGAGGAGGTAAGGCGCGAGCTTCGCTCGCCTTTTTTTGCACGGGACTGGAGACCCGTGCCACGATGGTTCGGGCGTTTGAGAGGAATGGATAGAGTTCCGGAGCTGAATTTGCGGATCGGCGGCTTTGCCTGATCCGCCCATTCGGCTCCGGGGGGCATTCTTTTCCCATCGCCCGTCTCCCCATCTCCAAGAAAAATCCGAAAATCCCGTGACCCCCTCTTCCGCCTACAGGTATACATCAGGTATACTGTAGGTATGTCCATGATTCAACTCGACCGCAACTCCGCCCAGCCCTTGTACGAGCAGCTCAAGCGCGCGCTCCGTGCCGCCATTGCCTCCGGCCGGTGGGCGGAGGAAGCCGTCATTCCCGAGGAACGCCAGTTGGCCGCCGAGTTGGCGCTCAGCCGGATGACCGTGCGCCGGGCCATCCTGGATTTGACCGGCGAAGGCCTGTTCCGCCGGATTCGTGGGCGCGGGACCTTCGTCGCCCCCGGCGCGGTGCAAGGCTTGGCCGCGGCGGCCGGAACCAGCCTGCCATCGCCCACCGTCGCGCCCCAATCGCCGGCCTCCCCCCGCGCCCCCGCATCGACGGCCACTCCGGCGCGGCCCTTCACGATCGCGATCGTCGCGCTGTTCGGTGAAGCCAACCTGGCCGGCGTGCAGTTCTACCACCGCATCGTCCAAGGCATGCAAAACGAATTGGCGGAGCTCGACCTGCCGGTCCCGCCCGTCCCGCCCGTCCCGCCCGTCCCGCCCGTCCCGCCCATCCCGTCCATCCCGTCCATCCCGTCCATCCCGTCCGCCCCGTCCGACCTGGCCGACCTGCCTGCCCCACTCGCCGCGCCCGGTGCCGATCGCACCGTCCTGGCCTTCCGGCCGGTCCGCGCCCCCTTCGACCGTTTCGTCGCGGATCTGAACGCCGACGCGAATATCGACGCCGTGGTCGTCTTGGGCATCGCCGATCCGCCGGTGACCGCGGCGCTGGCGCAGTTGCGCCGCCCCACGGTGCTGGTGGATAGCGCCGCGCCGGAGGGCCTCGTCGGCGCCGACGCCGTGTCCTTGGAAAACAGCGTCAGCGCCAGCGCCGCGGTGACGCACCTGATTCACTTGGGCCACCGCGACATCGCCCTGCTGACCTACGTGCCCGAGACCCCCGCCGGCGCGCTGCGCCGCCAAGCCTGGCAAACGACCCTCGAAGCCCACGGCCTGACCGCCGCTCCGGCGCGGATCTACCGCAGCGAATGCAATCCGACCGCGGCCTACGCGACCATGCACGAACGCCTTGCGCAACCCGCCGCGAAACTGCCGACGGCGATTTTCTGCACCAACGACGAACTGGCGGCCGGCCTGATGGCGGCCATCAAGGACCTCGGTCGGAAAGTCCCGGAGGATTTCAGCCTCGTCAGTTTCGGCGACCCGGTGCAGTTCACCTGGCCGCCGCTGTCGACGGTGCGTGTGCCGGCCGAAGCCATGGGCGCGAAGACCGTGGAACTGATCGAGCGGCGCAGGCGCGATCCGAACGCGCCGGCGCGCCGCTGCGTGCTGGCGACGGAATTTGTAGCGCGAGGCAGTTGCGGGCCGCGGCGTGGGGCCGAACCGCAGCAATGACGAGCAACCCGACTCGAAAGGAGCAGACGATGCATGGCGGCAATCGGATGGTACTCGGATTCAATCAGCGCGGCCCGGCAGTGCGCGGCCCGGCGGCAGGACGCAGTGCGGCGCGTTTCGCGCTGGCCGGCCTCGCCGCAGCCGCGCTCCTGATCGGCAGCACCTGGTCCGCGCCGTTGCGCGCGGCCGAGGGCGATGGCGGCGACGTGGCGACTCCGCCCGCCGCGGCTCCCGGCGCTGCCGCCAACGAACGCATGCTTGCCGACTTCAACCAGGACGGCGGCGTCTTCAAAGGGGCGGTGGTCGAGAGCGTGAAGGAGCTCGGCGGCAAGGCGGCCAAAGTCACCGCCGACGGCGCGCTCAAGACCATCGACCCCGGCCACGACTGGACCGACTACACCTACCTGCGCTTCGAGGTCTTCAATCCCAATCCGGCGCCGGTGGTGCTGGACCTGTGCCTGAAAGACGGCGACGCGCCGCAGGGCTACTATTCCTGGATCAATCGCTACACCTCGGTGTCGCCCGGCAAGCACACGCTCGAATACCAGATTTCCGCGCTGCACCGCGGCGAAGGCAGCCCGAAGGACGGCCTCGATCCGCGCCCCTTCAAATGGGGCCAGTTGGAATTCGCCATGATCGCCGGCGGCAAGCAGCCGGTGTATGTTTCGGCGGTCCGGCTGGTGAAGGATGTGCCCAAACTTTTCCCCGGGCTGCACGCCTTCGATTTCGGCCCCAAAGTGGGCGGCGTTGGCTTCCTCGGCTGGACCGAAGTGACTCCGGACCTGGCCTACACGCCGCAGGCGGGCTTCGGCTGGGTCGGCGGCGCGCCGCCCTACGCCCGCCACCGTTCCCACCCGGCCGACGAACTGGTCGGCGACTGGATCTCCGGCGAGAACATCACCTTCCAGGTCGATCTGCCCGACGGCGACTACCGCGGCTTGGTGCTGATGGAAGATCCCGGCGAATGGGAGCTCTACCAGAACTTCACCGACCGCTCGCTGGCGGTGAACGGCGCGAAAGTGGTCGATGAAACCGAGAACGGCGCGCAATTTCTCGACCGCTACTTTCATTTCGCCGAGACCGAAGACCATCCCGGCGACAACATCTGGGATCGCTATGTCGCCTGGCGCTATCCGCTGCGCAAGATCGAATTCAAGGTGACCGACGGCAAGGCGGTGTTCAATCTGCGCTCGAGCGGCCAATATGCCGGCACCTGGAATGCGCTGGCGATCTGGCCGGCCGACAAGCAAAAAGAGGCGCAGAAATTCCTCGCCGACCTCGAAGCCCGCCGGCGGAAAAGTTTCGCCGGAGCCTGGACCGAACGGCTGCCGGTGAAACAACCCCTCGGCGCCGGCCTGGCCGCAGCCAACCAGGCGCAGGGCTACGTCGCCTTCCAGCGCGGGCTGGGCGTGGACGTGAATTACTTTGACGCGCCCGCCGACGCGATCGAGACGCAACTGAACGGGGACCTGGCCGCCGCTCGCGGCGAACGGCTGTCGTGGCAGTTCGCCATTCACGCGCTGGCCGACCTGAACGGTCTGAGCTTGCAGGCGGGCGACTTGAAATCAGCCGATGGCACGGTGTTCCCGGCCGCGGCCGTGCAGTGCGGCTATGTGAACTTCAAATTCAAGCGCATCGGCTTCGGGGGGCAGGGCCAGTACGGCGTGGTGCCGTTCATCGTGAAGCCGTTTACGGCGGCCGACCCGGCCACCGCCGCCCTGGCCGGCACGGCGCGACAGTTCTGGGTGACCGTCACGGTGCCGGCCGACCAGAAGCCGGGAACCTACGTCGGCACGCTGACCTTGAAAGCCGCCGGCAAATCCGACCGCGCGCTGCCCTTGCGCCTGACGGTCGTGGATGCGACCCTGCCCGATGCCGACGTGGGGCTTGGATTTTTCGGCTACGGCACCGCGCCCTACTTCGCCTACTTTCCCGAGAACCAGGCGCGGGTCGACGAAGACAAAAAACGGATGCTCGTGGATCTGCGCGCTCACGGCGTGACGTTCTACTCCGTGTCCGGCGTGAAGTTCGAGGGCTTCCACGCCGGCGCAGCGCGCTGGGACGTCAGCCAGGCCGCGGCGGAATTCGCGGCTGCCAAGGCGGCCGGGTTCTCCACCATTGAAGTCCTGGCCGACGGCAACGCCACGCTCGATGCCATCGCACTCAACCCCGACGCCGCCGCCAAAAAATTCGGCTTTGCCGATGGCGCGGCGATCCTGAAGGCTTCGTTTGGATCGGTCGACGCGGCCTGCGCGGCCCAAGGCCTGCCCGCGCCGATGTTCAGTTTTGGCGACGAGCCGGGCACCAAACCGGTGATGGCGCGCCTGTCGGTGATCTACGGGAACGTGCGCAAAGCCGGAGCGCTTGGGGAGATTTCCTACTCTGTCATGCCGTTGACCGAGCCGCTTTTGGACCTGCTGGGCGTGTCCAGCCTGAACCATGCCAGCCTCGCGGACATCCAGCGCGCTCTCAAGGGCGGCAACCGCGTGCTGCTCAACAACCAGGGCCGCAATCGGTTTGCCTTCGGCTGGTACATGTGGAAGGCCCGTGCGGCCGGCGTCGAAGCCACTCAGCAGTTCATCTACAACGGCCCCAGCGTCGATCCCTACAACCCCTTCGACGGGATCGAAGACGAAGAATCGATGGTCTACCCGGACCGCCAGGGAATGCTGCGCCCGCGCGTGGACTACGAACGCGTCGCCCAGGGCATCACCGACTACCGCCTGCTATTGATGGTCAAAAACGCCGCGGCCGCCGGCGACGCCAAAGCGCAGGCCGCCTGGACGGCGGTCTCCAAGCAACTGGCGGCGGTGAAATTCGAAGAAACCGGACGTGACCGCCGGCCGCAAGTCACCGACGCCGATCTCGATGCCGCCAACCAGGTCCTGCTCGGCGTGGCCCCCGCGCGGTGAGGTCGTAGCCCCTCAGCCGCCCAACTCAAGTAATTTGCAGCCACCCCCGCCCGTCTCCCCAATAGAAACGCCCCCCACCCAAGCCACCCACCCAGGTGGCACGGGCTTATGGCCTGTGGGTAAAAAGGCTGGCGCAGCCGGCTCCATGAATTTCTTGCGCGCGCAGCGCGGACTCCTGATTTTCTCGCCCGCGCCCGCGCACGCTCGCCTATTTCGGCGTCACCCATTTCCGTGTGGCCGCCGCCTTGTACAGCGCCTCCATCACGCTGCTGCGAGCCGCCGCTTCCCGGGCGGTGACCAGCGGCAGGCCGGTCTTTCCGCCGACCGCATCGAGGAACAATTCGAACGCATGCGGCAGCGCCGCCGGCAATTGCGTCCACGCCGTTTTGCCGTCCGCGCCGTCTACTTTTTTGGTCTGGAAAAACAACTGCCCGTTGACCACCACGGCGTGGCCTTCGGTGCCGCTCACCAACAGGCTCACGGGGTTGGCCACATCGTCCCACGCCGCCGCCAACGTGCCGATCGTACCGTCTTTGAAGCGCAGCAGCCCCTCGCCCAGTTCGTCGCAGCCGGGGTAGCGCGCCGAGCCGTTGTCCAGCGCCGCCGCGACTTCCGCCACCTCGCCCATCAGCCACATCAGGATGTCCAGCGAGTGCGTCCCCAGGTCGCCGAAGGCCCCGCAGCCGGCGATTTTCGGATCGGCCATCCAGCGCCATTCCGTGTCGAACCAGCCCCCCAGCGCGCCGGAATGGCAGTTCGACCCACGCACCCGCGTGATCCTCCCGAAGGTGCCCTTCTGAATGTGCTCCCGTAGGAACTGGTGGACCGGGCTGCTGCGCATGAAATAGCCGGTCTGAAACAGCACTCCGGCTTTTTCGATGGCCGCCGCCATCGCCGCAGAATCCTTGGCCCCCATCCCCAGCGGCTTCTCCACGAACATGTGTTTTTTCGCTTTGGCCGCCGCCTTCACCAACTCCGCGTGACGGTCGGTTTCGGAGGCAATCACCACTGCGGCGATTGATTTGTCCTGCCAGATTTGCGCCAGGTCGGCTGCGACCGTGGGCGCCGCCCGTCCCGCCCGCTCCGGCTGGGCCGCCCGCTGCGGCTGGACCGGCTGGGCCGGCTGAGACGCCGCCCCGCCCGCGCCGTCGATCGGCTTCGCGAACTCCTCCGCGTTTTTCTGCGCCCGCGCCGCGTCGTGGTCCCAGACATATTTCACCGTCATGTCGCTGCGAGCCTTCAGCCGCTTCACGAAACCCGGCGTGTGAATGTGCCCGCAGCCAACCAGTGCCAGCGTTGCCATGTGTCATCCTTTCGGTGGGGGTGCGTCATGAGCGGGGGCGAAAGCGTCGAAAAAGAAATGCGCGATCATTGTAGAAGCGCTCATCGCGATTCCGGGGTAGCTCACCGCGCGCACGTGAATCGCATCGTCGCCCGGTCGCAGCTCCGCGTGAATCCGCGCGGCCGGGTGGAACGGTTCGGGGAAACCGATCATCAACGCCCACTCAGTGTGGGGGCAGAAGAACAAACCCATCAGTTCGCTGCGGAACCGCACCGTCCCGTCCCGGCGCCGCTCGTGGTAGCGCCAGTGATTTGGATCCGCCGCAATGACTGCGGGATCGGCGGCAATCGGCACGTTGATCGCCGGATCGCCCGGCGACATCGCGCCGCAGCATTTGAGGATCGTACGGCCCGGCGGAAAGCGGCGCGGATCGAGTCGTCCCTCCAGCACGCGCAGCCGTCGCACGGGGGCGGTCGTCGAGTGCACCCGCAGGCAGGCTTCGTCCCCGCCGCCGCGCCATTCGACCCCGCTGCCCGCGGGGCAGGGCAATGTACACAGCGCCGGTGGGGCGGCCTCCAGATCGAAACCGCACCGCGCTTCCTGCAGCGACGGCAGCCAGGCCGGAAAATCCAAGCGGCTCGCCGGCCCCGCCGGAACCACCCGCGCCGCCCGGCCCTCACGGCGACCGCGTGAATTTGCGGGAACGGCGGCCAAGCGAGCACTCGACGTTTTTTTCATGGCGCAAGGTCCAGCGTTGCAGGAGACCGCGTGCGGTCCCAAGTGGGTGGTTGGGGGAGACCTATATTGTAGGACCCTCCCCCCTATCTCGCCAGAACCGCCCAGCCCCCAAAGCTCGACGGCCGCCGCGCCGCGCCCGTTCAGATCCGCCCCCGACCGAAAACCCCCCATCCTGCTTGAAAAATGATCGAATTTGGATTAAAATGATCCCTTGAACGATCGTTTTCGATCAATTTGGAGTTCCCCCACCC
>JBOHNC010000527.1:0-7656 GCA_050730415.1 Planctomycetota bacterium
GGATCAGGTGGTAGGAGTCGCTCAAGCGGATTTACGCCACCGAGTGGCACTCGCCGGTTCGCAGGGTCCAAAGTCGCCGACACGGATCGAACGCCGGGAGATCGGTCCCCCACGGACGTCCATCGATGCAGGCACACTCTGGAGCGAATCGGTTCGCACCGTCGAACGGTTCCAAGACCCAGTGGCCTCACCAACCCCTCGACACCGCTTCGCGTTCAATCGTTCAGGATGGATCCTGGTTCCGCCCCATGCAGTCCCATTCGCCCGATCCAACCCAATCGATTGCAGCTCGTGCATTCGAACCTAACATGCTTTTACGGGAGCACGTTACGGCCCTAATGCATTTAATTATGTGGCTGATATCACTATTTATAGCATTCTTTTTGAAAAGCGCAATGCACAAAATAAAATATTTCAAAAAAAGGACAAATATATATAAAAATATATTTTCGATATTTTTGAAAGAATAAATATGTTTGAAATATGCGTTCATGGTTCAGACAATAGCTTTCTTATTCTCGGAGGCTTCCGAAAGCTCCCCGTCGCCCTCCGCGCCCCCCTCAGCGCCCATCGCCCCACCTTGCGCTTCGGCCGACGCCGCCTGCGCGCTCACCAGGCTGTCGATGTACTGCTGGAACTGCAACTCCCGCTGCTGCTCCAGAAAATGAATGTCCTTCAGCAGGTCGAATTTCGTCTTCGTCAGGCGCAGCTTTTCGGCCTTCGCCGCGCGGATCGCGTCCCGCACGCTGCCCAGCTTCTCCCACGATTTGCGCCCGCCCTGCTTGCCCGAGACCGGCCGCATCACCTGGGCGGTCGAACCGCGCACCGAAACCACCGCCGGCCGACGGTGGCTGGAGGCCTTCATTTCGGCCTTGATCGCCCGGTGCCGCGCCTGCAAGGCTTCCACCGACGCCTGCGCGCCCGCCAGCGCCTGTTCGCATTCGGTCATCCGACGCCGGAAGTTTTGCAGCGCGTGGGTCAAGGCCGGATTCTGGCCGGGGTTCGCGAAGCGGTTGCGCTTCGGCGTCAGCCCCTGATTCTCCGCCGGCGCCACGATCCGCAGTTTCGGACGCACCATCCCGGGGGCTTTGGCCCGCGGTTGAAAATCGACGAACAGGATCCGGTCGTTGCGCGGCGCCATACGCGAGTGCTCGGAAAGCATTTGCAAGTGGGATGAAAACACCCCGTTAATTCGGTTCGAGGCGCGATAAACTGAATCGGAACGGGCGCGAATTCAAAACTTTTGACCGCGTTTTGAATTGCCGCCGGATTGCACCCGTGCGCGGCCGCTCCCTGCTGAATTTGCGCTATACTGAACCGCGTTCCCCCTCCGCAGCGGAGCACCGTTCCGGCCATGCCCAATATTCTTCTGATCACCTCCGACCAGCAGCACTTTTCCACGCTGGGCGTCGACAATCCGCTCATTCAAACCCCCGCGCTCGATCGCCTCGCCCGCGAAGGCACGCTCTGCGAACGGGCCTATTGTCCCAATCCGGTCTGTTCGCCGAGCCGTTCCAGCATCATCACCGGCCAACTGCCTTCGCAGCATGGCTGCTGGACCATCGGGGTCAAGCTGCCCGAAGCCACGCAGACCGTCGGCGAACTGTTCAGTCGTGCCGGCCGGGATTCGTGGCTGATCGGCAAGGCGCACTTCCAGCCGCTCAAGGCCACCCCCGACTGCCCGAGCCTCGAAACCTACGACAACGCGCGCAATTTCGATTTCTGGCGCAACTTTCACGGCCCGTTCTACGGGTTCGACCACATCGAAATCACGCGCAACCATTCCGACGAATTCATGGTCGGCCAGCACTACGCGCTGTGGATGGAGCAGCAGGGCTTCAAATCCTGGCGCGATCACTACATGAAATGGCCGCCGGAAAAAGGCGACCAGCACCGGCACGGCGCCTGGTCGCTGCCGCAGGAGTACCACTACACCCGCTGGACCGCCGACCGCACCATTGCGATGCTCGAGAACGCCAAGAAAACCGGCAAGAACTTTCTCGGCTGGTGCAGTTTCCACGACCCGCACCCGCCCTACCTGGTGCCGGAACCGTGGGCCAGTCTGTACAAGCCCGCCGACATGCGTCCGGGAAAACTGGTGCCAGGCGAGCATGACCGCAACCCGATCCATTTCCGCATGACGCAGGAAAAACATCCGGACTATTCGGCCTGGAAGGAATCCGGCCAGGGATTGCATGGCTTCATGAGCCACCTCCACGACTACGCGGAACTCCAATATGACATGGCGATTTACTACGGCATGATCAGTTTCATGGACCGGGAAATCGGCCGGGTCCTGGCGAAGCTCGACGAACTGGGCATGGCCGACGACACGCTGGTGGTGTTCACCACCGACCACGGGCATTTCATCGGCCAGCATGGCTTGATTGCCAAGGGCGCGTTTCACTACGAAGACATGTTGAAGCTGCCGTTTTTGGCGCGCTGGCCGAAGCAGATCCCGGCCGGGCGGCGCAGCCAGGCGCTGGTCAGCCTGATCGACCTCGCGCCGACGTTCCTGTCGGCGGCGGGGCTACCGGTGCCCGGCGCGATGCAGGGCATCAACCAATTGCCGGCTTGGCGCGGCGAGAAGCCGGCCGTGCGTGACCATGTCATCGTGGAAAACCGGCACGAGCCGACCACCATCCATCTGCGAACCTACATCAACGACCGGTACAAGCTCACGGTCTACCGCGGACATGACTACGGCGAGCTGTTCGACTTGCAGGAAGACCCACAGGAGCTGCACAACCTGTGGGACGACCCGGCGAAAGCGGCGTTGAAAGGCGAGCTGATGCACCGATTTGTGCAGGCCGAGATCGCCTCCGAAGCCACCGTGATGCCGCGCATCTCCGGCGCCTGATTTCCCTGGGAGCGCCGGTCTGCGACCGGTTCTTGGCGCGGCCTGGGACCGCCGACATTTACGTCGGCTCTTGCGCGCGTCAGCGTGCATCCTTTCTTTATCTTGCGGCACCAACTTTGAGCCGTCTTGTCGCGGTACATCCCAGCCCACCGCACTTCCGCGTGCGCGCGCGACCCGTCCATCGCCCCACCTGTCGTTCAGATCCGCTCCCGACGCGGCGCGCTATCGGGTGGGGGTCCAACTGGTGAGGGAGGCCAGGCTGTTGTTGGGGATGGAGGCGTTCAGGTAGAAATGCAGGTAGAGCGGATTGTGGACGGGTGCTTCGTCCCGCTTGAAGACCGTACCTTGTTCGGAGATGAAGAATTGGTGTTCGCCGGTGTCCCCTGGCGCGACCGCTCGCGCGGTGGCGGCCCAGGTGGTCATGCCAGCGGTGGGGTCGGCCGGGTTGGTCCAAAAGTTGGTCGGCGCGGTCGGACTGTCACCTTGCAGCATCAGGAAAAAATAACCGGCGTGGGGCACGGGAGCCGGTGAATCGGCGTTGCCCTGGTTGCCTTCGAAGGCGTTGGCCAGTTGGCTGTCGATCCAGCCATGTCGCGCGAGTTCCTGGGCGCTGGCGGCGAAGGTGTCGGTTTGCTTGTTGTACTGCTCCTGCGCCGTGGAAAGTGCTTTGAGGTTCATCACCGTCGCCGTTTCGTCAGCGGCGACCTTGGAAGCCAGCAGGTTGGGGATGGCAATCGCGGCGACGATGGCGATGCAGGGCAGCCCCACGACCATCAGAATGCCGCCGACGATGAGCAGCACCGCCCAGACCGGCAGGCCGGAGCGCCGCGGCGGGGGTGGTTCGTTGTGTTCGCGGTCGGCGGCTTCCGGGTTGCTCCAGTCGCTCATGCGGCGTTCCTTTCAATTTGGGGTTCGCTATATTGCACGGGCGGTATTGTACCGGCGGTCGCGCGCGGTGCTGGTTCTCAGGGCTGGGCGATCCAGTCGTCGTTGGCGTCGTTGGAGGGGGCGGCGGTGAGCAGGAATTGGGCGTCCTTGGCGCCCTGCTTGGCGTAGATCACGCCGGCTTCGGTGATGTAGAACTGGTGGTCGCCGGTCGAGCCGGGCTGGCTGGGCCGCGCGGTGGCCGCCCAGGAACTCAGTTGCCGCCGCCCTTTGGCGTCGTAGCCATCGACGAAGGCGGTCACGTTGGCGTCGTTGCCCTGCAGCATGCGGAAGACATAGCCCTGTTCGGGCTGCGCGGCGCCGTCGCGATTGCCGGCGTAGGTTTCGAAGGCGCCGGCGATGGTTGGATCGAGCAGTCCGGCTTGCTGCAGGACCTTGGCGGAGCCGGCGTAGCAATCGGTTTGCTTGGCGTATTGCGCCTGCGCGTTCCAGACCTGCTGGAGGTTGGTTCGAGCGGCGGTTTCGTTGGCGCCGCGGTGCATCTTGAAGACCATTGGCAGGGCGATGGCCGCGATCAGCCCGAGGCACAGCAGGGTCAGCAGGCAGAATCCGGCGGCGCTGAGAATCAGCACCCAGACCAGCGAAGCATTCTGTTTCGGCAGCGGGCCGGAGGGGCGGGCGGCGTCGGCAAGGGCAGCGGCGGCGGGCGGAGCGGCCGGTTGCGAAGGGCCCGGCGGCGGGAGGCTCGATGGCGGCGGGGAGGATGGCGGAGGCGGTGGGGATTGGCTGGCCGGTGGGACGGGCTGCGGCGGGGGCTGCGGCGGGGGCAGGGGATCAGGCGGCGGCGGAGGCGGGGGCGCTGCATCGGTCATGAGGGGGGGCTCCGCGGAGGAGGCGCTGGGCGGTGCGGCGTCGCGGCCAAGAAGTGGCGATCGCCGCGAGTCGCCTCAGTTCATTCTACTCGACGGGGGTGAGGGCAGGCTCGCAAGCGGACGATTGCACCGGTGGGATGAGGGTGCATGCTCACTGAGCCGAATGGGTGGTTTGGAGGAAGAGCGGGCGTGCCCGCCCGCGGGCCCGGCTGCGCGCTCACGCGCGCATGAGAAGACAAACTGCGCGCTCACGCGCGCAAGAGAAGACAAAGGAGTGGCAAGTTTCTGGGGTGCACTTCGTTGATATAGTGCGGAGGGCGGCGTGCCCTCCAGGCGGTTTGCGGGTAGAATGCCTGTCAACCGTGTCATCTACATTGGCAATTTTGGCGAAGGCGGAAGCACCCCGGCCTGCTCCGGTGCAAGGAGTTCTTGGGCCGGTGTTCCGGGTGAGGATGGTGGGATGAAACAGGCATTGGTGTTGGCGCTGATCGTGGCGGTGCTGCCGCTGTTGCGGGCGTCGGACGACGAGGTGATTCTGGAGAACCCGGAATTCCGGACGATCGGCATCGTGAGCGTCTCCGGCGACCAGTTCATGGTGAACGCCGGCGGCGCGGAAACGCATTTCAAGCTGAATCGGATCAAGACGCTGCTGTTCGACACCGACCAGAACGATCCGGACTGGCAGGGCGGGCAGCAGGCGTTCTGGGACAAAAAATGGAGCACCTGTTTCGACCGGATGAGCGCGGTGGTCAAGACCATCGACAACGGCGGGGATTTCCGCGACATGTGCGTGCCGATCGCGTACTACTATTACGCGGTGGCGGCGGGTCATGTGGGCAAGGCGAAGATCAGCCAGGCCTATTTCGCGAAGGCGTTTGCCTCGCCGCTGTTTAAAAGCCCGCACCCGTTGTACGTGGAGGCGCTCAAGGATGCCGCGCTGCTGAGCGTGGACGAACACAACATCGACGGAGCGAAGGCGCTGTTGCCGCAGCTATCGACCATCGATCCGGAGATGTGTTCCTATGTGAAGGCCGAGGTGGCGATGGCCGAAAACGACCTTGCCACGGCTTCGACGGAATTCGGGAACTTGGCGTCTTCCAAGAACCCGGTGATGCAGGCGCGCGGCAAAATGGGCGCGACGCGGGTGGCGCTGGCCAAGAAAAGCTACGACGACGCCATTACCAGCGCGCAGGCGGCGATTTCCAGCGCCGACGGCAACCAGACGATTCTGGGCGACGCCTATTTCTACATGGGGGAGGCGCTCCAGGCCAAAGCGGCCACCGGTCAAACCGACGATGACCGGGCGCAGATGCTCCAGGACGCCGCCAAATCCTTCATGCGGGTGGTGGCGCTGTACGACCTGTCGGACCAGCAGATTCCGGCGGCGCAGGCGGCGCTGGCCTGCTTCGACCGGCTGCAATCGTTCCGCAACAAAATCGATTCGATCAAGGATATCCCGTTCAATCGCTATGCAGCGAAGGTCCGGATGTGGCTGGCGAGCCAGGGCGTCAGCAGCAGCAGCAACTGAAATGAGCCAGCCGACGCTGAAACTGGTCACGCTGGGCTATCTGTTTGACGATCAGGGCCGGACCTTGCTGCTGCAGCGCACCAAACCGCCCAACCAGGGGCTGTGGTCGCCGCCCGGAGGCAAGATTGAAATCGGCGAATCGCCGTTCGAGTGCGCCGCGCGGGAGGTCGCAGAGGAAACGGGGCTGCGGCCGGAGCGGTCGAGCGCCAAACTGCTGGGGCTGGTGGCCGAAAAAGACTACGAGGCCGCCGGCGCGAACTACCTCATTTTTCTGTACGGCTTCTACCGCTGGACCGGCGCGCTGCAGGCGGAATCGGGCGGCGGGCGATTGATGTGGCATGCGCTGACGGCGCTGGACGGGCTGGCGATTCCCGAAACCGACCGGCAACTGTTCTGGCCGCGGATCATGGCCGGGCGGCCGTTCAGTTTGCGCATTCGCGGCGCCGGGCCGGATTTGCAGTACGGGGAAGAGCCGCTGATGTAACTGCCGGGGAAGAGAGAAATCCAAGAAGTCGCACTGGAGCCCGGCGCTCCCAGGGGGGCGGGCGGCTTTTCGGAATAGCAGGTTGGGCTATTATAGGACGATTCGACCTTAGCCCACCGGCGGCGCAGGGACCGGCGCTCTGGGCCGCGCCGGTGACACGGGATGATACGCGCTTGCCTGATGCTTCCACCCCCGAACACCCGCCCGAAATCAACAGCGCAGCGATGCGCCGACTGGCCAAATACCACGGCATGGTCGAAGAAGCGACGGTGCAGGAGCGCAAATGGATCACCTCGGCCGAGATGGCGCGGGCGCTGAGCGTCGATGAATCGCAGGTCCGAAAGGACCTCGCGCCGGTGGGCGTGAGCGGCAAGCCGCGGCGGGGATTTTCGGTGGCTGAGCTGCGTTCGGCGCTGGAAGGCTTCATGGGTTTCAACGAGCAGAACGCGGGGGTGCTGATCGGGGTCGGGCACCTGGGGACGGCGATCGCGCGGTATCCGGGGTTCAAGCGCTACGGCCTGCGGATCGTGGCGCTGTTTGACTCGGACAAGGCGACCATTGGGCGCACGGTGGGGTCGTTGAAAGTGCAGCCGATGAGCGACCTGGAGACTTTTCTACGCCATTCGGTGCCGCACATCGGCATCGCGGTGCTGACGGTGCCGCCGCCGGCGGCGCAGGGGATCGCCGACCAACTGATCGAGGCGGGGGTGAAAGCGATCTGGAATTTCAGCGGCAAGGACATCCCGCACCGCGACCGGATTCTGGTGAAAAACGAAGACCTGGCCTCGTCGATGGCGGCGCTCAGTTATCACCTGCGCCACAGCCCGCTCGGGCGTGAAGTGTAGGGCGAATATCGAGAGGTGAAAGTCGAGAGTCGAAAGTTGAAAGTTGAAAGTTGAAAGTCGAGAGATGAAAGGGCTCTGTAGAAACCTTTGTTTCCGTGTTTTTTTCTTGGCCCCGTAAAGGGCCGCCTTTGGGTAGCCGTGGGTCGAATGACCCACGGTTGGAGGGTGGTGGCGAGGCGCTC
>JBOHNC010000528.1:0-1665 GCA_050730415.1 Planctomycetota bacterium
CGGGCTGGTCAGCCCGTGCCACTTCGGAATGCGCTTGCGCGCAAGAAAAGAATAGGGCGCGAGCTTCGCTCGCACTTTTTTTGCACGGGCCTGGAGACTCGTGCCACTTGGGTGGGGGACGTTTGGATGGGGGGGGAATCATCCCACGGAGCCGAAACGACGGATCGGACGAAGAGAAGAAGCCGGTCTGATGACGGCGCTCCCCGGTGCGTGCGTCCGCTTGCAGGAGGGGGCGAAAACGGGTGGCGAATCCGCGAACTTGCTTGGTTTCGCCGGCTGGAACGGTGGATTACAATCGGAGGGCGGGGGCTGTCACGGATCGGGGCTCGGTGCGTTTGGGTCTGGCAGGTCCCTGGCTGGATGGGACGTACGGCGCACGTGTGCAGGACGGATTTTCCGGCCGCGACTTTCTCATGAACGATCGCAACTTGCGTGGAAACTGCTGAATGGGGCTGCTGCATTGGCTTGAACGGCGGCCGCGCTGGCTGCGAATGGTGCTGCAGCTGGTGGCCGCCGGCCTGATCGGCATCGCCGATTTTTTCGCCGGGATCGAGATTGCGTTCTCGATTTTTTATATGGCGCCGGTGGCGACGACTTCCTGGATTGACGGCGGCGCGGCCGGCGCGGCGCTGGGGGTGATCTGCGGCGCGATCTGGCTGACGGCGGATCTGAATGGCGGCCACCACTACACGCACGCCTGGATTCCCTACTGGAACATGGTGGTGCGGGTTGGGTTTCTGTGGATTTTCGCCGCGACGGTGGCGCGGCTGAAAACCGCTCACCTGCGCGAACGGGAAATGGCGCGCCGTGACGCGCTCACCGGCCTTTGGAACCGCCGCCATTTCCTGGAACTGACCGAAGCGGAAGCCCGGCGTTCCGGCCCGCAGTCCGGCGCGTTGACGCTGGCCTATCTGGACCTGGACAATTTCAAATCGGTCAACGACACGCTTGGCCATGCCGCCGGGGACCGGCTGCTGCAGGCGGTCGGGCGGATGCTGCAGACCGACCTGCGCCGGCAGGATATTGCCGCGCGGCTCGGCGGGGATGAGTTCGCCCTGCTCTTGCCGGGCACCGGCTTCACGGAGGCGGACAGGCTGCTTACACGGCTGACCGGGTCGCTCGGGCAGATCGGCGAGGCGCAGAGCGGCAATGTATCGTTCAGCGTGGGAGCGATCACGTTTGCGGCGCCCCATCCTTCGGTGGAAACCATGATTCACGCGACGGACCGGCTGATGTACCGGGTCAAGCGGAGCGGCAAGGCGGCGCTGCTGCACGAAAAAGAGCCGCAGGCCGGTCAACGGGAGACGACCGAGACGAGGCTCTCGGGTACGACAGGGTGAGCGATGGAAGGGCGGGGAGGGTTCCGGGCGATGGAAGAGTGGCGAGAAGACTATCGCCCTTGGATCGCGCGGGGTGGGCTGGGGACGGCGCACCAGGAGGGTGGCTGCGGAAGAAATCCGGCAACCGCTGGTTGAGGGGCGGGTGCACGGGTGGCGCGGAGGAAGAGAAGAAAAGAGTAGCGCGAAGCGCGCTTTCCAGCGGAAACGCTCGAGGACTCGCTGGACACGGGCTGGTCAGCCCGTGCCACGACGGAATGCGCTTGCGCGCAAGAAGATAAGGCGCGAGCTTCGCTCGCACTTTTTAATGCACGGGACAGCGTCCCGT
>JBOHNC010000529.1:0-37128 GCA_050730415.1 Planctomycetota bacterium
GCGTGTAATCAACTCAAAGCACATTCTTGAACGTCACGGGAGCCTCCGGCGCTCGATTGCGAGCGGAGTTCGCGAAAGGTGAGGCACGCGGGGGCGCGTCCGGTCCCAGGCGGTGCGCGCATCGAGCGAAGAGGGCGGGCGCGGGGGCCCGCCCCTACAAACCCAGGGTGCGGTGGAAGACGAAATCCCAGAAGCCGGCTGGAGCGCGGCGTTTCCAGGAGGAACGGCGCGGTGGATGCGCCCGCCGGGAACGCGGATCGCACCGGTCAACCTGGCCGCACCGAAACAAATACCGGCGCAGCCGCCGCCTTGTTGGCGAAAAAGCGCGTACTGCCAGGCATCGCCGCGGCAAGCGTGCTGCTGCTCCTGACGCTGCTCGGCGCCGCCGGCGCGACGGGCATGACCAGCGTAGCGAGCGTCAATCGCGTGACTTCCCGCCGACCCATCATGAAGCCACAGGCCCCCTTGGACCTGAACGGCCCCAAGCTCCGCCAGGAGGCGGGGCGGTCAGTAGAAATGGATGTGGTTTTTGTAGATGACGATTTTGTAGACCCAGGCGACGAGCATCATCACCAGCATGGAACTGGTGGTCCAGATCACGGCTTTTTCGGAGAAATATTCCAGCCAACTGAAGCGGCGCAGCAGGCCGTAGGTACTCCCGACGAACGCCGACACCGTCAGCAGGTACAGCACCACGCCGAAGGGCTGGGTCAGGAAGGCGTCGATCCAGTGGCCGCCGGCGCAGAAGGTGAAACAGGTGGTCATGCCGCAGAAGGCACAGGGGGTGTTGAACCATTGAATCATCGAGCAGGGCGGGAAGCCCAGTTCGCGGTGCGTGCCCAGGCCGGCGGGATCGGGGGTGAGGGAGGTCGCGATCAGGAGCACCGCGCCGCAGCCGGCGATCAGGAAGCAATACAGCAGCATTTCGGCGCCGCTGGCTGCGAGCGGATGCGGACGATATTTGCGCACGAAGGCCGAGCGCATGGACTCTTCGGCCGGCCGCAGCAGGCCGGCGAGGTCGGCGGGCGAACCGTCGCCGACGCCGGGGGTCAGCATTGCATCACTCACTTTTGGGCGTCCTCGTCATCAGGTCTTGGATGGTCACCTTCATGTCCTTGCCGTCGAAGAGAATCGCTTGCACCGCCGAGGCGATGGGCATGTCGATGCCGAATTTGACGCCTTGGGCCACGACCGAGCGCACCGTGGAGACGCCTTCGGCGACCGCGTCGAGGCGCGCCAGCACTTTCTCCAGGTTCTCCCCTTTGCCCACGCCCAGGCCGGTATTGTAGTTGCGCGACCGAGTCGAATAGCACGTGAGCATCAGATCGCCCATCCCGCACAGGCCCATGAAGGTGCGGCTTTTGCCGCCCAGTTCGCGGCCGAAGCGGGAAATCTCGGCCAGCCCGCGCGTGACGAGGCCGGCCTTGGAATTTTCGCCCATGCCCAGACCGTCGCAGATGCCGGCGGCGATGGCGATGACGTTCTTGAGCGCTCCGCTGACTTCCACGCCGGGGAGGTCTTCGTTGGCGTACACGCGCATGGTCGGGCCCATCGCCACCAGTTGAACTTTGTGGGCGAAATCGGCGTCCTTGGAGGCGGCGACCATCGTCGCGGGGCGGCCGACGGCCACTTCGTAGCTGAGCGTCGGGCCCCACAGGCCGCCGATGGGCAGATCGGCGCCGAGGCTTTGCTCGATGATTTCTGTCGTGCGCAGGTTGGTTTCGAGTTCCAGTCCCTTGGCGATGGAGACCGCGCCGACGCGCGCTTCGCCCTGCTTCGGCCAGCGGTCTTTCAGGCTGCTGAGCACCGTGCGGATTTTTTGAGTCGGCAGGGCGACGACGACGAGGTCGATGTCGGCCAGGGCAATGTCGAGGTCGCTGGTGGCCAGCAGGAGTTCGGGGAGGTTCACGCCCGGCAGGCGGCGGCGGTTGATGCGGTCGGCCTGCATCCGGTCCATGGCTTCGCGGTCGCGGCCCCACAATTTGACGGTGTGCCCCAGGCGGGCGAAGTGAATGCCCATCGCCGTGCCGAAGGCGCCCGCACCCAGAATGCAGATGCGCGCGTTGTTGATCGGGATGTCATAATCCATGCGGCACCTGCATTTCGCTCCTTACCGTAGTTGACCTGCCACCCGCTGCCCACGACTTGCCCAAGAAATTTCAGTGCGCGTGCCGTTCGACCGGTTCGCCGGCCGTCTCGACCGGCGGATCGCCGCCCGCTCCGCTCGGCCCGCCCGCCGCCGCTGACGACGCACCCGTCGGCGCCGCCCCGTTTCCCTGCGCCTGTTCGCGGAAGGAGAGTTCCTCGCCGCGGATCAGCCGCTGGATGTTGGAGCGGTGCCGCACGAACACGAGCACCACCACCGCGACCAGCATGGCCAGGACCGGTTCATGCGCCTGCATGCCGTCGGTGAAGTGATAGAACAGGCCGGCCGCGATCGGCACGGTGGCCGCGCCGATCAGGCTGCCCAGCGAAGCGATCCTGGAGAACAGGTAGACCACGAGGAACACGGCCAGGCCGGTCAAGGCGGCCTGCCAGCAGATGGCGAGGAACATGCCCAGGCCGGTGGCGACGCCCTTGCCGCCGCGGAAGCGCAGGAAAATGGTGTAGGTGTGTCCCAGCACGGCCGCGACGCCGGCGGCAATTTCCATCCATTCGACATAGGCGACATAGGATCCCGGCGTCGGATGACCGGTTGCGGCGACGAGGTAGCGGAGCGCCAGTCCGGGCAGGGCCCAGGCGGCCATGAAGCCCTTCACGCCGTCGAGGACCAGGCCGACGATCGACATGGGCACGCCGACGGGTTTGCCTTTCAGGGCGCGGCGCAGGTTGGTGCCGCCGACATTGCCGCTGCCCACGCGGCGGATGTCCACGCCGTACAGGCGGCCGATGATGTAGCAGAACGGCACTGCACCGAGCAGGTAGCCGCCGGCAAACAGTAGCAGCAATACGCACCACGCCGCCAACGCGCTCCCTCCCACCCGCAAACACTGAGCGAAATTGTAGCCTGCCCGCGGCGTCCGTTCGGTTGTCTCGCGAAAAAACCGCGGCGAAGCGGGGGCGTATGAATTGGAATAGGAGAAGAGTGCGCACTGCGCGCGCAAGAAAATAATGGCGCCGGCTGAGCCGGCTTTTTTTACTCAAGAGCCAGCGGCCCGTGCCACTGGGGTGGGTGATTCGGTCGGGCGATTAGTGCGCGGGGGCGGGCGGGCCAGGTGGATGGGCGGGGACGATCGGAGCGGCCGGGCCGGGCGGATGGGCGGGCACGACCGGCCCGTGCGGCATTCCCGGCACAGGCGGTGGAACCGGTGCGTCCGGATGCGTGGGTCCAGCCCCGCCGGTCGGCTGAGTCGGTTTGGCGGGGGTCGGCTGGGGAGGCGTCGGTTCCATTTCCACCGGACTGCGGGGCTGGGGGTTGGCCAGTTTGGTCAGCCAGGGCGCGGGGGCCTGCATTTCACGGCGGAAAAATTGGATATTGGGGCTATAGGCCTTCTTGATGTCGCTGGAGGTTTCGGCATCGGTCAGCGCGTCGAGGGCCTTCTGGGCGAAGTCTTTTTTGCTGTCGGCGTCGGTGGCCTGGATGTACATCCAGTAGTAGCACTCGGCGACGTGGTAGGACATGAGGGGCTCGAAGGGCTTGATCAGCACGGTCGGCTGCACCGCGGCGGCGCCGGCTTTCTGGTAGTCGTCGATCGCCTTCAGGTAGTCCTTGGCGTCTTCTTCGAGCTGGGCTTTCTTGAAGTAGGCCAGCATGGTGCGCTGGTCGACGCGCGGGCGGCGGGTGAGTTCGTCGGCGAGTTCCATGCAGCGCTTGGCGTCGTCGGCGCGGGTCGCGTCGGAGGTCACATCCTTGGAATCGAAGGCGGTGACGATATCGAAGTACTGCAACAGGAGCTTCATGCGGACTTCGTCGAGGTACGGATGGCCCGTGTAGTAGGGGTTCTTGAGCAGGGCTTCGTAGGCGGAAATCTGCTGAGGCACCTGGGAGATTTTGTTGCCAATGTTGTCGATCTTCTGGGCCAGCTGATCGTCGACATCACGCTGCGCGTCGGCGCGGTTCTGGAAATAGAACAGCGTCGCCACCGCGGCCAGCAGGAGCAGCAACAGGAGCGGGCCGACCTTGGAAAGGACCGATCCCATCTTGTGGGTGGGTGAACGAAAGGGCGGCGGCGGTGGCGCGGGGGGCGTCCCGGCTTGGCCCGGCGCGGGCGGGGGATTGGAAGCCGCCGCCGGCTGGGAACTCGATTGCGACATGGATCCGTGCAGACTCCGCTTCAGTCGGCTCGGCAGCCGAGAGCACGCAAGCGCGTGGTGCTCGTAGCCGACCTGTCAATAAGACGACACATTGTATAGGAAATCCGCGGTGGAGAAAAAAAAATCCGGCCATCGCACCTGTGCAGATTCTTGGCCGGCCGGTTCTCGCGAGGACCGCCCCTTCCGTTGAGCATGCGACGTGGCCATTACCCAAGGCTCGGGCCGGGAACCAAGACCGAATCCGCTCGATTACCGGGCGGCCGTGATTAACACGACACCGCGAATTTCGTTCAAGCCGCAGGAAAACGGGATACGGACGGCGGCTTCGCCGCGGTTTTTTGTCCACGGGCCGTAGGCTCGTGCCACCTATGCCCATGGCGGTTGGAATGGCGATAGGCGAAGGTCGCGTGGAAGTGTTAACTGGGATTCGTAGGAGTCCTGCACAGCATTGCCGCCGCGCGCGTATCCAGACGCAGGCGAGCTTGAAGTGAACCAAGCCCGTGGATCGGTCTTGCCTCCAGTCCCGCCGGTGGGCCCGTTCAGAAGGCGCCGAATCGGCCCCATAGAATCAACATAACTATTATAACGGTTTCGATGTTACATACGTTTTGTCGATTCGAAACGGCGGTCGCAGGCCGATCTTGCATTATTCACCCCGAAGCGCAGGGGCTTCTTTAGGCTGCGCGCCTTTTCAGGGCCTTCGGGTACAAATTTTCTGGCTAAAGATCGAATTTGAGTAGAATCTAATCTTCTATCGGCTGTGGCGGCGCGCCGATTGGTTTCTGCCGCTCCCAGCCGGTGCCCCGCACGCCCGCTGAGGCCTCTGGCGCTTCGCACGTGCAATTTTCGTGTTTGGTCGGTCCATGGCTCCCCGGCTGCCGAAGCTGGAGGCCCCAATGGAGCGGTGCGTTTTCCGGCATGCTGATCCTCAAGGGGTTTCCGGTCTCACCCGGTATCTTCATCGGCGAAGCGTTTGTCTTCGAAGGCGAGGAAGGCTCGATCAGCGAGCGCTTCATCGCGGCCGATTCGATCGCCTCCGAACTCAACCGGTTCGACGAGGCGGTGAAGCACGTCATTGCGGAACTGGGGCAACTGCGCGATTCGGTGCAGGGGCAGTTGGGCGCTTCGACGGCGATGATCTTCGAAGCGCACACGGACATTCTCAAGGATCCGCGCATTCGCAAGGACGTGGCGCGGAAGGTTGAAACGAATTTGTACTCGGCCGAATACGCGACGACCCGTGTTTTCCGGGCGCTGCGAGCGCGGTTCCAGTCGATCGACAACGAAATTCTGGCCAGCCGCGCCGACGACATCGACGACATCCGTCGGCGTCTGTTGGCCGCGCTGCGGGGCGATCATGCCGATCCGCTCACCTCGGTCACGGGCGAAATCTGCGTCTGCTCGAACAACCTCGCGCCCAGCCAGACGGCGCGCTTCGACCGCAACCATGTCAAAGCGCTGGTGACGGAAGTGGGCGGGCGCACCAGTCACACGGCGATCCTGGCGCGCGGCTTCGGCATCCCCGCGGTGGTGGGCATCGAGGAGCTGATGAACGAAGTCGCCGCGGGCGACACGCTGATCGTCGACGGCAACACCGGCGTGGTGGTGCTGGACCCCGACGAAAAAGCGCTGGAACACTACCGTGAGTTGCAGGGGGAATTCGCCAAGGCGGTGGAAGTCGCCGGGCGCGACCGCGCGCTGCCGATCGAATCGCCGGAATCCGGCCACATCACGGTGCTGGGCAACATCGAGTTTCCCGAGGAAGCCGCGGAGGTCGTCGAACAGGGCGGCGAAGGCATCGGGCTGTTCCGCACCGAGTTTCTGTACCTGCGGCAGCGGGCGTTGCCATCGGAAGAGGAGCATTTCGAAGCCTACCTGGAGTGCCTCAAAAACCTGAAGGGCCATCCGCTCACCATCCGCACGCTGGATGTCGGCGCCGACAAGGTGATCGAGGAAAAGTGGGTCGAGGAGCCCAATCCGTTTCTGGGGTGCCGCTCCATCCGCGTGTCCATGCGCCGGCCGGATGTGTTCCGCACGCAGATTCGCGCGGTGCTGCGGGCCGCTGCGCATGGGCCGGTCAAGATCATGGTCCCGATGGTGACGGCGGTGCATGAGATGGTCTGGGCGCGCACCACGATTCAGTCGGTCGCCGAGGAACTTACCGAACAGAACATCCCGCACAAGGGCGATATACCGATCGGCGCGATGATCGAAGTGCCTTCGGCCGCGTTGTGCTGCGACCTGTTTGCGCCGCACTGCGATTTTTTCGCCATCGGCACCAACGACCTGACCATGTACGCCATGGCCGTCGACCGCGGCAACGAACACGTCGCCGACCTGTGCACGCCCAGCAACCCCGCGCTGCTGCGGCTGGTCCAGAAAATTCTCGCCGACGGCGCCAAGTTCAACGTCCCGGTCTGCATGTGCGGCGAAATGGCCGGCGATCCGATTTACGTGCCGCTGCTGCTGGGCTTGGGCCTGCGCGAATATTCGGTCGGCTCGCACGCGGTGCCGCTGGTCAAGCAGATTTTGCGGCACGTTCCGCTGAAAGAATGCACGGAGCTCGCGCAGGAAGTGCTCCAGCTCGACCGCTCCGACGCCGTCATCACCGTGCTGCGCAAGTTTCTGGCCTGCCGCATCGATCCCGGGCTGCTGGCCTTTGGCGCCACCTCGACCTGATCCGGTCCTTCTCGCGCGCGTTTTTCTCTTCCCCTCTCTTTTCCTCTGTTCCGGTTTTTTCTGATACAAAATATTCTCAGGTTTTTCACTGTGCTTCGGTGTCTCTGTGGCGAGTTTCTTCCTCATGCGCATTCTGGCCGATGAAAACATTCCCTTCGCGCGCGAAGCCTTCGGGGCGCTCGCGCCGGACGCGGTGGTGACGACCGCTTCGGGCCGCGCCATCGGCCCCGCCGACTTGCCGGGCGTCGACTGTCTGATGGTGCGGTCGGTCACGCAGGTCAATGCCGCGCTGCTGGCGCGGGCCGACCGGCTGAAATTCGTCGGCACCTGCACCATCGGCACCGATCACGTCGATCAAAACGAACTGCGGCGGCGCAACATTCCGTTTGCCTCCGCGCCCGGCTCCAACGCCGACTCCGTGTGGGAATGGTTTGCCTCGACGGTGCTGACGCTGGCCGAGCGGGGCGGTTTCGACCTGGCCGGCAAAACGCTCGGGGTGGTCGGCTGTGGCAACGTCGGCGAACGGATCGCGCGCCGGGCTGAAGCCATTTTTGGCCTGCGAGTGCTGCGCAACGATCCGCCGCTGGCCGAACAGCAGCGGCCGGGTGCGCCGGCATATTGTTCGCTTGACCAACTGTGCGCGGAGGCCGACATCATCACCTGCCACACGCCGCTGGAGCGCGGCGGTCCGCACCCGACCTTCCACCTGTTCGACGGCACGCGGCTGGCGCGGCTGCGGCCGGGCACGCTGCTGATCAACGCGGGGCGCGGGGAGGTCCTCCACGCAGCGGGGTTGCTCGATGCCATTCGCGGTGGGCGGATCGGCCCGGTCGCTTTGGACGTGTGGGACCGGGAGCCGGCCATCGACCGCGATCTGCTTGCGGCGGTTGCGATCGGCACACCGCACATCGCCGGCTACAGTTTCAACGGCAAAGTCAACGCCACGGAAATGATCTACGGCGCCGCCTGCGAGGCTCTGCAGCGGCCGGCGGTGTGGTCGGCCGAGTCCCTGCTGACGCCGCCGCCCGATGCGGACATTCTGGTTGCTGTCGCGGCGTCGTCGCCGGCCGGCGCGCTGCTGGCCGCGCTGCGGCAGGTCTACGATGTCCGCGCGGACGATGCCGACCTGCGCGGTGCGCTGGGGGTGGCGCCGGCCGAAACCGGGCCCTATTTTGACCGGCTGCGCAAGAACTACCGGCGCCGCCGCGAATGCCGCGACTTCCGCCTGACGTTCCCGCCCGGCTGGTCGCCGGTCGCGGCGTGGCTGGACCCGCTGCGCCGAATGGGATTCCAGCTTCCGGCCGCGAGCCTCCCCCGGCCATGACCCCGCCGCCACCCGCACCGCCGCCGCTCCCGCCTCTCTCGACAGGCCCGCTGCCGCGCAGGTCCACCGCCGCGCGCTTGACCGGCGGCGTCGGCTGTCTGGGGCTGCTGGCTGCGGCGGGGCTGGTCGTGCTGATCGCGGCGGTTTTCACCGCGGCCATCAAGCTGCGCGGCTGGTGGGATCTCGGGCCGGCGGTGCTGATTCTGGTGTTCTGCTATTTGTATTTCCGCCAGCGCAGCCAGTTGGCGATGTTCTGGCGCAACGCGCTGGAACGCCACCTGGCCGACGGGCGGGCGCAGCAGGCCGCGCACACCTGGGCCGCCGCCATCGACCATTTCGAACAGGCCGGTCCGTTGGCGATCCGCCTGCATGACCAGGCGGCCATCGCCGCCGCCGAAGCCGGGCGCGACGCCTGCCGCGCGGCCGAAGAAAAAGCGATCGAACACCTCGCGTTTTTGCTGTATGGCCTGTACGCCGGCCGCGAGAAGGCGCTGTTCCGCATTCTCCACGAATCGGTGGTGAACCTGACCGCCGTCACGGTGCGCGACAGCGACCTCGAAGCGGTCCCCAGCCTGCCGCACCTGAACCGGCTGCAACTGCGTGGGCGGTTCGTCACCGATGTCACGCTCGCCCATGCCGCGCATGCTCACGGCCTGATCGAACTGTACCTGGAAGATGTCGCGGTCACCGACGGCGGGCTTGCGCAGTTCCGCGCCGGCGCCTGGCTGCCGGATTCGATCGAAGCCGAGATGGGTCGCAACGCGCGCGCTGCCGCGCTGGCCGACGGAGACGCCGGGTCGGCTCCGTCCCACGCCGCCCACCACGCCCACCACGCCCACCACGACGGGATCGAAGCCACCGGCCCGGCCGCTGCCGCGTTGGCCGCCGCGCCCGGCAGCGAGACGCCGGACGAAGCAGCCGACCGCCCGGTGCCGCGTGAAGTCAACGACCTGAAATTCCTGCACCTCGAAGCCGCGCAGATCACCGACGCCGGTCTGGCGCATCTGGCCGCCTTCACCGCGCTGGAACGGCTGAGCCTGCACAGGACGAAAGTCACCGCCGCCGGCATTGCGCATCTGGCGCCGCTGACCCGGTTGAGGCTGCTATCCGTCGACGGCCCCGGCATCGACGACGGCGCCTGCGCGGCGATCGCGCGGCTGGCCGGCTTGGAACGGCTGGAACTCTACGCCACCGCCGTCACCGGCCCGGGGTTGGAAGCGCTCGCCGCCCTGCCGAACCTGGCGCGGCTGGACCTCAGCCGCGCGCCGTTGACGGCGACCGCGGTGTCGGCGCTCAAACGGTTGACCGGGTTGAAATTCCTGAACCTGCGTGAAACGCCGCTCACCGCCGACCAGGTGGCCGGTCTGAAAGCGGCCCTGCCCGAATGCAACGTTTCGGCCTGACCGCTGCGCGAGGTCGGGCCGCTGGGCCAGCGGTGGTCGAGGCGGGGCAAGATGGAATTCAGGGGTGGGGTGGCTCTGTGGAAATCTTTTCTTCCATGCCGTTTCTTGGCCCCGCAAGGGGCCGGATTTGGGTAGCCGTGGATGTAAACCCACGGAATGGTGTGTCATGACGCGGCTTGCGCGCGATGACACACCCAAAGCGTTCTTCCGCGCGACCCGAAATGATCGGTGCGCGTCCACCATTCCAGCGCGCGGAACCGTCACCGACCTGCAAGACATGCTTGGTTTCTACATCGCGCGGGCGCGGTGAGAAGACAAAACCAAGAGCCGGTCTGGCGACCGGCGGTCCCAGCGAAGAGAGCGCGAAACGCGCTTTGCAGGGGAAACGCTCGCGGACTCGCTGGACACGGGCTGGTCAGCCCGTGCCACGACGGATGCGCGTTGCGGCGCGCAGGAAAAATAATGGCGCCGGCTGCGCCGGCTTTTTTACCCACGGGCCATAGGCCCGTGCCAGGTGGGGCAGTGACGTTTCTTCGGAGGTTGGTTCGGGCGGCGGAAATTTTAGTTTCTTGGATTGGACCGGTCGGTGGATCCAGGTTTTTCTTCTATGTGGTCTTTTGTGTCCTTTGTGGCCAAAAACTCTTCCTTCTTCACATCCCCACCGGGCGCGGCTTGGGCGAGCCTGCTCCGGTGGTCGCCTTCACCGCGGGCGCGTAGCCCGCCTCGTAGTTCACCACATCCAGATTTTCGGTCACCCCGGCTTCGTAGCGATGCTTGTCGAGGAACTCCACGCCAGCGGCGCTCAGTTCGATGTACACCACCTCCGAGCCGACATTTTCGGGAATGTCGGAGGCGCCCAGTTCCGGCGGATAGTCGGCGTAACCCTCCAGCGACATCTTCAGCGTGTTCGAGCGAATCCGGATGTTGCGGATGATCAGGTACTGGTTGGGTTCGCGGGTGGCCGCGAGAAAACGCCGGAAGGTGTTGATGTCGCAGACCATTTTCAGTTCGATCGGGTATTCGATCATGAAGTAGGGGTAGCGCACCACCAGAAAACGGTTGTTCAGATAGTCGTGGCTGTTGTCTTTGAATTTGGGATTCAGGTCCAGCCGGACCGCGCCGGTGGCTTCGGGCTTGAGCGGCTCCACTTTGATCAGCTTCAGAAACGCCGTGGATTTGAAGTGCTCCTGGGTGTCGGCTTGTTCCTGATCGCGCTTGGCCCGCGCGGCCAGGTCGATGGTCTTGGTGACGATCGCCAGCCGGCGCAGTTCGACCGGAGCCTCTTCGTCGGTGGGCGTGGCGTTGGTGTCGAAGCCCAGGGTGTCGAGCACGTTGCCGTACTGAATCTGGCATTCCGGGCCGCACAACTGGCGCAGCCGGTCGGCTTCCTCCGTTTTCATCTGCGCGAAATATTCACGCTTCTGCCCGCGGATGGTCAGGGTGTTGACCTTGTCGACCCAGGCGGGAAAGGCGAAGGAGGCGGCCCGTTTGTAGGCATCGAATGCCTTGGTTTCGACGCCGATTTCGGTCGCAAATTCCTTGTTCAGCCGGTCGATGTTCTCGATGCCCTGGAATTCCGAATCGTATTGGCGGACTTTCGACTCGGTTTGCGCTTTTTTGTCCTCGGAGGCGCTCCAGACGTCGCGCAGATACCAGGCCGTGCCCGCCAGCACCAGCAGCGACACAAGCACGGTGGCGATGAATCCGCGGTTCCCTGAATCCACCGGTCGGCTCCTCCTATTCCACGTGGGTCACGGTCGGATGCGCCGCGGCTGGCGGAGCAGTCGGCGGCGTGCTCACGCCGTTCGCAGCGCCCGCTGCGCCGCCCGGCCCGCTCGGCCCGCTCGGCCCGCCCGGGCCCACCTTGCCGGCCGGCATCTGCCCGGCCTGCGGCGGCAGCACCGATTGCCCGCCGATCACATCCGAATTGTTTTCGTACAGCCGGCATTCCAGCACAAATTCCAGGACGAACAACCCCTTGCCTTCCTTCGGCATTTCTTTCAGATTGGCGTCGTTGTAATACAGCAGCCAGGCCTGGTCGAAGGGCGCGCGGGTGCGCTCCGCAGGGGTCGTCGCCCGCTCTTTGCTCAGCCGGGTGATCAATTCCGAAATGTGCCGGAGGGCGTCGGTGCGGTTGACGGTCGATTTCGCGAATCCGCGCAGGTACAGTCGCTTGTCGCGCAACAGGTGAGCGTTGGCGTGGAGCGCTTGCAGCGCCGCCATCACTTCGTCCTCGCGCAAATGCGTATTTTCCATTTCCTGCCGGCTCAGGAAGTCCGGCGTGACCGTGGTGATTTCGGTGAACCAAATATTGTCCTGCGTGATGTCCTTGCTCTTCAAGGTGTTCAGCAGGTTGGCCAGAAACGATCCGGAATTCACCCGCAATTCCACGGCGTTGGTTTCGCGCCGCAGCAGTTCCAGCGCCCGGGTCTTCTGGTGCAGTTCGTCCGACGCCCGCCGCGCATCCAGGTAGCGATCTTCCACCTGGCGGTAGTACTGTCCGTAGGATTCGTTGTGCCGGTTGGCGAAAATGATCCCGAGTCCGACGATGCCCGCCACCAGCGCCGCCGAATACCACAGGTACATCGTGCGGTTCACCCGGTGCCGTCGCGCCGCCTCCTGCGTCGTGATCACCGGCAGATGCGCGGCCTTCGGCTTCAGCACGGCCAGCGCCAGACCGATCGGCACCGCCAGCCGGTCGCGTTCCTGCTTCAGCCGTTCGAATTGATCCTCCGGCAGCTCGATGCGGATGTTGCGGAACGGATCGAGTTGCTCCACCGGAATCCGCATGCGCCGCTGGATGTAGCCGGTCAGCCCGCGCAGGCGCGCGCCGCCGCCGGTGATCAGCACCCGGTTCAGGCGCAACGCGCGCACGCGGTGCTGCTGCCGGCAAAACTGAACGGCGCTTTCGATGTTGGCGCAGATCGCGGCGGCTTCGCGCACCAGCAGGTTGCTCAGCCGCCGCTGCAACTGCGCCAGTTCCGCTTCGGTCAACCGCCGACCCGCCAAGCCTGCCAACCCCGTCAGCCCGCCCGGCCCGCCGCTGGCTCCGGCCGCTGCATCCGTTGCGTTCGTCGAGCCGTGCCCACCGAGCGGGCCCGGCGCTTCGAGATCGTCCGCCCCGTTCGAGACCATGCCGTCTGCGCCCGCCGCGGAGCCGATGCCGCCGGTGTCCGAATCGCCGTCCGCGCCGTTTTCGCCGCCTTCCAGGTTCAGAATCGATTCGCCCGAATCCAGGGCGGCGGGATCGATCAGGGTCCCGCCGCTGGCGGTGGTGATCGACACCGGTCCGGGGACGGCTTCGGCCGGAATCGGCGCCGGGCGCGCGCCCGATCCGCCGGGAGCACCCCTCCCGCCGCCGACCGCGCCGACGTTCAGCGCGCCGCCGCCGCGGACCGGTCCCGGCCGATGCAGCGACTGACCCGGGCGCGTTGGGCCCGGCGGTTCCGGGTGTAAATCTTCGACCACCACGGTGTCGTGCGAACGCCGCGCGGCGCCGCCCGGCCCGTCCACCGCCGGAGTGTCGCCGGCGGCATCGTCGAGCCAACTGCCGGTGTCGCTCACGTCGGCCTCGCCGCCCGCGCCGCCGCCGCCGATGGCGTCTGAGGAGGTGCCGCTGCCATCTTGTGGGCCGCCGATGCCGTCGGTTGCCGGTGTGTCATCGTCGGTCGAGCCATTCGCGGAATTCGCGCCGCTGGCCCGCCGTCCCAGCATCTCGGTGCGACGAAGCCGCAGCGTGTTGCCGCTCTGCGGGTCGATGGTCACCGCCGGGTCTTCACATTTCACCGCTTCGGCTTCGTACAATTTCACCTGCAGGAGTTTGGCCAGCGACTGGCTGAAGCGGTGGCCGCCGCCGCCGTTGGACTTCACGAAGTACAGATCGTCGCCGGAACAGATCAGAATTTTGATTTCCGCCGCGCCAATGTCGATGATCGCCACCGTCTCCGGATCGTCGCTGTCCACCAGGCCGCCGGGCACGCCGCCGGGGGCCGGCATTCCGTCGGGAGGGTTTCCGCCCGGCAGGGAGGGCCCGGCCGCGCTGTCCGGCCCGGCCGGCGCGGATTCGGAGACGGGCAGCGGTTCCAGATCGCCGATGCCCGGCGCTGCGGCGGCTTCCGATCCCGCCCCGGTTCGCGGTGCGGCGCTGGCGCCTGGCGCCGCCGGCGCTGGCGGTGTTGCCGGCGCGAGCGAATCGTCGCCCGCGGTCGAATCGGTGGGCGAGGCTGCTCCGGCGGGAGCGGCCACCTGGCGGAAACAGGGTCCGTGGCCGTAGAGGTAGGCGTTGTACAGGCCGAGGGCGCTGAAGTCGATGGTGGCATCGCCGAGCCCCGCGCGCCGGCAGTCGCGCCGCGCCGCTTCGACTTCCGGCTCCAGCGCCAACCCGATCAGCGCGGTGGTCTGGTCCTGCTGCGGCGTGTCGAGAATGCGGTAGTTGTAGCTCAGCGGCACCTTCGATTTGGCGGTGATGTTTTCGTTGACTTCGAAGGCGACCTTTTTCTCCAGCAGCACGCGCGGCACGGGGATGGTCTGCAGAAAGCGGTAGGAGACTTTGACGCCCGCCAGCCCGAGGTTCACGCGGGTCCGCTGCAACAGGCCGTGCTGCAGCTTGCCCTCCTGCACCATCTGCTGGAGCTTGCCCTGCAGGGCCAGGCGGCGGTCCTCGGATTCGGGCATCTGGCCGAGTTCGCCGAGGTCGACGAACCCCAGGCGGCTCAGCGTCACGACACCGTCACGCAGGCCCAGCCGTACAGCTTTGAATGTATCGGCGCCCAAGTCGACGCCAATTGCGGAAATCGCCACGCAAACATCCTGCAACGCGGGTTACGGTTCCTGCACCGCCACGGGCTTGCCGGGAGGCGCAGGAGTAAAATCGGGCGCGGCGGGCGCAGAGGTCGCGGAAGAACTGCTCGGTTGAGCCGCTCCGTTTCCGACGCCCGTTCCGGCCGGCGTCGCGGGCGTGGCCGGGGCGGCCGCCGGTCCGGGCGCGAACATATCCGGCGCCGCGGGCGGCGGTGGCGCGGGCGGCGGCGTGGTCGTGCTCGAATCGGGCATGCCCGGATTCGAGGACACGTCCGGCGAGAAGAACGTGGGGCGGAACTGCCCGGCCCGGAGCTTCTTGGCCGCTTCGATCGCCAGCGCTTCTTCTTCGGTCGCCGGCGCGCTGGGATCGTCGCTCAGACCCCGGCCCGAGGGCGTGATGATTTTCGCTTCCACCACGATGATCAGGTTGATCGACTGGTCCACCTGCGCGGTGCTGCGGAACAGAAATCCGATGATCGGCAAGTTGCCGAGGAACGGCACCCGCTGCTCCTGGTCGTACTGCCGGTGGCGCATCAGGCCGCCGATGATCACATAGCCGTTGTCGTGGAGGATCGCCTTGGTGCGCAGTTCGCGCGTGGAAATCGCCGGCGATGGCACCGTCTGCGTCACGGCGGTGGAGGAGCCGGAGGGCACCGTCAGAAGCTGCGTGTTCTCGAAATCGCTAATCGACTGCCCGGCCGCAAAATCGCTGATGACCGGGTGCAGTTCCAACGTGATCGTCCGCATGTCCCGGCCGACGATCGGCAGGATTTCCAGGGTGGTCTGAACACTGGCCTGCGTGTACTGGGGGATCAGCTGCGTGCTGTTGTTGTAGGTCGTCACGCCGTTCACCGTGGAGGGGGCCGAGTTTTGCGACGATTGGTAGGACGACACATAGTTGTAGGAGGTGTTGTCGGTGAAAAACGCCGGGGTGCCCGACAGGGTCATGATCGCCGGCGCGGTCAGCACTTTCGCCTTGCTGTCTTCGGCCAGGGCCTGCATCGTGACGGTGAAGCCAGGGTCGGTGCGCAGGCCGGTCAGCGCGAAACTCAGCGGGTTCCCGCCCAGTTCGGTGGCCAGCGTGGGCAGCCCCATGTTGGTGCCGCCGGTCACGCCCAGCCGCTGCCCCGCGTTGTTGGCGGCGTTGTTGGGCGAGGCGAAATTGCTCAGGTCGAAGCCCCATTTGAACTCGCCGCCGTCGGTCAGTTCGATGAACCGCGAGCGGATGAACACCTGCGGCGGCGGCTGGTCGACCTCATCGAGCATCTCCTGAATTTCACGGTGGAATTCCGGCGTCGTCAGCACGTACAGCTTGCTGTTCATCTTGTCGAGGTACCAGGTGGTGCCCTCCGGGTATTGGTCCGGCCAGGTCTCCATCCAGTTCAAGACCTGTTCGAGGGTGCTCTGGCTGCCCTGCTGGCCGCCCTGACCGCCGGCCGCGCCGCCCTGCCCTGGCTGCCCGCCCGCACCGCCGGGTCCGCCCTGGCCGCCCAAGCCCGCGGCGGCCAATAACGGGTTGGCGGCACCGCCGCCGCCATTGGCGCCGTTGGCTCCGTTGGCGCCTCCGCCGCCGTTGCCCTGCGCCGTGTTCGCGCCGCCCAGCGACACCAGACCGTAGTGGATCGAATACACCCGCGGAATCAGGTGCGGCTTGGTCGGCTCGTGAATCCACACGCCCGAAGGGGTCACGGTGTAGGCGAGGTCCTGCACGTTCGAGACCAGGAAATCCAGCACGTCCCGCACCGACACGTCGCGCAGCTTGATCGTCACCGTCTTGCCTTCGATCACCGAATCGTCGATCATCAGGTTGATGTCGTAGGCTTTCCACAGCACCGTGTTCAGGAAGTCCTTGATCTGGACGTTGGGGAAGTCGACCATGGCGATTTTCTGGTCGAGCTTTTTCTCGATGGGGCCGAGGTCATCGTCGGAGCCGATCGCCGGCCGCCAGTCGGGCTCGCGCTTGAGCGGCGCGAGGTCCTCCGGCGCGTTGGAGGCCCGCACGGTGTCGAGAATCGCCTTGAAGGAGGCGGCGTCGCCGTTGCGGTTGATCATTTTTTCGTAGGCGCGGAAATGGAGCTGGCGGGCGTTGTCGTTTTCCGGGTCGACGTTCAGCACATCCTGAGTCAGGTCCACCGCCTCGCCGTAGCGCTTGGCATCGTAGGCGTCCTGGGCGGCCGAGAGGCGGTCGGCGATCTGCTTGGCCAGCGTCGCATTGATGTGCTCCAGCCGCGGCGGCGGCAGCGGGCCGGCCTCTTGCGGCTGGGGCTGCGGCGCCGGTTGGGGCGCCGGTTGGGGCTGCGGTTCCGGCGGTGGCTCGGGCGGCGGTTCCGGATCGTTGCCCGCGGCCGGGGTCACTTCGTCCGCGGCCAGTTCACCGCCCCATTCGCCCGATCCGGCAAGACCGCTCCATCCGGTACCGCCCACCAAAAGCGCCGCCATCAGACCCGCCAAGAATCCCCAGCCGATTCGCGACCGCACGCCGGGCCCTCCGGTGCCTTGCCGGCACGCTCCCGTCGCAAACGTCCTCAAGCGCGCGCCGGCGCCCGTTTCATCGGCTGAATTTGTTTCGGCTGCAGGCATGTGGCAGAGCCACCTCCGGGGAAGATCGAAAGGCAATTTCCCGTTCGAGAAAACGCATTTATACCACCATTTTCTCTCAACCGGTCAACATCGTGCAAAGTCACGACCGCGAGCCAATCGGGCCTCCCGCGCCGAACCGCCGCCCCCCGTCGCGGCCCCGGCGCGCCGGCCGCGCCGTCGCTACCGCCGCGGCCAACGCCCCTGAGACCTGCCGGTCGCGGCTCTTCGTCTTCGCACCGATTCTTGCAAACACTCCCCTACCTGCGCTTGCAGGCTCCTCATTCTGTGGCAAAACCAAATCATGGTCGAAGGTGCTCCACGAACCGGTCCTTCAAGCGAACCCACCCGATGCCCAACGGCGATATTCTGCTCATCGACGACGATGCCGCGCTGCTCGATATGCTCCGCGACGCGCTGTCCGCCGCCGGCTGGCCGGTCACGGCTTTCACGTCGCCCACGGAAGGTCTGAAGCACCTCCAGAACAACCCGGTCGCGGTGGTCATCGTCGATCTGCACATCCCCGAGATGAACGGCTTGCAGGTGGTCGAAGCCATCTGCCGCGATCACACCCCCACCCAGGTGCTCGTCATGACTGGCGACGCCACCGTCGACGCCGCGGTCAAGGCGATGAAGCTGGGCAGCTTCGATTTTCTCACCAAGCCGCTCAACCTCGATGTGCTGCTGCAGGTCGTCGAACGAGCCGCCGAAAAATATCACCTCACCCTCGCCAACGCCCGGCTGCTCGACCGCGTCCGCGACCTCGAAAGCCAGCGCGCCGACATCGTCATCCAGTCGCCGGCCTTCCACGCGATCGTGCAGATGGCCGAAAAGGTCGCCGCCACCGATGCGACGGTGCTCATCACCGGCGAGTCCGGCTCCGGCAAGGAAGTGGTGGCCGACATCATCCAGCAGCGCAGTCAGCGGGCCGACAAACCCTACGTCAAAGTCAACTGCACCACGCTCACCGAATCGCTGCTGGAAAGCGAGCTGTTCGGGCATGAAAAAGGCGCCTTCACCGGCGCGATCGCCAAGCGCCTCGGCCGCTTCGAACAGGCGCACCGCGGCACGTTGTTCCTGGACGAAATCGGCGACCTGAGCCCCAATCTCCAGGCCAAAATGCTGCGCGCGTTGCAGTTCCACACGGTGGATCGCATCGGCGGCGACCGCACCATCCACGTCGATGTGCGTGTCATCTGCGCCACCAACAAAAGCCTGGTCGATCTGGTCCGCTCCGGCACCTTCCGCGAAGATCTCTACTACCGGCTCAACGTGTTCCCGATCCAGGTCCCGCCGCTACGCGAACGGCCCGAAGACATCCGGCCCATGGTCTACCAGCGGCTGGCGTTTCTGGCCAAACGCAACGGCCGCCAATTGCAGACGGTGCCCGAAGATTTCCTCGGCGCCTGCGAAGCCTACTCCTGGCCCGGCAACGTGCGTGAATTGGAAAACGCCATGGAACGGGTGACGATCCTGGCCGGCGGCGCCACGCTGACCCGCGATCTGTTGCCGCGCGAGGTCCTGTTCCGGCACCAGTCGCAGCCCAGCCTGGTGGGCGTCGGCGGCCTGCGGGAAACGCCTTCGGCCTACGGTAGTCTGGCGCCCTCGGCCCGCATTCCCGTTCCGAGCAGCCCCTACGCCGGCAGCGCGGGCGCGGGTTCGAATCCTTCGCCTCTTGGGCCCCACGGCTCGGCCGGCGCCGGTCCGGGGGACTCGGGCAGCCGCCCCGGCCTGATCGGGGCCGAAAAATACCTCGGCGGCTCCGACGCCTCGGTGCCGTCCGGCGGGCTGCGCACGCCGGTGCGCGAAACCGAAAAATCGGTGCTGATCGCCGCGCTCGAACGCAACCGCTGGAACATTCTGAAGGCCGCCCGGGAGCTGGAAATCTCCCGCACCACGCTGTACGCGCGCATGAAGGAATACGGGCTGTTCAAGCCGCGGAAGTGAAGCCGCGCATTGGGGCGAAATGTGCAAACTGCCGGGAGCGCGGGTGACCTCACCCGCACCGAAAAAAATCCGGCGGGAGCCGCCGGGGCCTTTGTTCCCCCAGCGCTCGACACCCCGCCCGGCCGCTGGCATTCCCGCGGCTATCTGCCGCACTACGATCGCGCCGGCCAGATTCAAATGGTCACCTACCGTCTGGGCGACGCGCTCCCGAAGGCCGTCGCAGAACGCCTGGCTCGGGGGCTGGACGCGCGTGCGCCCGAGGGTGAATATCGCAGGCGAATTGAATCCTATTTGGACTCCGGCTTCGGCGCGTGCCTGCTGAGTCGCGCCGAGGTTGCATCCTGTGTGCGGGAAACCTGGTTGAAATTCGATCGCGACCGCTCTCTGCTGCACGGTAGGGTCATCATGCCCAATCATGTGCATGTGGTGGTGGAAACGCGCACCGAATATTCCTTGGGCGCGGTCGTCAAAGGTTGGAAATCGGTGACGGCACGAGGCATCCATCGAATCTGCGGCAGCCGCGGCCGCGTCTGGCAGGAAGAGTATTGGGACCGTTTCATCCGGGATCGATCGCACTACCGCAGCGCCATGCAATATATGGCGGAGAACCCGGTAAAAGCGAAGTTGGTGTACAGACCTGAAGATTGGTCCTGGTCGAGCTTTTCGAAGAAGCAGGAGTAGGGACGCGCTTCGCGCGACTTTTTTCTTGCGGGTGAGGTCACCCGCGCTCCCAGGACCCTGCACATCTCGATTGGATGCTCGCCACGACTAGGCGCGCCCCAGCACCTGCCGCACGATCGCGACCGCCCGGTCCACGTCCGCTTCGGTGCTGGCCGAGCCCAGGCTGAAGCGCACCGCGCCGGCGATCTGTTCCGGCGGCAAACCCATCGCCTGCAATACGTGGCTGGGTTGCGCGGCGCCCTGCACGCAGGCCGCGCCGGTGCTCGTGCACAGGCCGGCCAGGTCGAAGTTCATCACCAGCGTCTCGGCCCGCCGGCCGGGGAAACACACGAAACTGGTGTTGCTCACGCGCGGCGCGGCCGCGCCCGCCACCGTCACGGTCAGGCCGGCCGCATCGGCCGCCACCGCCAGCCCGCTTTCCAGCCAGTCGCGCAGCGCCGCCAGCCGCTCGGTTTCCTGCGCGCGGTCGTGCTCGGCTGCCGCGAAGGCCGCGGCCAGCGCCGCCGCGAGTTCCACCGCCACCGTGCCCGCGCGCAGGCCGCCCTCGGCATTGCCGCCGGCGAACAGGGCCGGCAGCGTCCGCCGCGCGATCAGCGCGCCCACGCCTTTCGGCGCGCCGAATTTGTGGCCGCTCAGCACCACCCAGTCCGCGCCGGCGAACTGCGCCGGGTCGATTTTCCCCGCCGCCTGCGTCGCGTCGCACAGCAGGCCGACGAGCCCGCCCGACCCGTCCGCGGCGGGATGCGCGGCGTTCCAGACCGCCAGCGCCGCCGCCAGCGCGGGGACATCCTGGATGACGCCGGTCTCGTTGTTCACCGCCATCAGGGCCACCAGCCGCGTGTCCGGCCGCAGGCGCGCTGTCAGCGCGGCCGGATCGACTCGCCCGTCGGCGCCCGGCCGCACGAAATCCACCGCCACCTGCCCGCGCCGCGCCAGGGCTTGGGCCGGCTCGAGCACCGCATGGTGTTCGATCGCGCTCACGATCGCGTGGCCGCCCGCCGCGAGCACCGCGTGCAGCACGTGATTGGCGCCCTCGGTCGCCCCGGAATTGAAGGTCAGCTCGCCCGCTTCGCACTGCAGCCGCCCGGCCAGCTCCCGACGGGCGGCCTCGAGCAACCCCGCCGCCGTCTGCCCGGCCGCGTGCACGCTCGCGGCATTCCCCCAGGCTTCACCGGTGGCCGCCAGCCAGGCCGCCCGCGCCTCCGGCCGCAGCGGCGCCGTCGCGTTGTAGTCGAAATAGATCGTCATGCGCCGAATCCGGAAAAAGGTGACAGGCAACGCCCAAGTTCTGCCGTCCCTCCGGGACTGGGAATCCGTATCTGTTCGCCGCTCATCACCCAGCACTGAAGTGCTGGGCTATGCCTCTTGCGTCCCGCAAGCGGGACTCCAAGCCAGGAAAAGCCAATCGCAAATTTGAAACACCCTATCACTTCCCTTCATCCTTCAGCCTTCAAGCTTCAGCCTTGCTTATTTGGGCACCGTTTCGCCCAAGTGCTCCAGCGACAGCCGCGTGGTTTCCTTGGTGATGGAGAGCACAATCGAGGTATTCGTGTCGGCCACGCCTTCAATCTGCCGGATGACGTTTTCGATCAGAATTTCCAGCGCCTCGGGCGTCGAGGTGCGCACCTTCAGCAGGTAGTCGTGCGCGCCGGTCATGTGGAAGCATTCCAGCACCTCCGGGCAGCTCAGAATCCGCTCCACGAACGCCTTGCCGTACACCGGCTTTTCCAGGCTCACCCCGATGAAGGCGGTGATGTTGAAGCCCAGTTTGCGCGGCGACAGAATGCAGGTGTAGCGCTGGATGACGCCGGAATTTTCCAGCTTCTTGATCCGTTCGCCCACCGTTGGCGAACTGAGGTCCAGCGCCTTGGCGATCTCCGAGTGACTCACCCGGCCGTCCTTCTGCAGAAAATCCATGATGCGGATGTCAATGTGGTCCATGGACGCGAAACGCTCCGTTGGGGGGTTTCACAGCGAAATGTACAGGATCGACAGGGGGAAAACCGGGACCTGCAAGGGGAGTGGTTGGTGGGCCTGCAAACGCCCGTTCGCTTCGTAGCCTATTATGCACGAAACCATAACAAATTAAAGTTTCTTCCGTCCCAAATTTTGATTTGAAAGGAGCGCGCTCTCCGCCGCTGCGCTGGATATACTAGATTCCGGTTCCCGGTCTCCTGCGGCGGTTCGTGGCGCGTTGCGCGTCGCGCTCGTGTATTTCCCGCCCTGGCGGCCGACGATCCAACCGGAGTTCTTCCATGGACTTGGACGCTCTGCTCATCGATCTGGGCACCCGCCACGGCTCCGACCTGCACCTCAAATCCGGCCGGCCGCCCCTGTTCCGCATTTCCGGCGATCTGCTCCCGCAGCATTCCTACCCCGAACTCACCGACGAAGACCTCCAGGAAACCTTCGTTCGCCTGATGGGCCCCGAACGCTTCGCCGAATTCGAACGCCGCTTCGAAGCCGACTTTTCGTACGAAATCCCCTCCTTTGCCCGTTTCCGCGTCAACGCCTTCATCCAGCGCGGCCACATCGGCGCGGTTCTGCGCCTGATTCCGCTCGATGTCCCCACCCTCGAGCAGATGAACCTCCCCGATGTCTTAAAGGACGTCACTCAGCACCCCAACGGGCTGATCATCGTCTCCGGCCCGACCGGCTCGGGAAAATCCACCACGCTCGCCGCCATGATCAACGAAATCAACCGCCGCGACACCGTCCACATCGTCACCATCGAAGACCCCATCGAATTCGTCTACACCGACGACAAAGCCACCATCAACCAGCGCGAACTGGGCATGGACACGCATGAACTGAAATATGCCCTGCGCGCCGCCCTGCGCCAGGATCCCGACGTCATTCTCATGGGCGAAATGCGCGACGCCGAAACCGTCCGCTTCGGCATCACCTCGGCCGAAACCGGGCACCTGGTGCTGAGCACCCTCCACACCAACGACGCCAAGCAGTCCATCGACCGCATCCTCGACACCTTCGACGGAACGGAAGCCAACCAGATCCGCCTGCAGTTGGCGCTGGTGCTCCGCGCGGTTATCTGCCAGCGGCTGGTCAAGCGCGCCGACGGCCAGGGCCGCGTCGCCGCGCTGGAAGTGCTTATCAATACCACCCACGTGCGGCAGATCATCGAAGAAGGCGGCACCCGCGACCTCGAAAAGGCCATGCTCAACGGCGCTCACTGGAAAATGTCCACCTTCAACCAGAGCCTCTTCGCGCACTATTCGGCCGGGTATATCACGGCGGAGGTCGCCCTTGAATCCTCCTCCAACCCCGCCGACCTGGAACTGATGATGAAAGGCATCCGTGGCGGTTCCAACGCCGACGAACTCGCCCAAAAGCAAAAGGACCAGGCCGAACTCAAAGCCCAGCAGCGCCGCGCCCGGTTCGAACCCGAAGGCGACGGCAAGGAAAAACCCAAATTCGGCCGCGGGTTTTAAAATATCTAATCGGAGGATTGAATCGCGATACCAAAGTTGCCATGGTTTTTAAACCGGCTGCTCGCGGTGCGTCAGGATTGAAATTGGTGGTTCGGGTGCGGCGGAGCCGTTCTGCCGTCCCTCCGGGACTGGGAATCCGTGTCTGTTCATCGCTGCCGTCCCAGCACTGAAGTGCTGGGCTATGCCTCTTGCCTCCCGCGGAGCGGGACTCCAAAGCCAGAAGCCCCATGCAATCCTGACGTGTCACCCGCCCTTCAGCCTTTCGTGGAACTCGCCATGTCCCTTCCTCTGCCGCCCCAGTTCGGCCGCTGCCTGCCGATTCTGCGCACGCCCCCACTCGAACAACCCGGCCCGCGTTCGCGCGCCTGGCTGCGCCGGCTGTCTGCCGTCGAATCCATCAACACGACCTACGCCGGCGACGCCCGCGGTGACGGTGCGCCGATTGCCTGGACCGCCGCCCGCGGCGCCAATGTTCTCGACGCCGACGGCAACTGCTTCATCGATGGCACCGCCGGCTTCGCCGTCGCCACGCTGGGCCACGCCAACCCGCGGATTCTGCGCGCGGCCGCGGCGCAGGCGGCCGAACTCACCCACGGCCTCGGCGACGTCCACCCCACGCCGGTCAAAGTGCGCCTGCTCGAAACCCTGGCCCGACTTTGCCCGCAGCCCGCGCATGGCCCACCGATCGCCTGGAAATCCATCCTTGCGCTGTCCGGCGCTGAAGCCGTCGTCGCCGCGCTCAAGACCGCCTGCGTCGCCGCCGGCAAACCCGGCGTGCTGGCCTTCCACGGCGGCTACCATGGCCTCACCCATGGCGCGCTGCTGGCCACCGCGCGGCCGATCTTTCGCCGCCCGGTCGCCGGCCAGTTGGCGCCGGTCACCCGGTTTGCGGCTTGGCCCGATCGGTGGGAGGCGCTGCGCGCCGGCCGCCGCGCAACATCGCCCGCTGCGTTGCGTGAAGCCGCCCTGCGTGAAGTCGCCCGGCTGCTCGCCGCCGGCGAACACAGCCGCACGCCAATTGGCGCGCTGATCGTCGAACCGGTCCAGGGCCGCGGCGGCGATCGCGCCCCGCCGCCCGGTTTTTTGGCCGGCCTGCGCCGCCTCGCCGACCGCGCTGGCGCGCTGCTCATTTTCGACGAAATCTACTGCGGCCTCGGCCGCACCGGACGGCTGTTCGCGGCCGAACACGAACAGGTCCTGCCCGACCTTTTCTGCCTCGGCAAGGCCCTCGCCGGCGGCTTCCCGCTCAGCGCCTGCGTCGGCCGCGCTGCGGTCATCGACGCCTGGGGGCCGTCGCAGGGCGAAGCGCTCCACACGTCCACGTTTCTGGGCCATCCGGTCGGCTGCGCGGCCGCGCTGGCTTCGCTGGCGCAGTTGCGTTCACCGGCTTTTTTGCGCTCGGTGCGCGAACGCGGCGGGCGCTTTTTCGCCGCACTGCGCAAACGGCTGCAAAAAATTCCGCAGGTCGCCGAAGTCCGCGGCCTCGGCTGGATCGGCGCGGTCGAACTGGTGCAGGACCGCCGCACCGGCCAGCCCGACACCGCCCGCGCGCTGGCGGCCGTCGCCGGCTGCCTGGCCCGTGGCGTCATCCTGCTGCCCTGCGGCGACGCCAACCACTGCCTGTCGATCACGCCGCCCGCCTGCCTGACCGACGCCCAAGCCCGGTGGGTGCTCGACACCATCGTCGAAGCGATCGCCTCAGGCACCGCCGCCGCCACCGCCGCCGCCGCCGCCGGCGCCGGTGCCGCTGCGCCGCGCTGAGCCCGCGCCTCCGGCCATCAGCCTTTCAAAAACAGTTCGATCACCGGCACCGTGACCGCCGGTTTCTTGACCGGCAACTGCAGCGTCAGCGTGCCGGCCTGTCCCGCCGCCGCCATGTAGTTGTGTGGGTCCACCTTTAGCTCCGGTTCGCGCAGCTTGATTTCCGACGCGTCATTCAGCAGCTGGGCATATTCCACGCGCCCGGCCAGACCCGGCAGATGCACATGCCCGAACGGCCAGGCAAACAGGTGCAGATACAGCCGCCGCCCGTTCTGCGTGTAGCGGCCATCCGGCGGCGGCGTGAACTCGCTCTGCGTGCAGCCGTAGATCGACCGGCCGTGCAGCCGCATCCAGGCGCCGATCCCACGCAGCCGGTCGAGCGCCCGCGCGTCCAGTTCGCCGCGCCCGTTCGGCCCCACGTTCAGCAGCAGATTCCCGCCCTTCGAGACCGTGTCGATCAGCATCTGCACCAGCATCTCGGTCGATTTCCACGATTCCTCGTCGCGGTGGTAGCCCCAGCTTCCGCTGAAGGTCTGACAGGCCTCCCAGACCACCCGCTGCCCGTTCACCCGCACCCACTCGCGCGGTTGAAACTGCTCGGGGGTGCTGAAATCCCCGTCCAGCTCCAAACGGTTGTTCACCATGATCCGCGGCTGCAAGTCGCGCACCAGCTTCAGCAACGCCTCCGATCCCCACTCCTGTTGGCCCTTGCCATGCAGCCCGCGATGCCGGTTCTTCGAATAGGAAAAATCGAACCACAGCAGATCGATCGGGCCGAAGCCGGTCAAGAGTTCCCGCGTCTGCGCGTGCAGAAACGCCCGGTACTTGGCGACGTCGCGGCGGCGGTTGAGTTTCACCGCCTCCGGCAGATCGCGCAGCGGATGCAATGGGTCGATCGGGAATTCCGGGTGGTGCCAGTCGAGCAGCGAATGGTAGAAGCCCACCCGCAGGTTCTCGCGGCGAAAGGCCGCCACCATCGGCGCCAGCAGATCCTTGCCGCAGGGCGTGTTGGGCGCCTTGAAATCGCTCACCGCCGTGTCCCACAGCGCGAAGCCCTCGTGATGCTTCGTCGTGACCACGAAATATTTCATCCCCGCGCCGGCCGCCTCGCGCGCCCACACCGCCGGGTCGTACAGGTCCGGATCGAAGTGCTCGAAATAGCGCCGGTACTCCGCGTCGCTGCGCCGTTCATGGTGCATCATCCATTCATGCCGCGCCGCCAGCGCGTACAGGCCCCAGTGGATGAACATGCCGAAGCGGTCCTGCACGAACCAGCGCGTGTCCGCGCCCGACGCCGCCAGCTCCGGCGGAGTTACGTCGCCCGGAGCGGCCGCGCTCGCCAGGGTGGAACCCGATCGCACCGATCCGCGCACTGCTTTGCGTTTGGCCATGACCTGCTCTCCTTGGATGGGGCGTTGGCGTTCAGATGGCCCAAGCACACCGCATGGGCGCAATCCGAAATGGCATCCGATTCGTCCCTTGCTTGCGTCGGCGATGCCGAGCCCTGCACCCGCCGGCAGGCCAGCGGCTGCTCCGCCGGCGGCGCGAGGGGCGACATTTCCATCCGCACCGGCAGCGCATGCGCCGCGCCGATGGGCGCGTGCGGCATCTCGTGCGGCATCGCGTGCGGCATTGCGTGCGGCATCGCGTGCGGAGCGGGTAGGGCGCCTGGCGCCGTCACCGGCGGCGGCCCCAGCCATCCCCCGGCCGTCGCCACCGCGAC
This sequence comes from Planctomycetota bacterium, assembly GCA_050730415.1. Taxonomy (GTDB): domain Bacteria; phylum Planctomycetota; class SZUA-567; order H5-PLA8; family JBOHNC01; genus JBOHNC01. The sequence continues at coordinate 26,599 of JBOHNC010000529.1, forward strand.
CAGAATGTCGCAACTGAAATGAAACAGAATCGGCCCGATCACCTGCCGCCGCCGCGCGTACAGCCACCCGAACACCAGCCCCGGGAAAAAGGTCAGCACGCCGACGGCTCCATGCGTCACCACATGCGCCAGCGCAAACAGCACCGTCGCTAGCAGCCAGCCGCGGCCCAGCCGCTTCGCCCCCAGCCGCGGCCGGTCGGCGAAGGCCAGGCTCAGTTCGTGCTGCAAAAACCCGCGAAAGAAAATTTCCTCGCCGATCGCCACCGCCGCCATGCCGGCCAGAAAATCCGGCCAGCTTTTTGCCGGCCAGCCGCCCACCAGATATTGCGCCAGCGCGGGGCTGAACCGCGCCAACCCGATCGTCCCCGCCAGCCACATCGGCAACAAGGCGCTCGCGATCAGCCCTTCCAGCGCCGACCACCCGAACCCCGGCCAGCCGCCCTGAAACACCGCCGCCGACAGCCGCACCGGCGCCAGCCAGGCGCGGAGCAGCACCGGCCCCATTTCGAGCAAAGGCAGCAGCCAGTTCTGCGTGACCGGCGCGGCGAAGGTCGAAAACGCCAGCCCGCCCAGCAACATCAGGTACCACAGCAGCGCGTAGGCGCCCAACACTGCTCGCGCCAACGGCGGCAGGTCGATGGCCGTCTCCACCGCCGCCGCGGCCGCCGCGGCAGGCGCAGGTTCGGTGGGACCCGCGGCGGGAATTTCGGCTGCATCGATTGCGTTGGGATTCGCTGCCGCGGATTGAGCTTCGCTTGCCGGTCCAGCGTGCCCCGCGTGCCCTGCCGGCCGCGCCGAATTCGCCCGCTCGCCCGGCTCGACCCGTTCGACAGGCTCGACCCGTTCGACTCGCTCGACCCGCTCGACCGGCTCGACCGGCTCGTTTGGGGCCGCCGCCGGCGCTGTGCCCTTCGCGTCCGGCGGCCGTTCTTCAGCCACGGGGGGACTTCAAACCGAGCATCGCCATCTGCAGGCCGAAGTTCAGCATCCGCACCAATTCGATGAACAACTGCACCGCGCCGATCCCCACCGCCAAGTTCACGATCCGGTCGACCGACCCCTTGCCCTGGTTCATCTCCGCCACCGAGCGCTCGCAGTCGCCGATCGCCCGCCGCGCCCGCACCGCGATGTCCAACTGCGCCTGCACCATTGCCATCGCCGGCCCGGTCGCCGCCTGCGTCGCGCCGCGCGGCTGAGCCGCAATCGCCCGCTTCAGCGCTTCGGCCCGGCTTTCCGAATCGTGCAGCAGTCGGTGCAGATACTGCGCGTCCGGCATGGCGAAGGCGTGGTAGAAATCCTCGTTGAATTCGTAGTCGTCGATGGTCGCGCGCAGTTTCTCCGCTTTCTTCACCCACACATCCACATCCTGCAGGCCCTTTTCCACCAGCACCTGGTGAGCGTCGGTCAGCGCCACCTCCTTCTGCTTGATCACCTTGTCCTTGTTGGCCAGTTCCAGCCGCAGCGCGTCGAGCGACGCCAGCTCGGCTTCCACCTGCCGCAGTTGATTGCGCAGCGCCGTTGCGTCGATTTGAAACTGGTTGCGCTCCGTCCGCAGTTGCTCCAGTTCCGCCCGCAACTGCGCGTTTTCGGCCTGCTGCTGCTCCCGTTCGGCCTGCGCCGCGAGTGCCGCCTGTTCCGCCGCCAGCGCCCGCGACTGACTCGCCGCCAGCGCCGCTTCCAGTTGCGCCGCCCGCGCGCCGCCGTCGCGAAGTGTCTGCGCCGCCTGCGCCGATTGAGCCGCCGCCGCCTGCGACGCGCGCAGCGCATTCTCCAGAAATGCGATCAACTGCGCGCGCTTCAGCACCTTTACTTTTGCGTTCGCCACGGTCTTCGGATCGCAGGTCAGGCACTGCGCGTGAAGCTGCTCCACCAGCACCGTCCCCGCGCTTTGCGCCGGCAGCGCCGGACCCAATGTCACCCGGCCCTGTTCCAGCGCCGACCCACCCGAACCGGGCGCCCGATCCGGCAGGGCCACCGTCGCCGCCGCCGCCATGCTTGCTGCCGGCATGCCGCCCGCCGGCGTCTGCGCGCCCGGCTGTCCCGCCGCCACCGCCGGATTGCCCGTCCGCGACGGGTCGAAGTCACTCATGATCAGACCACCGAACGGCGCGGTGCGCCCAGCCGCTCCAGCGCCGCCACCACATTGCGACCCGACCGCGCCATCTCCACGATGGTTGCAATCGAAGCCTCATCCTCGTACATCCGCTTCAGACGCGCGTCGAAAACGGCCAGCTCCCGCGCGCCCCGCGGATCCTGCCCCAGCTTCTGTTTTTCCCCCTCGGTCAGCCGGTCCTCGACGGTGAAATAATCCAGCCCGAACTCCGCCCGGATCAGCGCCTCGGTCAGCAGCGCCACCTGCTTCTCCAAGTCCCGCACCCGCTTGCGCAGCTTGCCCAGTTCTCCCTGGTCGTTGGCCTCCAGTTGCTTGTTCAGGTCGAGAATCCGCTGGTCGCGCTCGCGCAGCTTCTGCGCCGTTTCGTCGCCGCGATTTTTCAGCGCGTCGAGCTCCGCCGCGAGCCGCTCCTTTTCCGCCAGCGCCGCCGCCAAGAGCGCCTCCAATTCGCCGACCCGCCCGCTGTTGGCCTTCAGCGTTTCGTATTCGGTCCGGATTTTTTCCTGCGCCGCCAGCTTGATTCGGATCGCCTCCAGGTCGGCCTGGAGCATCACAATCTGCTCCTGCGACGCCGCCTTCAGCTTCGCCATCTCCGCCTTCAGCCGTTCCAGTTCCGCCGTCGTCGCCGCCACCCTGTCGCGCGACTGCTGGTAGCGGATTTCCAGCTCCGTGATTTTCGCGATCAGCTCGGCGTTGTCCTTGTGCCCCAGCTTCGCCAGCATGTCTTTCAGGATGTTCAAGATGTCCTGCGAGTGCATCACCCGCACCTGCTTGCCGTGCAGTTCCTCGCCGGCCACCACCTTGCCCTGCGTCTTCAGTTTGTCGCGCAGTTGGTCGGAGTCGATCGGATTGGATTCGGTCATGGGCCGGATTCTCCCACGGATGGATCGGCTGAGCTTCAACGACGGAGCCCGATTTTAGCATGGAACCGCCATTTTCGAACGCGCCCGTCGGGCGGTTCGTCGGACGGCCGCCGGCGGCATGGTTTTAGGCTCGCGATGTCTGGGTCGGAGCCGGCTGAAGCTGCAGCGCCATATCCAAACTGGCCACGCCGGCTTCGCTGGCGAACCGGCCGACGGTCTCGAAGCCGTGCTTTTCGTAAAAATGGATGGCGCAGTGATTGTCGGCCAGCACGCCGCCCCATAGCACCATCGCCTGCGCGCCGAACCGCCGGGCCAACAGCACGAGGTGGGGCATGAGCAAACTGCCCAACTGCCGGTTCTGAAAGCCATCCCGAATGCACGGTCCGAATTTACAGACCGCGTCGGGCCAAGCGGCCCCGTAGCTGGCGAAGCGCCGCCGTTCCGGGTCCGGGTGGAAGGCGAATTCCAGGAGCGCCAGCAGCGTGTTCGCGCCGCCGGCGGGCGCGACCAGTACCATGCGGAATTTGTCGAAGCGGCCGATGGCGGCGCAAAATTCCTGCGCCGTTGTCCGGTTGTAGGCTGGCAGCAACCAGACGCGGCGGGTCTCCGGCGACAGGCTGGACAGAAATTCCGCCAGGCTGTCGATGTCTTCCGGCGCCAAGGGCCGGAACAGGCACGGCCCCAGGTCCGGCACCTGCAGGACCTCGGTGGCCAGCGCAGGTTGGGCGGCCACGCCGGACAAGGTCAGCGGTGCGGCATTCGGTCGGCTCATCGGTGACTCGAAGATTGCGGCTTGCCCCCCGCGGGCTGGAGGCACCCGATACAGGCGTCGGCGGGCTGCCGCCATTATATGAATCCGCAATCCGCCGGTCAACCGCCCCGGCGCCGCTCGGCCGGCCGATTTGCACCCCCTGCCCGCCGTTCTCTCGGTCCGGTTGTCCCCCTCCTCTTTTTCCTCTTTTTTCCCCCAACTTTTTTCGTCTGTCTCTGACTCTCTGTGTCGCTGTGCCTCGGTGGTGAACCGCTTCTTCTTCACCGCGCATTCGCCGCCCGCCACGCCGCCGGCGTCACGCCGCATCCCTGCTTGAACTGGCGGATGAAATAATGCGGGTAGCTCCAGCCCAGCGTCCGCGCCACTTCATTCACCGTCAGCTCGCTGGTGATGAGCAGCCGCCGCGCGCGCTCCAGCCGCAACTGGATCAGATATTGCGCCGGCGTGCTGCGCAAAGTCTGCTTGAACAGCGCGCGGAAATGCCCCGCCGACAAACCCACCCGCGCCGCCATCGCCTCCACCGCCACCGGCGCGCCAATGTGTTCGGCCATCCACGCCAACGCCGGCGCCAGCCGCGTCAGCCCGCGCCGCGCCGCCGGCTCCTCCCGCGGCGCCTGCGTCCACCAAGCCCGCATAAACTGCGCCATCAGCAGCCGCAAATGGCCCTCCAGCATCAACTGCGATCCCAGCCGCCGGCCCCGATATTCGGCGCTCATGGCGGTGAGCATCGGCGCCAGCGTGGCGGTCAGCGCGGGCGGCAACAGCGGCGGCACGTCCAGCAGATCGAGCAAACTCACCGGCGGCCGCCCCGCCAGCTCGGCGCGGAAGTGCATCGACGTCGCCTGAATCGAACCCTCCGCCTGCGCCGAATACGCCACCGTCTTGCGAAACAAAAACAGGCACGGCGCCGACCACCGTTCGCGCGCCTGCCCGTCCCCGTCCCCGTCCCTGTCCCCGTCCCTGTCCCGGGCCAGCCACCCCGCACCACGCTGGAAATAACACAGCGTGTCGTCGCTGAAATGATGCCCACGGTAGCCGTAGGTCGGCTGGTCGTAGTCGCGCGCCCAGAAGCAGTGCAGATCGAGGTTCTCCAACAGCGGCAGCGAAAACCCCTGATTTTCGACGTTTTGTGTTATAGAAGCCATGATTCCTGCTCTTTCCATGGGGAAAATCACGGAGTATATTCATCCTGCGTCCGCGAAATGTATTATAGCGGCGTTCGCGCCGGCCGCTCGCCGGCACCGGTTCGACCCTTCCCCGATCACGCTCTCCCAGCCTTCCCTTCACCCCCCCAACGCCCAGGAGCCCCGCCCATGTCCGCCGCCTTCGCACCCGCCAATTCGTCCACCGCCGCCAGCGCCGCCGCCATGCCCGCCGCCGCCGACCTCACCGCGGAGAAAATGGAATTCTTCCGCACCAACGGCTGGGTCGTCATCGAGAACCTGCTCTCCCCCGCCACCGTCGCGGCCCTGAACCAGCGCGTTGACGACCTGATCGAAGGGCAGAAATTCCCCGAGCGCTCCAAAATCTGCGTGCAGTGGGACAAGTCTCTGCTGCCGAAATTGGAACGCGGCGAAATCACCAAGGCCGACGCCATCCGCAAAGTCCACAACCTGTTCGCCAACGACGAACTGTTCCGCGCCCACATCGCCAACCCGCGCATCCTCGCCGTCGCCAACGCGCTGATCGGCCCCGGCCTGCGGTTTTTCGGCGATCAGCTCTTCTGCAAGCCCGCCTTCCACGGCGGCGAAAAACCCTGGCACCAGGATCACGCCTACTGGCCGGTCGATCCGCAGAAAATGGTCAGTTGCTGGGCCGCGCTCGACGACGCCACCCGCGCCAACGGCTGCATGCGCTTCATCCCCGGCAGCCATCTGGGCCCCATCCTCGAACACAAACAGATCCGCGACTGGCAGATCGACGACGGCGTCATCGACGAATCCCGCGCCGTCTTCCAGGAACTCAAGGCCGGCAGTTGCCTCTTCCACCACTCCAAAACGCTGCACGCGACCAGCCCCAACCAGTCGCCCAACCGCCGCCGCGGGATGGTCAGCATCTATCTGAACGCCGCCAGCCGCTACGTCGGCAAAGACGCCGCCGCGCCCGCCTGGCCGACGCTCCTGCCCGCCTGATTTTCGTGCCGCGGGCTGACCCGCCGAATGGCGCTATTTTTAGAACGGCGCCCTCGACGGGATGGATCCAGGCGGATGGACATTTTCGACGCGGGAAGCGAAGACCTCGCGCCAAGACGCCAAGACGCCAAGACGCCAAGTCGCAAAGAAGCGCGGGAGGCGTTGGAGTCGGCCGCTGAGGCCTGAGCCTTACCCACAGCTGTCGCACATGACCCGGAAACCCCGACCGTCAGGTCGCCCTCTTCGCGCCGACGGCGCGAAGGTTCAAAGCCAGGGGTTGCCGAAGGTCTTCCGCAGGCGCACCCCTGGAAGCGGTCGCCAGACCGCCCCGCGCGGTCCGAGACGACGTCACGTTTCCCACGTTTTTCCGCGCGGAAGGTCGCGAGCGATGCGCCGAAATGCATTCCCCTTCGTCGAACGTTGCGTGCGGTTCCGCGCGATGGAAGGTCGGGTGCGTGGTTCTGCTTCCGGTCGTGCGGGAGCGTTGCTGCGCACCGCCAACCCAGCACTTGCGCCAAGGCGGCGCCGTGCGGGGCTGCCGTCGGCCGTCCCGCTGAGTGGGACTTCGAAGATAGGCGCGGACGCGCGCATGATGTGGGTAAGGCTCAGGTCTTCACACCGGCTCTTTTCCTTGCGCGCGCGAGCGCGCATCCTTTTCCCTGACGAACGCCTCATCACCTGGCCCAAGCGCTCTATCGGTCCGTTTCTTCTGCCTGTCCCCTGTTCCCTGTTCTCCGCCCCCGCTCACGCCAATTCAAACATCCGCTGCACCACCGGATTGCGATAGGCCGCAGCGCCGGTGATGACTTCAAGGTTCGGCGCAATCCATTCCTCGCTGGCATGATGAGTGTGACCGCAGAGCACCGTGATGCGGCGGTCCGGATGCTGCGCGGCGATCGCGCGCAGCGCTCTGCCGGCCTGCCGGTTGCACAGATGCGGCAGCCACTGGTCGCTGGTCACCTGCCCCTGAAATTTGCAGGCCTCGCGGAACGGCGGATTGTGAGTCAGCACGAAAACCCGTTCGAACCGCGCCAGCGCCGGCGGCAGGTGCGCGTGGAAATGCGCCGCCGTCAGCGCGCCGCGTGCCTGCATTTGCGCCACGAGCGCCGGCGGATCAAGCCCCTTCAACTCGGCGATCAGCGTGTAGTCGCTCATGCGGATCTTCGACCCGGCAAAGTCGCCGCAGCCGCCGTCGGCGAATCCATCATGGCCGATCAGCCCGGTGCGCTCGGTCAGCGCCACCACCCCCGCCGCCGGGAGGTAGGTCAAGGCCGCCACGCGGGCGTCCAGTGCGCGCGCCGTCGCCTCGCCGGTGGCGAAGGAGCCGAAATAGAAATCATGGTTGCCCAGCACAAACTGCACCGGGCGATCGAGCAGTTCGGCGAAGCGCGTGAGTTGCTCCGCCAGCGACGGCCCTTCGGCAATGTCGCCGCCGATCCAGACGAAGTCCGGCTGCTCGGCGCGCACCGCGGCGGCGAACCGTTCCAGGCCGTCGGCGGCTAAAAAATTCAGGTGAATGTCGGTCAGCCACGCGGCGCGCAACATGGGGGCGGATGTCTCCAGGTTTCCCGCGGCGCTCAGGCGCGCAGCGAACGAGCTTCACGGCGGCGAAATTCCGTCGGCGTCATTCCCGCCACGCGCGTGAACACACGGCAGAAATAATTGCGGTCCGCGAAGCCGGCCAGTTCGGCGATCCGCCCGATCGGCAGTTCCGAGACCACCAGCAGCCGGCGGGCTTCGTTCAACCGCGCGCGGCGCATCAGCGCGGGAAAGGAGGTCTCCATCTCGCGGCGCAGAATCTGGCTGGTGCGGGTGAGCGACAAGTGCAGGTGGTTGGCCAGGTCGGCCAACTGGGTGCCCTGCGCCAAATGCGTGCCGACGAACAGTTCGATGGCGCGGGTGCGCTGCGACCGCACGCGACGCGCGGTTGGCGCGGCCGGCGGCGCGGCGCGCACGGGCGATTTTCCGGACGCACCCGCCGGCCCGATGGACTCGACCAAAGCTGCGCCCGCCGGCGCCTCGCCGCGGCGCAGTTGCAGCATGGCGCGAACCAGTCCCAGCGCAAAGTTCTCGACCAGCGCGGGCAGCGCCCGGTCGGTGTTTGGATCCAGGGCTCGCAGCGCCACGTGGTGACGGTGCAGCGCATCGGCCGGCGCCACGGCGGCCGATGACGCAGCCGGCGCCGTGCCCGTGCCGGAGGCCGCAGCCACTGGCCGCCGTTCTTCCGCGCGCTTCCCGGTTCGTGCGCCCGCCATCGGCAATTCAATCAACGGCCGCTCGCCGCCGCGCCGGAAGCCCCCCACCATCAGCGCGCCCAGCAGTGCCGCACCGTCCCATAGCGTGAAGTGCACTTCCCAGACGCCGGCGTGGCAGCGCCGCCAGCGCGCCGGTCGCCGTTCCCGCAGCACGATCGGCTCCATGTCCCCGCGCAGACAGTCGCGCATCCGTCCCAGGTCGTCCTTCACGAACCGGCAAAAGCCGCAGCGATCGTGCGTCGTGTGGCGGCGCGGAATCTGGCTGCGGCCGTCCAGTTGAAAAAAATCGGCGAAGTCGTAGATCGTCACCTGCGCCTGCAATAGCGTTTCAAAGCTCTCCAGCATCGGTCCGAGCCCGGTGGCCGCCGCGCCGCGGTCGTCCGGGGCCGTCACGCCGGACCCGGGTTCGCGCCCGGCCGGCAGATCGCGCGGCGCGGCAGCGCCGGCCGGATGCGGAGACGCCACAGCGTGCGCTACGGCGCCATGACCCAGCCGACGGTCTTGCCGCCGGCCGGCGTCGCGCTCGTTTTTTCGCGCAGCTTCGATTCAATGTACGGCACCGCTTCCTCGATCTTCACCCGGATCTGCTTGCGGTCGTCGCGGAAGCGCACCGTCACCGTGCGGTCCTGCGCCGACTGATAGTCCACCGCGATGCAGTAGGGCGTGCCGATTTCGTCCTGCCGCCGGTAGCGCCGGCCGATCGCGTCTTTCTCGTCGTAGAAGGCGTTCACCGAATGCGCCCGCAGCTCCTGCATGATTTCCGCCGATAGCTCCGGCAGCCCGTCTTTTTTCACCAGCGGCATCACCGCCGCCTTGATCGGCGCCAGCCGCGGGTGCAGCCGCAGCACCGACTCCATTTTCGGTTCGGCCGGTTTGGCCGGCGCCGCCGATTTGCCCGCCTCGCCCGCGGCCGCAGCTGCGCCTCCGGGCGCCGGTTCACGCTCGTCGGCCGGCACCTCGTCGAAGGCGTCAAGCAACGCCACCAGCGCGATCCGGTCGGCCCCGGCCGCCGGTTCGATCACCCACGGCGTGTAGTGCTGCTTCAGGTTGGGATCGAAGTAGGTCAGTTTTTTCCCCGAGGCCGCCGAATGCGCCTTCAGGTCGTAGTCGGTGCGGCTGGCAATGCCTTCCAGTTCGCCCCAGCCCCAGGGGTAGTTGTATTCCACGTCAAAGCAGGCGCCGCGCTCCTTGGCGTAGTGCGCCAACTCGTCCTTGGCGTGCTCGCGCAGCCGCATTTTCTCCATGTTGAAGCCCAGCGAGCGATACCAGTTCATGCGCGTCTGGCACCAGTGCTCGTGCCACCACGTCGGCGTCTTCCCCTCGGCCGACAACTCCGGCGGCGGTACAAAATATTCCATCTCCATCTGCTCGAATTCACACGAGCGAAAAATGAAATGCTCGACGGTGATCTCGTTCCGGAAACTCTTGCCCACCTGCGCGATCCCGAACGGCGGCTTCAGCCGCTGACTGGCCTGCACGTTCAGAAAATTCACGAACATCGCCTGTGCCGTCTCCGGCCGCAGGTACACCGCCGTGGTTTTCATCGCCTGGTCGATGGCCTGGTTCAGCGCCACCGGGTCGTGGATTTTGTCGCCCAGTTTCTGCACCGCCGCGGCGATGTTCGCCACTGGCGAAACCGGCCCCAGCGAGGTCTGAAACATCGTGTTGAACTGCCGGATGTCCGACAGCTTCGGCGAGCCGCACACCGGGCAGACAATCCCCAGCTTGCCGACCTCGGCCGTTTCCTGCGATTTTTTCTTCGTCGCCGCATCGACCACCGTGTAGGCCACACTGCTCCCCGCCGCCACCTGCGGCGCCTTGTCGGCCCGGAACCGCGCCTGGCAACTGTGGCAGTCGACCAAGGGGTCGGTGAAGCCGGCCAGATGCCCCGACGCCTTCCACACATCCGGGTGCATGATGATGCTGGCGTCCAGACCGACCACGTCGTCCCGTTCGTAGACCATCGCCCGCCACCATTCGTTGCGGATGTTGCGCTTCAGTTCCGCGCCCAGCGGACCGTAGTCGTAGCAGCTTTTCAGGCCGCCGTAAATTTCCGATGACTGAAAAACGTACCCGCGCCGCTGGCACATCGCGACGAGATTCTTCATCACGGCCGGTTCTTCGGCCGCCTGGCTGGATTCCTTGGACACGATCGACTCCTGAGCGTGAACGCACCCGCGGGGATCGCGCGAACGCTTTTTCGCGCCCGGCCGCCTTCGCGAGCAGCCCCTTCGGCGCGATAATATCCCTGACGGAATTGGGCATTCTATCACACTTGCGAATTGCACTGAAGAGAGGCCACCCATGCGCGCCAAAAAGGCTCGTTCCACCCGCCGGCGGTCCACGCCGCCCGCCGCCGCTGCCGCCGCCGCGACAACCGCCGCCGCCGCCGCGC
>JBOHNC010000530.1:0-16386 GCA_050730415.1 Planctomycetota bacterium
GAAGCGCAAGAAGACAGTCCGCGCCGGGCTCAACGTCTGGCAGCGATCCGAAGAAAGGTCCCCTGTTAAACGGGGCCGCGCGTGCCTGTTCTGCTTAAAGGCAGGGCGCGCGATCTGCTGGCCATCAGACGGAAGCGAGTTAGCACACACATTTAGGCGAAATCGCATGACAGCATTTCGGGTGGAGCACACGTCATCTCCGGGCAGTAACGTCCTTTCGGATCTGTCAGTCTCTGTCATCCGACAGGCGCAGTACGCCTATCTTGGCGGGCCGAGGTATGATACGAGGGCCGACGTTTATGGAATCAATTCCGGACAGGCGGTGGATATATTTAGTTGGAATATCTCGAACTCTCCTTGAGTAAGGCCGGGTACATAAATTGGCCAAATTGCTGATTGTAGCAATGGTTGTTGTGGTGGGCATTTATCCATCGCCTGGACGGGCGGATGAGGCGGCAGAACCGTCACTGTTCGTCATGATCGACTCCGGAGACCTTCTCGGCACCCGCAAGCTGTTAGAACGGGATCCCAAGGCGATCGGATTGCCATGGCAGGGCGAAACGCCGCTGATGTACTCGTTAGAATATCAAAGGAATGGGCCAACCGTGCTTGCCCTGGTTCGATTGCTGCTTGCCTTTCATGCTGATCCCTTTGGAGCCCAAGACCGCCTTCATCGGACTCCGCTCCATCTTGCTGCACAGGACGATTTTCAAATCATGCAAGTTTTTGTGGAACTGGGTGCGGACCTCGATGCACGGGACGGCCAGAAGCAGACTCCGATCAATTATGCAATATGTTCCTCCGGGGGGTACGGGAAGGCTGTGTTCCTGGTCGAGCATGGCGCCGATGTGAATGCCGCTGGATGCGCCGGAATGACCCCTTTACATTTGGCCGCCTTTACCGGCGATGCGCCGCTGTGCACCTACCTGATCGGTCACGGCGCGCGCGTGAACAGCCAAGACGATTCCGGAGAGTCGCCGCTGCATAAATGCACGCGGTGGCGCGCGGATGTAGGTCCAGGATGGAAGGATCGCTCTGCCGCTGTCGCCGAGGTCCTGCTCGGGCGCGGCGCCAATGTCAACGGTCGTGTCCGCGGGCGATTTTGGACTCCCTTGCAAATGGCTGCGGCCATGGACGACCTGCCGTTGGTTAAAGTTCTATGCCAGCATGGTGCCGATCTTCGGGCTATTGAGCCCTACCATCAGGCCTCGGCGTACACGCTCGCTTGTCAGGCCGGCGCTGGGGATGTGGCGGAGTATCTAGGCGAAAAAATGATGGAACCTCCTACGGTGCAACCTGCAATGGTACAGCCGGGGAACATTGAATCTTCCCGGGCGAAAGCAGCCGAAGGAAAAATCGTGACTGGCACGTCGCGACTTAAATCGGCCGTTGTCGCCGCCGCTATGGTGTGTGTAGCTGTGTTGGTGGTGCTCGGGCTGATACGAATATTTGTATCCATTGTCTTGTACAAAAACAGTGTTTCGGGTTCCGGGCGGGCGCCGGAGCCGGAGCAAGGGGATAAAACTGAGGACGCAGGCAACGGCCCAACCGATGATCGGCGGTAGTTGCCCGGCTGCGTGACGAGTCTGACTCGCGGCATCCCCGGCACGCAGTCGTGGAACCTGGACCCATTGGGGAACTGGAACTCGGTGACGACGGATGGGGTGACCCAGAACCGGGACCATTCGCCGCTGACGCCGGGGCCGCAGAATGGCCTGAACGAGATCGTGGACCTGAAGGACGCTTCGAATACTGTCACCGACAACCTGTCGTATGACGACGCAGGGGATCTGACGGCGATCACGCCGGTGTCGGGCACGGCGCGGAATTTTACGTGGGACGCGAACTCCCGCTTGAAAAACTGGGCCAAGGGTGCTACAAGTATTGATTACCAGTACGACGCCTACGGCCGGCGAGTGTCCGATGGCGAACGGCGGTACGTGTACGGCGCTGGCTGGCGGGTGGCAGAGGAGCGCGACTTGAGCAATCCTCAAACCGACATCACCGACGGCAGCCTGGTGGCGATGCCGCTGCTGAAGACCCTCGTCTACGGCAACTACCTTGACGAAGTCGTCCAGTACGACACCAAGGTGAATCCGTCCTACAACACGGCCCCGACCCCCGGCGGGGACGGGCGTGACGACTCTGGCTACGACTCGTCCTGGACCGACGGGAAAACTGGTGAACAGGTTTACAGTCGAACCTACCACATCCACTGCGACCAGATTTATTCGGCGAAGGCGCTGACAAATTCGGCGGGAGATTTGGCGGAATACTATGACTACACGGCGTATGGAACGCCCACGGTTTACAAGGACGCGGGGACGGATGCAAACTGGTTTACGGGCGATGATGTGGTTTCGACAGACGGCACCGGGAACCCGATTTCGGAGTTTAGAAACGACAATGTTTACACGGAGCAAAGGTGGGACAGTAAATCACAGCAATTGTACTATAAGAATCGCTATTTTGATAGTGAATTGGGAAGATTTATTGCTCGCGATCCGGTAAGTATAGGCGTTACATCGCTTTTTGAATACGTGCACACAGATCCAATTTCTTCGGAAGACGGGTTGGGGCTGAGGGACCATGAAGGAGTTTTGAAGATACTTTGTTTTACACCCACTGGACAACATACTGTGGATATTGTCGGAAAAACGGAGAATCTGGTTGTTTACAAAACCGACAGAATAGAATCTCAAAAACATACGCGTGCACATGCAACTGATCCGTGGGGGCCGATTACTACGGATACTTGGGGAGGAATGACAACGAGAGACGACAAGCATAATATTGTCATCCATGTCCCCTCCGGTTACAGTGATTTGGATGCTGCGATTGTTCTCTCGCACGAATCTATGCACGCTCAAGGTTTAACGGAGGTGTTCGCGTACACCACCGAAACTCAATTTGAAATTGAACTGGAGGGAAATGATGAAAATAAAACAGCGCTTGCACAAAGTGGCTTTGTTCGTCGCGATATGCAGTTTACGAAGGTTGTGAATGGTGTAAGAAAAGTAGACGAGGACTTGGTTTTGGCCTTTATTCACCGTGTCTACGAGGGGTGGTATGATAACTCCAACATGGTCGAGTATGTCGACTTCCCCGGAGGTCACCGCGTTAGATATGTGAACCCAGTTGCGCAATACCCATGGTACTGTGGCTGCGAGAATGGTAATGTTTCTCATGGTAGCCGAACCCCAACCTATGGAGCACTTCACCATTGATTGCTATCCCTGAAGGAGAGTGATGATGCGAGGTTTCATACTTTATGCTATCGTTATGTTTTGTAGTATGTCACTTGTAATGTGCTCAGACGCATCTCAGCAACCTCCTCCTCCGAGCGCCCCCAAACTTGAAGAGGCCATCAGCGCGCTCAAGCATTTATCCGAGGAGAAAAAGGATGATGAGTTCACTGAACTCGTCAAGCAGCTGGAACAAAAACCAGATGATAGAAAGGACGGTACGATTGCCATTGGAGCATGGAGGATAGTTTTGAATAAAAAACTCTTTAAAGTTACTGTTGGCTCAGGCCCCATATTTGCCAATTACGAAGGTTCTTTTTCTTTTAACGACGAAAAGAAAGTATGGGATGCTACGATATCGCTCGAACAGCATAATTAGTGTCTGCCACTGCTGTCTAAAACAGGCTTGAACTGAGGGGGTGAAGGGGTAAAGGGGTCCACCGAGGTGTCCGTGGGAAAAAACGGGAGGAATCCGACAAAAATGGGCAAGGCGACGGCGCAAGGTAGGCAATGTCGGGACAGAGTATCCCGTCACGAAAATGGAGCGGAACGTTTTGAACGTCAATGATCGACAGCCACTACGCGACGCGTTTGAGCGTCACAACGGGCAAGTGCTTCTTGCCGTGGAAGTACGTTATTTCCATCGTGAACTTCACGCCGCATTCTCCACGCACGGCGGCTTTGGGTGCGGCGCATGGACACCCGGCGGCCATCGCGCTCGCCGGTCGCTACGGTTGCCACCTGTCGCGTTTGTGGCGCGCCGTGGGCCGAGATCGCGCCGAGTTCGAACTACGTTGCGCGCAATTCGACCGTCGTGCTACGGTGGCCAGGAACGCGATCCGGCGCCGGGCAGCGTGGCGGCGGTTTGCAATGGCGTGCAACCCAGCGCAGAATTGCGCAACCGTTACGCTCCGTAAACCAACAAGTTCAAATCTCGAAATCCCGCAACCGTTTGATTATAAAACGGTTCCAATGAGTGACGTTCAGCCTCCGGAGCTGAAGGTTGTGGGTTCGACTCCCGCCCAGGTCATTTTTCCCGCAGCCCACCCCATGCACTGCACCCCGCTGCAACGTAGCGCAGAATCGCGCAACCATAGGCAACCTTTACCACTTGGGGCGACGATCCGCCCACCCGCCGCGCCGCCGCCGCGCATCGCCAAAACGCTCGCCGTGTGCAACCCAGGGCAGGTAACGCACGGTGGTGAAGGTCCGCGGTCCCGGGGTCCCGGGGTGGAAGTGGGGTTGGGAATTGGTTTTGTGTGGGCGTGGGGGACTACTGAATATCGCCGAAGGTGGCTTCGTAGACCTGCGTTTCCCACATGTCGATGGCGTTCCAGGGGCAGCCGTCGAGCATGGTGCCGTCGGGGCCTTTGGAGGTGCATTTTTTGCAGCCGATGCACTTGGTCGGATCGACCACGATGCGGCCGAAATTCGGGGCGAATTCTTCGTCCTTGATGAGCACCATGCAGTTTTCGACGGGGCAATAGGACTGGCAGACCGGCGACCCGGCGCAGCCGGTGCAGTTTTCGTTGATGTAGGCCAGTTGCTTGGGAAGTTTTTTGCGCGCGGTGAGCTTGTTGGTGGCCAAAGGAAATCTCCGGGGCAACCGAGTGCGGGGCCCGGCGGGGGCGTGCCGAATCGGCGAGTGCAATTAATTATCGCGCTGCGAGGCGATCCTGTCCACCGGCTTTCGGCGAAAAGGCTCGGCGCCGAGGCCGGGGGCGGCGGCGGTGGTAGGCGTTTTTCGGCGCGCGGGAGCGGAGGAAGATCTCTCGCCAAGTCGCCAAGTCGCGAAGAAGAAGGGCGCGAAGAGAAAAGAGGGCGTGGGCGGGCGGCGCATGGCGGCGGGCGAGTGGGTAGAATGGAGCGGCGGCGGGTGCGGTGACTTGCCGCCGCTGGAGAGTCCCCATGGCATGGCCGCTGACCGCCGAACAGGAAACGCTGCGCGACACCGTCCGGCAGTTCGCGCAAGCGGAACTGGCGCCCACGGCCGCGGCGCGGGACGAAGCCGAACAGTTTGACATGGCGCTGGTGAAACCGCTGGCCGAGCTGGGCTTGATGGGCTTGACGGTCGATCCGGCGTTGGGCGGCAGCGGGCTGAGCATGCTGTCGGCGGCGCTGGCGATTGAAGAGCTGGCCGCCGCCGATGCCAGCGTGGCACTGTCGGTGGCCGCGCACAACGGTTTGTGCCTGGGCCACTTGAGCCACGCGGCGTCGCCGGCGCAGAAACAAACTTACATCACGCGGTTGACCTCCGGCGCCTGCCTGGGCGCGTGGGCGCTGACCGAACCCAGTTCCGGTTCCGATGCCGGCAGCTTGAAGGCACGGGCGGTGCGCGACGGCGGCGAGTGGGTGCTCAACGGGACCAAGATGTTCATCACCAACGGCGCGACGGCGGAGATTTTCGTGATCCTGGTTTCGACCGACCCGGCTGCCGGGAATCGCGGAATCACGGCGTTCATCGTCGAAAGTCGCGACCGGGGTTTTCAAGTGGGCCGGAAGCTCAAGAAAATGGGCATGAAGGCGTCGGACACGACCGAGCTGGTGCTGAAGGATCTGCGGCTGCCCGACGGGCGGCGGCTGGGCGCGGTCAACGAAGGTTTCCGCGACGTGCTGGGGGTGCTCGACCGCGGCCGGATCGGCGTCGGCGCGCTGGCGCTGGGCATCGGGCGGGCGGCGTTTGACGCGGCGCGCGAATATGCCGGGCAGCGCAAGCAGTTCGGGCAGGAACTGCGCGAGTTTGAAGCGATTCAATTCATGCTGGCCGACATGGCCACCGACCTGACCGCGGCGCGGGGGCTGATTGAACGCGCGGCGCTGGCGGTGGACCGTGCGCGGAGCGAGGGCGAGACGGGGCAGCCGGTGCGGATGTGGTGTTCGATGGCCAAGCTGTACGCGAGCGAGGCGGCGTCGCGGGTGTGCAACCGCGCGTTGCAGATTCACGGCGGCTACGGCTACACGCGGGAGTTTCCGGTGGAACGGTATTTGCGCGACGCGAAGCTGTGTGAAATCGGCGAGGGGACCAGCGAGGTGCAGCGATTGGTGATCGCGAAGCAGCTGTTCAGATAGCGCGGGTTCGATCAACCGCGCCAGTCGATCATCATGCCCATGGTGTCGTCGCGACGGTCGCAGGCGTGGGCGTAGAGTTCCTTGCAGTCGGTTGGTTTGAAGGTGTGGGTGGTCAGATTTTCCAAGTTGAAGCGCCCGCTTTCGACCAAGCTGAAAAACAGCCGCGAAATGGTCTGCAGGTTCCACTGCGCATCTTCGTGTCCGTCGTGGGCGGCGCGAATGGTCAGGCCATTGAGCATGACTTCGTGGGTCAGGTGCTGCTGCGACGGGGTGCCGGTGTCGCCCATGACCAGGAGGGTGCCGAACTTGCGCACGCAACTGAGCGCCTGCGCGAAAACCGGCGCGGCGCCGGTGGTGTCCATCACCACGCGCGGCAGTTCGCCGTGCCCGGCGGCTTTGACATCCTCGAGGGCTTCCCCGACGGGCTTCACGAAGGTATTCGTGGCGCCGCCCTGACGCGCCAGGGCCAGGCGCTGTTCGATGCGGTCGAGGACGGTGACGGTTTCGGCGCCGGCGGCGCGGGCCCAGCGCAGTGACATCTGGCCGATCGGCCCGGCGCCGACGATCAGGACGCTGTCGCCGAGTTTGTATTCGGCCGCGCGCGCACCCATGAAACAGATTTTCGCCAGGGCGAACCAGACGGCCTGTTTCAGGTCGAGGGATTTCGGCACCGGCACGCAGCGATCGGCCGGGGCGATGTGGTGGCTGGCGTGCGGCTCGCGCAGGCCGACGCGGTCACCGACCTTCAGATTTTTTACCTGTGCGCCGACGGCTTCGACTTCGCCGATCATCGAATAGCCGGGGTAGAAGGGATACTTCACCCAGCGATCCCAGCCGGTGTTGGCTTCGAAGCGGCGGGCGAACACGATGGTTTCGGTGCCGGTGGACAGCAGCGAGCCAAGCGCACGGACGCGAACGTCGGTGTCCTTGAGGGGTTCGCTGGGCAGCTTGAAATCTTCGAGCTGCACCTGGCGTTCGCCGGTGAACACGATGCGTTGCGGCATGGGAAACTCCTTTTAGGGCGTTGGGGAGGTTCCGCGCGGTGGTGGCGGAACCGGCGCCTCGGTGAATAGGATACAGAAAACTTCGGGGCGGGAAGAGGGTGGGGGAGGCAAATCGCGAATTCCAGCTGCGACCCCTGTGCGCGAATCACTGCGCCGGAATGGCCCGGACCAGGGTGGCGGTTTGATCGACTTCGATCCAGGCCTGTTCTTCGCCGCCGGGCACCAGCAGCGTCTGGCCGGGTTTGAAATCGAGGGTCGGCTGGCCGCCGCCGCCACCCGCGCCGGCGCGGCCGCGGCCGTGCAGCAGCATCCAGATTTCGCACGAGCCGGCGACCGGATTGCTGCCGAGCTTGGTGTGGGGCGCACGCACGCGGTGTTTGGCGCCGGGCTGCAACACCAGCCGCGACAGGGTGAACCGGCCGCCGTCGGCGAGGAGTTCTTCGTGCAGGCCGTTTTCGCTGCGCACCGGTCGGGGCGTGACGACATCGGCGCGGAGGTCGCGTTCGTCGCCGAATTCGTCGCCGTAGCGATCGAAGCCGGTGACATCGAGCGCCTTGTCGATGTGCAGGGCGCGGGGTTGGCCGTCGAGGCCCGGGCGGTTGTAGTCAAACACGCGGTAGGTCACGTCGCTGTTCTGCTGGACTTCGGCCAGCACGATGCCCGCGCCGATGGCGTGCACGCAACCGGTGGGCAGGGCCAGCACGTCGCCGACCTTGGGGGTGAAATAATGCAGGAGTTTTTCCACGTCGCCTTTTTTGAGGGCTTCGGCGAACTGCTTTTTGGTGGTGCCCGGTTGCAGGCCGCGCTGGATTCGGGCGCCCGGTTCGACATGCAGAATCACCCAGCATTCGGCTTTGCCGTATTCGTTTTCGTGCCGGCCGGCGTAGGTGTCGTGGGGATGGACTTGGACGGAGAGGTCGTCGCGAGCGTCGATGAATTTGATCAGCAGGGGGAATTTGGCGTCGCTCCAGCGGGCTTTGGCGCCCTTGCCGAGGATGTATTCGCTGTCGGCGGCGATGATTTCGCGCAGGGAGGTTCCGGTCAGATGCGCGGGCAGCGCGGCGGCGTTGGTGTCGGGGCCGCGGTCGGAGAGTTCCCAGGATTCGCCGATGTCCTGCGCGGGCAGGTCGCGGCCGAAGAGTTTGGCGAGGGCGGTGCCGCCCCAGACTTTGGATTTGTAAATGGGGTGGAAGTGTAAAAGGCCGTGGTGCATGGTTTGATCCAGGAGATTAGCCACAAAGGGCACAAAAAACACATAATAAGAATTAGAGAACATATTTGCGAATTTGGAATTTGGGAGCGCCGAAATTAATTAACAGGCCGTGCCGCATGCGTGCCGCTCGGAGGTAACCCAGCAGCTGTGCTTCGTGGGCGGGTGAAAGGGTATCGCAGGCCTTTAATTCGACAATGAGGTCTCGAGCGACCAGGAGGTCGGCAAAATACTCGCCCAATACCGTGCCATCTTCATCGAAAACTGTCAGTGGCGCCTGTTCCTGAATCTCAATGCCTTGCTTTTGAAGCCGATTCAGAAGTGCGTTGTGATAGATCTTCTCAAGATGTCCCTGCTGCAGGTAGCGCCGAATGTCGTAGGCGGTTTGGCGCACCAGATCGCACAGCTTTTTCACCGCGGCATCTTCTTCGGCCCGTTGTTTTTCATGCGGGTAAGGAATTCGCGGCGGCGTTCGATGCACAGCCAGTTCCTCCTCTATTTCTATCTGAAGTAACTCTATATTTAACTATGTGATTTTTGTGCCCTTTGTGGCTAATCTCTTCCTGCTGCCTGAAGCAATAATTCGGCGATGTCAAGCACCTCGGCTTTGCCTTCGGCTTTGGTTACGCCGTCTTGGACCATCGTCAGGCAGAAGGGGCAGGCGGTGGCGATTGTTTCGGCGCCGGTCGCCAAGAGTTCCTTGGCGCGGTCTTCATTCACCTTCGTGCCTTCGCGTTCTTCCATGAACATGCGGCCGCCGCCGGCGCCGCAGCAGAATCCTTTTTTGCCGTGGCGGGGCGCTTCGACGACGGTGAAGCCCTCATCGCGCAGCACCGTGCGCGGAGCGTCGGCGATGTCGTTGTAGCGCGCCAGGTAGCAACTGTCGTGGTAGACGGCGGTGCCGGCGAGTTTCTTGTCCACCTTTAGTTTGCCGTCGGCGATGAGCTTGGAGAGCAGTTCCGTGTGGTGGATCACGTTGAATTCGCCGCCGTATTGGGGGAACTCATTTTTGATCGAATTAAAACAATGCGGGCAGGAGGTGATGACGTTGCGAACTTTGTAGTTTTTCATCACTTCGCAGGTTTCCTTGCCCAGCGTTTGCGCCACCAGTTCATTGCCGATGCGCCGGGCGGGATCGCCGGTGCAGCCTTCTTCGACGCCGAGAATCGCAAAATCGACGTGGGCCTTTTTGAGCAGCGTCGCCACGGCGGTCGCCACTTTTTTGTTGCGGTCGTCGTAGGAGCCGAAACAGCCGACGTAGTACAGGAATTCGGCGTCGGGTTTTTCGGCGGCGGTGGTCAGGCCGAGGTCCTTGCACCAGTCGGCGCGGGCGTCGCGGGGGAAGCCCCAGGGATTGGCCTGGTTTTCGAGGTTCACCAGGGCCGGGGAGGATTCCTCGGGGAAACTGCCTTCCATCAGCACCAGGCCACGGCGGATTTCCAGAATTTTGGTCATCGGCTTGATGTGGACCGGGCAGGCTTCTTCGCAGGCGCGGCAGGAGGTGCAGGCCCAGATGACTTCGGGCGAAATGATGCCGCCGGAGACGATGGCGGGGGCTTCGGCGGCGGCGTCGGCCTGCTTTTTGCGGCCGAAATCGATCAAGTGATGTTTGAGATCGAGCACCACCTGTTTGGGGTTGAGTTTCTTACCGGTGGCGAAGGCGGGGCACTGTTCCTGGCAGCGGCCGCATTCGGTGCAGGAGAACAGTTCCAGCGCGGCGGGTTTGCTGAAGTCGGTGATTTTGGTCACGCCGAACTGTTCGGCGCCTTCGGCTTCGAGATCGATCGGCGACATCGCGACATCGGGGCGTTTTTGCTGGCGGAAGAAGATGCTGGCGATGGCGCTGAGCACATGCAGGTGCTTGCCCAGCGGCACATAGCACAGAAAGGTGAAGACCACCAGCGTGTGCAGCACGGTGAAACCGTAATACGCATGGAGCTGCCCTTCGGGGGGCAGGATGCGCTGGACGGCTGCACCGACCCAGGCGGTAAAGGGGTGGTAGCCGTAGTTGACGATGCCGTGATCGGGCAGGTTGATCGACTTGATGCCGGTTTCGCAGACCAGAATGCAAAAGATGAAAAACAGAATCAGCAGGGCGTCTTTGTGGGCGTGGGGATCGTAGGAGAGGCGCTTGGGGCGGGTGACCAGCCGGCGGAACACGGCGACGAAAATCGCGACGCCGACCAGCACGATGAACAGTTCGATGGCGGTGTCGACGAGGCCGAACATCAGGCGCGGGCAGGCGGCACCGCCAGCGGCTTTGCGGGCCCATTCATCGAGCGGCGGCCAGAGGCCGTCGAGGAGGGCTTCGAGGGTGCCGAGGCTGAGCACCAGGAAGCCCCAGAAAATGGCGACGTGGCCCCAGCCGGCCGGATCGCGGGCGACACGCCGTTGCATGAAGGCATCCAGCAGGACGCCTTTGAAGCGCGGCCAAAGCGGGGCGCGTTCGAGGGTGCCGCTGGTCAGGTTCAGGGTGAACCAGAGGCGTTTGGCGATTTTGGCGAAGATCGACAGGCAGACCGCGAGCACGGCCAGGGTGCAGCCGCAGACGATGAGGTTGAGAGCCATGAAGTGACATCCGAGGGGCGATTGTTTGCGCCACGGCCAGAAAGCCGCGACAGTGTATGGTTAACAATAATCGATAAACGTGAAAGGATAAATGGCGTAGCGGAACAAGGGCAGGGTCTGGCCCGCAACGCTGCGGCTCAATGGCGTCCCGCGGAGTCCCTGCCGTGGCTAATTACAGAATCGGTTAAGCCGGCGCTTCCACGAACCGACTTCACCATGGGTCGAGTCGCAGGGAGGTGCGTGGATGCTTGGAAGGAGATGGGTGTGGGTGGGTGCTGCCATCATTGCAGCAAGTACTTGCTCATGGGTGCTTGCTGTTCTGTTGGCTGAGAGAAGCCAGGCCGCCCCCATCGACATTCGCGCTCGTCTGCTGGACGCGGCGCGCCATGAGCCCAGGCTGGATAACCTGGACGTTTCCGACCCAGGCAACAGGGTCAAGCTGGTCGGATTCTGCTACATCGGTACGCTCCAAAGTTGCGATGGGCCCATTTACGTTGTGCTGCGTAAGAGTGTGATTACGGAAATGCTGGAACCCAGGGGCATTGGCAGCCTTCTTTTTTTCGACCGGAATTTTGGGTATCTCGGACAGTATTATTCGATTGGAAACCCGGTTGGGTGCATTGGCGCGAAGTTGTACCTATTGGGAGACAGCAGCGCTACAACCAGGTTCGGTGCCCAGACAGGGAACGTAATCGACCTCTCGCGCGGATTCGAAAACTTGAGCCTTATTGAAGAGCCGGATTTTGCAATGTACCAGGAAGCACGACCAATCAGCTAACCGCGAATCGCCTTTAGATTCTTTTCGAGTTCGGGCAGGACTTTGAACAGGTCGCCGACGATACCGTAGCGGGCGACTTTGAAAATGGGAGCTTCGCCGTCGGTGTTGATCGCGACGATGCACTTGCTGGTGCGCATGCCGGCCAAGTGCTGAATCTGGCCGCTGATGCCGCAGGCGATGTACAGGTCGGGGGCGACGGTTTTGCCGGTCTGGCCGACTTGGGCGGCATGTTCGCGGAAGCCGTCGTCGACAGCGGCGCGGCTGGCGCCCACCGCAGCGCCGATGTTTTTCGCCAGCGATTCGATCGGTGCGAAGCCGGCGGATGAACCGACGCCGCGCCCGCCGGAGACCACGATTTTGGCTTCGGTCAGCGGCACGGTGCCGGCGGCGGAGCGAACGATCTGTTTGACGGCGTGGCGGATGTCGCGTGCACTGCCGACGGCTTTCACGATTTCCGGCCCGGCGCCGCCGGTCTGCGCCTGCGGCGACACGGTGTTGGGCCGGAGGGTGATCACGGCGGGCAGTTTTTGCAGCGCGTATTTGGCGATGACCTTGCCGGCGTAGACCGGGCGGAGGATTTCAAAGCCGGCGGCGGTTTTGGCGGCGGCGATCACATCGCTGGCCATCGGCAGGCGCAGTTGGCCGGCGAGGCTGGCGGCGAAGTCCTGGCTTTCGGCGGTGGCGGCGGCCAGCACGAGCTGCGCGCTCAGTTGGGAAACCAGCGCCGCCGCCAGCGGTACGCAGGCGTCGACGGCGTAGGGGCCGATCTGGTCGGCGGCGTGGATTTTCACCACGTTCAGGCCCGCCAGCGCGGCGGCGGCGTCGGGCGCGGGGCCCATCAGGAGGGCGTGCTGTTCGAGACCGGCCGCCTGAGCCAGTTGGCGGCCGAGGGTGAGCACTTCCAGGGAGGCGGGAGCGACGGCGCCGTCGCGGGTTTCGACCAGGGTGAGAATTGCAGGCATGGCTTCCAAGTCCTCTGAACGGTGAACGAAACGGGGGCCGGGGCGGCGGCTACTTGATCAATTTTTCCTGCTGGGTCAGAATCTGGGCCAGTTCCAGGCTGGCGGCGGCGATGTCGCCGGCCAGTTTGCGGCCGGGTTGGGGCTCGGGCGGCAGGCTGTAATTGACCAGCTTCAGGCCGCTTTGCAGGTCGGCGGCGCTGAGGGCAAGATCGGCGGCGGTGAGTTTTTTCAGCGGCAGTTTTTTGGCCTTCATGATGTTGGGCAGCTTCGGGTAGCGCGGCTTGTTGATGCCGCGGTTGGTGGAGATCACCGCGGGCAGAGCGACAAGGATGTCGGCCGAACCGCCGTCGATTTCGCGGGTGGCCAGGGCCTCACCGCCGTTCAGGACCAGTTTGACGGCGTTGCCGACATGGGTCATGCCGAGCAGTTCGGCGACCCGTTCGGGCACCTGGCGGGCGTCATCGTCGACGGCCTGTTTGCCGGCGAGGACCAGGTCCGGGGCGATGGTTTTGAGGCCGGCGGCGAGGGCGCGCGCGACGCCGTTCTGGTCGGCGGCTTCGAACAGGGGATCGTTCAGCAGCAGCGCATCGTCGCAGCCGAAGGCGAGTGCTTTGTGGATGATTTCCACGCTTTTGTCGTCGCCCAGGCAGACGACGGTGACGGTGGCGCCGGGGGTGCGTTCCTTGATTTGGACGGCTTCTTCGACGGCGAACTCATCGTAGGGATTGACGATGTACTTAATGCCCGGGGCATCGACGCGGGCGCCGCCATCGACGATCTGGAAGCGGGTGGCGGTGTCGGGGACGCGTTTGACGAGGACGGCGATTTTCATGCGGTGGGAAACTCCCTGTCGGGCTTTAGCCCCGGCACGATCGGCGCCGGAGAAAATGCCGGCGGCTCGGAGCAGCCGGTCGGCTCGGTTACAATGAACTCCGCTGGCACGGGCGGGGCGGCTCCACGGCCGCAGCGCGGCGCGCGCGGGTGGACAACCTCATTCTACCGGATGGGTGAAAATTGCAGGGGAGGTAGCGGAGGAAGCCGCGACCATGGACGCGCAAGGCGGACTGGAAAAAGCCGGATTCCGGCGCGGGCCGAGCTGTCGGCAGCTGGCGGTGCTGCTCTGCGCCGCAGTCTGGCTGATCGCGCTGGCGCCGCGCCAGGCGGCGGCGGCCGAAGGGGTGGAAATCACCACCGTCAACAAGCGCTACTACCTGGGGGTGATCGTCTCCGAGGACGACAAGACGATCGTGGTGCAGGACAGCCAGGGCATCAAGACGCAGATTCAGAAGAGCGATATTGTCGAGCGGCTGGCGCTGAAGGACCCCAACGACCGGCGGCGGGAGCTGGAAAATATTTTCGACACGCGATTCGCGGCGGTGGATCCCGGGGACGCGCGCGATTTCTATGAGCTGGGCCAGTGGGCCAAAATGCGCGGCATGAAGCCGCAGGCGGAGCAGGCCTTTCGGCAGGTGCTCAAAATCGACCCGACGCACAACGGCGCCGGCCACGAGCTGGGCTGGAACAAGGTGGACGGCAAGTATGTCGATCCGGCGGCCGCGCAGGCGACGCGGCCGGCCGACATCGACGCGCTGCTGGCACAGTACGACCCGGATGAGCCGGACAGCACGGAAACGAGCGGTGGGGCGCTGAACCGGTCGGTGGCGGTCGTGAAAGCCGATGCGAAAGTGCGCGAACAGTTGGCGCGGATCATCCGCACGCCGACGCAGGACAAGGCTCAGAAGCTGCTGCGCCAGAAAGCGATCCGGCTGATGGGTGCGGCGCGGCGGTTCGATGCCATCACGCCGATTCTGGATGTGCTGTTGACCGATCCGGATCCGGACACGGTGAGCGCCGCCGCGAAGGCGCTCAAGGCGATGCGCTACGACCGCATGGCGCTGGTGCTGGCCGACCTGGCGGCGCTGAATCGTGTCCGTTTTTACCGTCGCCGGGCGACGTATGGCTTGGCCATGCTGGGCGATCCGGCGGGGATCGACCGGTTGCTGGAACAGGCTGGATTTGAAGTGGCCGGGGGGCGCAACGGCGACCAGAACAATCCGCTGATCGACGTCGGCAGCGATTCGCTGAATCCGATCACTTTTTTGCAGAACAACATTCCGGACGGCGAGCAGGCCGACCCGAGCGATCAGACGCCGCTGTACCCGGCGCTGGAAGCGATTCACGAGCTTTCGGGGAAGGATTTCAAGACCGATCTGGCCAATTGGCAGCTTTGGTGGGCGGGGGCGAAGGCGCATTTTCAGTTCCAGATTCCGGCGGTGAACCAGGCGCAGTAGCGCTCGCGGCAGCAGCGGGTGGCCGGGGCGGGCGGTTTGTGCAGGAAACCGACCCCGGTCCGCGTCCTACCTGGGCAGGCAAAAGACTATTCCAAAATCAGCCGAGGCTCGCGTGGGCGCCAGGGATATGGAAATGGACCGAGAGGGTGTGCAGCCGGTCTCCGACTGGCATGTGGCCAAGCTTGTGGCGCGGGTTTGCGCGGTGCTGTTGGCCGCGCTGATGTGCGCGCCACTGGCGGCGCAGGATGGCGGCGATGGGGGCAATGGCGGCAGCAGCCGAGGCGGTGACCGAGGCGACGGCGGCGGGCGCCATGTCAACGGCACGCCGGGGCCGCCTGATGGAAGCGATTCGGGCTCCGAACGGAACGGCACCGTGTTTCGCGACACCCAGGCGGAGGGCGGAGCGGGGCAGGATTCGCCGTACGAAGAACTTTTGCAGAAGGCTTGGAGTGCGTTCCGCACCCGCCATTACCGCAGCGCTTGGGACATGGCTGATTCCCTGGTCGAACTGCAGGGGGACAGCCTGGCGGGGGTACGTGATCAGGCGCGCCAGGTGTTGGCGGCCATCGATCAGAAGGCATCGGACCTTTTCGAGGAGGGGGAAAAGCACTGGTGGTACCGGGAGTATTGCGCGGCAGAGACAACGTACATGCAGATTTTCGAGCAGTTTCCGCACGCGACCCGGTTCACGGCGGCGCGCAACCGGCTGATCGAGTTGCGCTTCATGCCGGCGGTGGCCTCGCAGAAACGGCTGGTCGCGGCGCAGGCGCAGGAAGCGGCGGGGAAATACATCGAGGCCTCGCAGCAGTACGCGGAGGTGATCGCGGAATACCCCGACACGGTGGCGAGCGTGGAGGCCAAAAAGGCGCTGACGGCGCTGAAACACGATCCGGAGAAGCGCGCCGGCGTGGCGGCCGAAGCGCAGGCGCAACTGGCGCGGACCTTGTCCACCAAGCTGGAATTGGCGCTGAACTATCTGGCGAATCCGCCGACCGACGCCGCCGATTGGACGTTATATGACCGCGGGGTGCAATACCTGCATGAGATCATCGCGGCCGCGCCGGACAGCTCGCAGGCGGCGCAGGCGCGCGCGCGGTTGAAGCAGGAAACCGAACGGGTCGAAGCGACGCTGCACCCGGCCGGCGAAAAAAATGCAAAACCGGCCGAAAATACCCGGCAGCCCTAGCTGCAAGTTGATACAATTTTCGCGCTTCGGCGCGCCCGCTATATACTGAATGGCCCATGGGCTAGGAGATGTG
>JBOHNC010000531.1:0-7674 GCA_050730415.1 Planctomycetota bacterium
ATTTTTTTGGCCGTGTACAGGTCGATTTCCGGACTCATTGACCAGGCCCCTGGCCGGATCGGGCTGCAGCGGCCGGTGTGCACGTCCAAACCGGTGTGCACGTGCAGACCGGCTCGAAAAAGACGGCAGGGCAGGGAAATCCACGCGAGCAGTTCTGACTTCTACTATAATCGGCGGTGGAGCTTGTCGGGACGGAATCCTTGCCATGTTGCCCCTTTTGCCTGCCTCACCTTTGCCCTTGCCCGCCGCGCCAGCCTTGGCCACGCGGCCTGGGCGGCCCTTTTGGCTCCTTCAGCCCTCTGGGCCCTCTCGATTCTCCCGACCTTCCAAACCCGCCCGACGGATACGCGCCGGCCGGATCGCACGGCGCGGGTACACGCTGATCGAGCTGATCGTCATCATCGTGTTGATTTCGGTCGGCACCACGCTGATCCTGGCGCTGCACACGCACTTGGAGCGCGAATCGCTGGCGCTGCAGGATGAAAAAAGCTTCGAGACCTTCCGCGACCAGATGCAACGCTATTCGCAGAAGTACACGATCTTTCCCGCCGTGGAAAACTTCCAGACCGAAGCCGACCGCGCGGCGCGGTTCGCCGATTTCCGGCGCAATCCCGGCAAGGCCGTACGCATTCTGCTGCGGATGGACAACCCCAACGACGATATCAGCGCACTGCAAACGCTGTATTCGCCGATGGACGGCGAAATGCCGCCGTCGGTGGCGATGGCGATGCAGGAGAACACCACGCTGTCGACGCGCGAGAACATCTGCTACTCCAGCTACGCCTACGATCCCGGCCATGCGCCGAGCGACGGGGATACGGTAATTTTCGGCCATTCGCCGTCCTTCCAACTGCGGCATGGGATGGACACGTTGGAGGTGCTGACGGCGTCGCTGCAGGTGCGATCCATCCGGCTGAACCCGGACGATTCGGCCTACGAAATCACCTATCCCGTGCAGTCGTCGACCGGCGCCGCGGCCGGGTCGGTGACCGATCAGATTTTCAAAGACCAATCGGCCAAGCTGGGCGTCCACGATTCGTATTTGACCGATGCGATTCCGTTCGAACCGTGAGGCCTGTGGCCGGCTGCGGTTGGAATATTGGGTTTGGTCCTGGGAGAGAAATTTTCTCTCCCTCCCTCCCTCGAAGGGCCGGCGGAATGTTGAAATCCGGTTGATGGGACCATGGAGCTGCTTCGATGCGAACCGGTTGGACGAACCGATCGGGCCTGCGGCTGTGTTGAAAACCGGTCCAAAGGCGGTTCAGATCGCGCCACGGATCGAATTGACGAAATACTACCGCCGGTAGGGGTTGGGCGCGGCAGAACGGCCAGTGCTGGGGGTTGCTGGATGAATTGAACCGTTGAAAGGCGGCGCTAAGCACCTCGTGATTTCCCGCGCCATATATCAACACCGTTTCAACAATCCCGCACAGGTGAACAGGTTTTCAACACAATGGCACGGGCTGGTTTTCGCGTGGGAAGAACGTGAAAACAAGACAACGCGATGTACTCGTTTGCAGAGACGAATACACGGTTTGAACGAAGAAGCCGGTCTGGAAACCGGCGGTCCCGGGCCGAGCCAGGAGCCGACGTGGACGTCGGCGCTCCCAGGGTGCGCGCGGACGCGCGTAAGAGAGCGCGAAACGCGCTTTTCAGCGGAAACGCTCGATTCTGTTTAACAGGGGCTGGACACGGGCTGGTCAGCCCGTGCCACTTTAAGATGCGCTCGCGCGCAAGAAAGATAAGGCGCGAGCTTCGCTCGCACTGTTTTTGCACGGGACTGGCGACCCGTGCCACGGGGCTTGGGGCGGTTGTGAGGAAGGGATCGGCCCCCGGAGCCGAATGGGCGGATGAAACGAAAAGCGGGCGGGCCCGCCCGCGGTCCCGGCGGAGAGAGCGCGCGAAGCGCGCTTTTCAGCGGAAACGCTCGACTCTGTTGAACAGGGGCTGGACACGGGCTGGTCAGCCCGTGCCACTTTACGATGCGCTCGCGCGCAAGAAAGTTAAGGCGTGAGCTTCGCTCGCACTGTTTTTGCACGGGACTGGCGACCCGTGCCACGGGGCTTGGGGCGGTTATGAGTAAGGGATCGGCCCCCGGAGCCGAATGGGCGGATGAAACGAAAAGCGGGCGGGCGTCTGGGGGGCGGTCAGCGCGATTGGAGCCAGGCGGCGAAATTGCGGAGCGCGGCGCCGCGGTGGCTGACGGCTTCTTTTTCGAGCAGGGACATTTCGGCGAAGGTTTTGTTGACCGCGGGGACAAAGAAAATGGGATCGTAGCCGAAGCCTTCCGCGCCGTGTTTTTCGGCGGCGATCCGGCCGGCGCAGGCGCCTTCGAAGAACAGCGTGGCGGCGCCGGGTCGGGCCAGCGCGAGGACCGTCACGAAGCGCGCCCCGCGACGTTCGGGCGGAACGCCGGCCAGCGCGGCGAGCAGCTTGGCGATGTTGTCTTCGAAGGAGCAATGTACGCCGGCGTAGCGCGCGGCGCGAAGGCCGGGCTCACCGTCCAATGCGTCGACGTACAGGCCGGTGTCGTCGGCCAGCGCAGCAGAATGAGATGGCGCGCGGAGCAGTGCGGCGCGGGCTTTGATTTCCGCGTTTTCGCGCAGCGTGGCGCCGGTTTCGGGCGGATCGAAATGGGGATCCAGGTCGAGCACCGAACGCAACTGGACGTTGCAGCCTTGGAGCGCCGCGCCGATCTCGGCGATTTTGCCCTGGTTGCCGGAGGCGATGAGAATCTGCATGGGCCGGTGCGCCTTCGGAAGAGATGCTGCGGAGCGTGGAACGCACGGAAACGCGGCATGCACGAAGCCAATGCGAAGACGAAATCCAAGAAGCCGGGCTGGAGCCCGGCGCTCCCAGGGGGGGGCGGGGCGCTAGCCCAGGCGCGCGAGCAGCGCGCTGGGGGCGATGGCGGCGGCGCTGGATTTGATGCGCAGCGTCAGCCGTTTGCGCGGGTCGTTTTTCACGCGGGTGACATCGACTTTGGCGCCGCCGTAGAGTTTGTGGGCGAGCGCCTGCACAGTCGGCAGCGCGGCGGCGCAGCCGGCCTCGTCGTTGGGCGCGTTGAGCCGGTCGTTGAAGATGACCAGCGCTTCGCAGCCGCCGAACTGGGCCTTGCCGGAAGCCTTGGCGGGCGCGGCGGCCGTGCCGGTTTTCGCGCCGGGCTTGTAGTCTTCTTCGAACCGGCTGCACGCGGTCAGCGCCAGGCGGAAGGCGGCGGCCAGCCGGGTCTGCTGGTCGCCTTCATCGGCGGCTTCGAACGGATGCTTGCGCACGTACATCAGCCCGCGCGGGCCTTCCGAATCGTCCAGAAAAAGGTCGGCTTCGTGGCCGATCAGGCCGACGCCGGGGGAATCCGGGACGTGATCGTAGTCGCAGACGTCGATCAGCAGGCCGGGGATGCGGTGGGTCTGAATCCAGCGGTGAAACAGGCCGATGACGCCGACGGGATCGACGGCGTTGGGATCGGTCAGGAAGAGTTTCACGGCGAGGCGATAGGTATCCATGCGTTACACCTTGAATGGCGACGCGTTGGCCAGGCGCCCGAGGCACCCGTGGCTGGCGTCGATGAACAGTTGGGCTTCCTCCACCAGCCGGCGCACGGCGTCGGGCGTGAAGGTCGTCAGGGGCGTTTCGTGGTGATGGAACAGCGGCTGCGCGAAGCGGCCGCCGGCGAAGGGATCGAAG
This sequence comes from Planctomycetota bacterium, assembly GCA_050730415.1. Lineage (GTDB taxonomy): Bacteria > Planctomycetota > SZUA-567 > H5-PLA8 > JBOHNC01 > JBOHNC01. The sequence continues at coordinate 3,688 of JBOHNC010000531.1, forward strand.
AAAAGCTGCGTGTCGTAGAAACGGGTGCGGAATTCGCGGACGGTCGAGGCGGCATCTGTCGGCACGTCGACGAACTGGAGACGGACCAGCGCGTTGGCGGCGGTGACCATGGCCTTGAAGGCGAGTTCGGCGCTTTTGGGAAGCTCGCCGGCGTCGTGGGCGAGCTGGGCTTCGAAGACCAGCCGTTCGGCTTCGGCCATGCCGAAGTCGATGGGCGAGATGACTTCGCCGGCGCATTCGCCGACACCCATGTCGCCAATGGTGAATTCACGCGGATCGCCCCAGTCGCTGTAGAACGACGGGTCGATTTCGTGCGCGGGAACTTGGGCGAGGTCTTCGAGCGCGGCGCGGATTTTGGCTTTGCCGGTGCGTTTGACGAAGGCCTGGAAGGATTCGGTTTTCTCGCGCTGGGTCAGGTACATTTCGGTCACGCGGTCGACGGCTTCCGGCACCCGCTTGCTGGGCAGCGCCAGCACCGCCAGACCGTAGCTGCCGGCGTTGTTTTCCCACTGGCCGCCGAGGATCATCTGGAAGTGGGGGACGGTGTAGTTGCCTTTTTTGCGCGAGGCGCCGTAGAAGCCGATGTCGGCGACGTGGTGCTGGCCGCAACTGTTGAAGCAGCCGGAGACCTTGATGTGCAGGCCCTGGAGGGATTCGTCGAGCGACGCGGCGCGGGCGGCCAGGCGCTGGCTGAGTTCGGCGGCCAGCCCGCGGGAGCTGGAGATGCCCAGCTTGCAGGTGTCGGTGCCGGGGCAACTGGTCACATCGACGATGGTGTTGGCGCCGGGGCGAGCCAGCCCGTGGGCGGCCAGTTCGGTGTATAGCGCCGGCAGGTCGGCGTCGGCGACCCAGCGCAGCATGATGTTCTGATCGACGGTCAGGCGGATCGAATCGCCGACGTACTTGCGCACGAGGTCGGCGATGGCGCGGGACTGGTCGGCGGTGAAGTCGCCCAGGGGCAGCGCCAGCGTGACGGCGCTGTAGCCTTCCTGGCGCTGGGCGTAGACGTTGGTCTTGCGCCAGGCGGCGAAGCCGGCGGGGAGGGTGGCGCCGTTGAGTTTCTGGGCCGGCTTGAGCGGCGTTTCGTGCATCGGTTCCAGTTCGCGGACGATTTCGACCCAGGCGGGATCGGGCGGCAGGATTTTGCGTTCTTCCTCGACCAGGCGTTTGAACTCCGGCAGGCCCAGCTTGTGGACGAGGAACTTCATGCGGGCGGCGTTGCGGTTTTTCTTTTCGCCCAGGCGGCCGAAGACGCGGCAGATGGCCTGGCTGACGGGCAGGAGTTCCTCGACGGGGAGGAAATCGGTGAGCAGTTGGGCCTGGTAGGGGACGGGGCCGAGGCCGCCGCCGACATAGAATTCGAAGCCGCGGGTTTCGACGCCGTTGACGGATTTGACTTTGGCGACGGCGCCGATGTCATGCATCATCGCCAGGCCGCAGGCGTGCTGGGCGCAGCCGGAGAACGCGATTTTCATCTTGCGCCCGAAGTCCTGGGCGTCGCGGTGGCCGAGCAAAAATTGGGCGCAGGCCTTGGCGTAGGGCGTGATGTCGAAGGTTTCGTCGCGGCAGACGCCGGCCAGCGGGCAGCCGGTGACGTTGCGCACCGAGTTGCCGCAGGCTTCGCGGGTGGTGATGCCGACTCCACCGAGCCGGCGCATCAGGTTGGGGGTGTTCTCGATGTGGACGTAGTGCAGTTGGATATCCTGCCGGGTGGTCACGTGCAGGATGCCGTCGGAGTATTCCTCGGCGAGGTCGGCCATGACTTCCAACTGGACGGGGGTGAGCCCGCCGTAGGGAATCTTGATGCGCACCATGCCGGGGGCGTCCCAGCAGGTGGTCGGACCTTTGGTCAGGTCGGTGGGGAAGGCCAGTTTCTGGGTGGTCAGGCCGTCGTTGCGCTGGCCGTTGTCGTAGCGCTGGCCGTAGATGCCGCGGCGCAGGCGGGTTTCGGCGAACAGTTTTTCGTCCACCTTGCCCTGCTTGCGCAGCACCATCTGCATTTCGAAGGCATCGACCTCCGCGCCGATCTGCGGATCGATGCTGTCCTTCAGGCGGTCTTTCCAAGTCAGGGAACTCATGGTTTCACTCTCCCGTCGATGTCGAGGGCGACATCGATCATTTTTTGCGCTTCGAGATCCACGCGGAAGGCTTTGATTTCGCCGGGGTAGATGCCGGCTCCGCCGCCGGCCGGGTCCTGGCCGTCGTCACGGATCGACTGAATCAGATGAAACAGCTCGGGCGTGCCCAGCGCCCATTCGGTGTCGGTGGCCGAGGCGTAGGCCGGACAGCGCGGATGGGTGTGGTAGATGCCGACGATGGAAAAACCTTTGCGGCGCTGGTCGAGGAAACTCTCGATGTTGGCGTAGTTCTGCGGCGCCAGGTCGAAGCGGTCGTTGCTGCGGGTGGTGTTCAGATTTTCCGACGGTACGACGGCGGAGACGACGATCCGTTCGGGGCAGGCTTCCTGGCAGGCCATGGGGTACTTGAGTTCGGCCAACAGAAAGCCGCAGCATTCGTTGGGAAAGGTGGCAATGCCATGGAAGTGAATCTGTTCGCGCAGGCGCGGGCTGAGCGCGATGGTCTTGAGTGTCATGCCGGCGGTCGGTCCTCGGTGGCAAGCGTGGGATGGTGGCCCAGGTCGTGCAAAAGATTCATCCGAAAAGTTGGTCCCAAAACAGGCGCCCATTGTAGCGGGGGGGCGGGAGATTCCAATCAGGCGGTGTACTCGTCGAGATACCGCTCGCCCCCATCGGGCAAAATACACACGATCACGCCGCGCTGATGGCTGGCGCGCAGGCGGCGCGCGATGCGGACGGCGGCGGCCAGGGCGGCGCCGGAGGACCGGCCGCAGAACAGGGCTTCCTCGCGCACCAGCCGTTCGCTCATGGCCCAACCTTCTTCGGTCGGCATTTCAATCAATTCGTCGTGCGCGGCGGGGTCGTAGATGGCGGGCACCAACTGCGTCGGCATGTGCTTGAGGCCTTCGAAGCCGTGCATGCCGTCGTCGGGCATGACGGCGATCGAGCGGATCTGCGGATTGCGCTTTTTCAGGCCGCGGGTGGTGCCCATCAGGGTGCCGCTGGTGCCCAGCCCGGCCACCAGATGGGTGACTTCGCCGGCGGTCTGGTTCCAGATTTCGACCGCGGTGGAATGTTCGTGGGCGAGCGGATTTTCGGGGTTGGAGTACTGGTCGGTGTAGTGGTATTTGCCGGGATTTTCGGCCGTCAGGGAGCGGGCGAGTTCGATGGCGCCGTCGCTGCCCAACTGGTCGCTCGATTCAATCAGCTTGGCGCCGTAGACTTTGATCAGGCCCTTGCGTTCCTTCGAGCAATTGGCGGGGACGACCAGTTCGGTGGGAATGCCGAGCACCGCGCCCATGAACGACAGGGCAATGGCGGTGTTCCCGCTGCTGGCGTCGAGGATGGTTTTGCCTTCGAGCAGCCCGTGGGCGCGCGCGGCCAGGACCATGCGGGCGGCGGGGCGGACTTTGACCGAGCCGGTGGCGTTTTTCTGTTCCAGTTTGCCGAGGATCACGACGCCGGGGAATTCGCGCGAAATTTTGCGCAGATGCACCAGCGGCGTGTTGCCGATCAGGTCCAGCGCGGACTGCGGGAGCTTGGCGAGGGCCTCGTTCCAGATCGCTTCCGTGGGATAGGGGGTTTGCACGGTGGGCACGCCGAGAATCTCTTGCTTCGCGGGGAACGCAGTGGCTTGGAATGTACCGGCCGACATGGGAAACGCCTTTCGATCGCAACCGCCGGGCCGACTGGGCTGGGGGCAGTGCGAGGGGAAACTCCTTAATTCCTATAGGAATTCAGGAGATGCCCTTATTCTAGATCCGGCGGGGAAAAAATCCAACCATTTTTTTGGCCGTGTACAGGTCGATTTCCGGACTCATTGACCAGGCCCCTGGCCGGATCGGGCTGCAGCGGCCGGTGTGCACGTCCAAACCGGTGTGCACGTGCAGACCGGCTCGAAAAAGACGGC
>JBOHNC010000532.1:0-5888 GCA_050730415.1 Planctomycetota bacterium
GTAGCGGCCGGGCGGGGCGGGCGGGCGGGGCGGGCGGGGTGGTGGCGACGGCTTTGCGCACGGGCCCGGTTTTTTTGACGGGCACGACCACGCGTGGGGCGGCCGGCGCGGTGCGTCGAGCGGCTTGGGCGACGGATTTCGCAACGGATTTGGCATGCACGGGGGGCCGCGTCACGCGGGGACCGGCGGCCTTGGAGCTTTTATGCAACCTGCTTCCCTTCATCGGCGCGTGCGTTGCCTTGGCGGACTTTTTCGGCCGCGCACGCGGCTGAACCGCCGGCCGCGCTCGGGACGATCCCGTACGCCGGCCCACGGCCTTCATGGATTTGACCCGCGAGCGGGATTTTTTCTTCCCTGTTTGAGGCGCCGGTCGCGAAGGCGGCGACCGGCGCGGCCGCGCCAGACGCTGCGATTTTTTCCGGTCGCTTCCCGAACGTTTGCTGGACATTCGCAAACTGCCTCGACTGATCAGTGCTGTTTTCGATCTCCTGTCGGCGGCCGCCGCTGGGCTGCGGCTGTCGACCCCTGTTCAACGCGAACACTCACGCTGGAACGATCAGAATGTATCAAACCGCGAACGCTTGGCGGCGGGCGGCTTCTGCGCGCGCAGCTCGGCCAGCGACGGCTGGCGGGGCGCTGCTGCCTGCGCCTGGGAGCCGGTTTCGGTCTCGGCCACCTGCTGGTTGGCTTTCAGCGCGGCAATTGCGCGGTACAACTGCTGCCGGCGTTCCTCCCATTTGGCGTACTCGGCGTAGCCCTCGGGCGGTTCGACCTGCGCCAGCATCGGGTCGATGGTCCCCAGATACCGGATGCGCTCAAGCTGAAATTGCACCTCCTTCATGCGAGTTTCGAGTTTGGCAAGCTCGTCGAGGCGGGCTTCCAACTCATCGCGCAGGATTTGCAAATGGTTGAATACGGTCAACTCGACCTTGATCGGTTCCACAGCCAAAGCTATGACCCCTCCAATGTTCTCGGCTGAATTGACGACTCGCGGGTGAAATCATACCAAAAAATATTGTTTTGTCACCTGTGAATTCTCTGATTTCAGCGCTTTTGTTGGAAAAATAGCTATTTTAATCATGTAGTTATCATTTTTGACTGAGTTTTATGCGCAATTCCACGTGGGCGGGCTGCGCGCCGGTTTCGGGAGGCTCGTTTTGGGCAATCGCAACGGCTGGTTTCGCGGCCTGCATGCCTGACACATATGCTTTCAAATTCGGCAGTTGTGCCGGCACCAGGGTGATATCCACCAGCGGGGGCGGGGCGTGGTCGGGGGGGATGGCGTCGACGAAACCCAGGAACGGCCGGCCGCCGACCGGCGTACCGATGGCGGCTTGGGCGGTGACCTGGATCGAACCGCCGTGCTGCTTGACCCAGTGTTCGACCAACATAAGATTCTGTGCGTTATAGGGGATAGAAATGGGCTGCGGGGGTTCCAGCGGGGTTTGAATGAGGGGCGCGACGGGCTCGCCCGCAGCCGCTCCGGCGGCACCGGCTGCACGCGCCGGACGGGTCATCGCCAGAGGCGCGCCACCGGCGGCGTCGGGCCCTCCATTGTCGCTCTGCGGCCCCTTTGGTATTCCATGAACATTAGGAAGGTTATGATTTTTTTGCAGGGCTGAATCGGCGGCTGAAGGGGCGGCTGGTTGCGAGCCTGCGGCCTCGGCGGTCTGCGTGTTGGGCGTGGGGCGCACGGCCATCTGCGCGGGTGGGTTCGGGTGGACGGACGGGCCCGACGGGACGGGCGGGGTGGCTTGTGGCGCGGGCGTGGGCGTGGGCAGGGGCTCGGGTGTAGGCGTAGGCGCGGGTGCCGCGGGAGGCTTGGGCGTGCCAGCATCCGCTTCCTGGCCGGCTTCGAGGCGGGCACCGCCACCGAGGCGCGTGTTGCCGGCGTCGGCGGTTTGCTCGGGACTGACCAAAGGGTTGGGCGGAACGACCATGGCACGGACGGTCGCAGCGGAAGCGGCGGGGGTGGCGGACGCGGTGGCAGCAGGGGCGGCAGGGGCGGCAGGGGCGTTGGCGGCGGGGGCACTGATCGTGGCATTGGCGGTGGCGCCAGCGGCGGCGAAATCAGGCTGGGGACGCGCGTGGGGGGTCTCGGCGGAGGCGACCAGACCTACGGAGGGCGGGGCGGGCACGTTGGCCGGCGCGGTGGCGGTGGCGCTGGCGGGCATGGGGGCTGAACCTGCGGCGGCCATTTGCGGACCGGCGGGCGGCGACGCAGGCGGCGCGGCGGGGGTGCGGGCGGCGGTGCCGGCTTGCACCTGTTGGCTTCGGACCACCATGGCCATTTGTGTCTTGGAGGGCTGCGCGGCCGCGGGGGGCGTGGCATTGGCTGTGGCGCTGTCAGCCAGTGTTGCCGCTACGGCAGGTTCAGGAGCGGGAGCGGGAGCGTTGGCGTTGGCGTTGGCGGAGGCTTGGCGATCCAGCACGGCCTTGGAGGCGGCCGGGGCGTTGGCGGCGTTGGCGGCGGGGGGGAGATTGGTCTCGGTCGCGGCTGGCGGCGGGAGCATGGCGCCGGCGGAGAGCTGCGGCGCGGGTTGGGTGGGCGGGGGCGGAGGCTCCTGCTTCAGGGCCAGTTGGGACGCCGGGGTGGCGGGCAAGCCGGCCGCCAGGGAGGGGGTGTTATCGGAGCGATTCTGGCGCAGGCGCTGGGCGTAGACGAGTACGCCAGCGGCCAGCAACACGACGGCGGCGGCGGGGATCAGGGCGCGCCAGATACTCTGCCGGGGGCGCAACACGGTCGCGATTGGCGTGGCGGCGGCGGGGGGGGTGACGGGACGGGCGGGAAGGGGAACGGGGGCGCGCGCGGCGGCGGCGCTGCGGACGGCGGTCTGCCAGCGTTCCTGCACGGCGGGCGGGACGGGGAGCGCTTCCTGGGGGTTGAAGGCGTCGGCAATCAGTTCGCGCAGGCGGACCAGGCGGCGCAGTTCGGCGGCGGCCGCGGGATCGCGCGCGACTTCGGCGAGGAAGGCGCGGGCCTCCGCGTCGGACAGGTTGCCGTCGAGGAAGGCGCTGAAGTTTTCTGCCTGCATGTCCTTGTTCATGTGTCCGGTTCCAAGAGCCCCTTGAGCAGTTCGGCGAGTTTCCGACGGGCGCGATGGAGGCGACTTTTGATCGCTCCGAGGCGCATGCCGGTGATTTCCGCGATATCCTCGTAGGATCGCCCGCCGAATTCGCGCATCACAATGATGGTGTGATCGGGTTCCTCCAGCTGGTTGACGGCCGCGCGCACGCGAGCACGGATTTCGCCGGTTTGAAGGGCGGCATCCGGTTCGACGAGATCGACGGCCTGGGTCTCCAGAATTTCGCCCGTGGCCTGGACCTTCGGGCGCAGTTTTCCGCCTTCTTCGGGCCGACTTCGGCCGGCTTCGCGGCGGACGCGCGAACACCACAGATGATAGGCAATCGTGTGCAGCCAGGTGCTGAACGACGATTTGCCTTGGAATTCGCCGATGTGCCGGAAGGCGCGCAGGACGGTGTCTTGAAACAGGTCCTGGGCGTCGTCGGTGTTGCCGCAGGTTCGCTGGATGAAGCCGTACAGCCGTTCCTGGCAGGACAGCATCAGCCATTCGAAGGCCTGGGCATCGCCGGCGCGGGCCCGATCGACGTACGCCGATTCCTCACGGCGCTGCTGCGACCGATCGGCCGGCACCGCTTCGGTCGCGTCTTCGGCAGCGGGCTGAGCCGCGGGCGAAGAGGCGGACCAAAGTGAGCTGGCGGGAGGATCGGCCATCACCATGCGTGAGACGACTCCAGGGAACGGAAGTTTCGCGAAAATGGGAAATCCGTGCGGAACGAAATGAGGGCGTATCCGGGTGTACTTGATTTAACGCCAGTGGGACGCATTTTACCAGAGAAATGCGGCGGCAAAGCGGGCGGGGGGCGTTTGACAAAACGAAGCTAATGTTACATATGCTACGCCATTTCGAATTTGAAAGTTAGTCGTGACTAAATAAATAGTTAGAACCGTAAAATAAATATTTGCTTTTGCCTAAATTGGGGCTACATTTTCCGCTGCACCCGTGCGCAAGCCGGAGGGGGCGACCGGGTGCGAGCTGGGAAGCGACGGAAAGCCGGCAGCGCGGCGGTTCACGGAAAGCAGGACCAACGATGAGTGATCAGCATGAGGAGCCATCGGTGGGGGCGGCCCGCGAGGGCGGCGGGGCGGCGCCCGGGCCGCAATCTGGGCCGGTGGTGCCGATGTCGATCGAGGGGATGCACAGCACGGTTTCGGTGCCGAATTCCAAGGCCAGTTTCTGGCGGCAGTGGTGGGCCTATTCGGGGCCGGCGCTGCTGGTGAGCGTGGGCTACATGGATCCGGGCAACTGGGGCACCGATCTGGCCGGCGGGGCGAGTTACAAATACGGCCTGCTGTGGGTGGTGGCGCTGGCCAGCCTCATGGCGATTTTCCTGCAGGTGTTGTCGGCGCGGCTGGGGGTGGTGACCGGCAAGGACCTGGCGCAGTGCTGCCGCGACTGGTACCCCAAATGGACGCGGGTGCCGAACTGGATTCTGTGCGAGATTGCAATCGCGGCTTGCGACCTGGCGGAGCTGCTCGGCAGCGCCGTGGCGATCAACCTGTTGTTTCACATTCCAATTTTCTGGGCGGTGATCATCACCGGCTTCGACGTGCTGATTTTATTGGCCTTGCAGCGCTACGGCATGCGGGTGATCGAAGCGATCGTGCTGGTGCTGGTGGCGACGATTGCGTTGTGTTATTTCATCGAAATATTCGTGCTGCCGAAGACCAGTCCCAGCTTTCTGGAAATGGGCCACGCGCTGATCACGCCGTCCCTGGCGCAGTCGGGGATGCTGTTCGTCGCGATCGGGATCATCGGCGCGACGGTGATGCCGCACAATCTGTATCTGCATTCGGCATTGGTGCAGAGCCGCAAGCTGCAGAAAGACGAGCGGGCGGTGCGCACCGCGATCCGCTTCAACACGATCGATTCGACGCTGTCGTTGACGATCGCGTTCTTCGTGAACGCGGCGATCCTGGTGCTGGCGGCGATGGTGTTCTATGAGCACCGCAGCACGGGGTTGACGCTGCCCAACGGCAGTCACATCGATTACAACGACAGCACCGACTGGATCAGGGTCGCGTATGCGACGCTGGCGCCGCTGTTGGGAATTGCGGCGGCCAGTCCACTGTTTGCGATTGCGCTGTTGGCCAGCGGGCAGGCCAGCACGGTGACCGGCACGCTGGCGGGGCAGGTGGTGATGGAAGGGTTCATGCACTGGCGGATTTCGCCCTGGCTGCGGCGGCTGGCCACGCGGCTTTTGGCGGTGATTCCGGCGGTGCTGATCATCGGCCTCCGGGGCGACAGCAGTGTGACCGATCTGTTGAACTTGAGTCAGGTGGTGCTGGCGCTGCAACTGCCGCTGGCGATGTTTCCGCTGCTGCATTTCACCAGTTCCGCCAAACGGATGGGCAAATGGAAGAGCGGCTGGTTTTTGTTGGCGACGGGGTGGTCGAGCGCCGTGTTGATCACGGCGATGGATGTGTACGGGCTGCCGGATGCACTGAACCAGGCGTGGACGATTGTCGGGCTGCCGGGGAGCTTCCCGAACAATCATGCGGTGTGGATGTTTTTTCAGCATGTGGTGGCGCGGGGGTGACGGGGGGAAAGGATGAAGCGTGAAGGCTGAGGGAGGAAGGGCAATCGAAGAGCCGCGGAAAGGACGTAGCGCGGGTGGGCACACCGAATGGCGCTATTTTTAGAACGGTGCGTTCGACGGGATTGCTCCAGGCGGGTGGACATTTCCGACGCGGGAAGAGGAAGACCTCGCGCCAAGACGCCAAGTCGCAAAGAAGCCGGGGAGGCGTTGGGGTCGGCGGCTGCGGCGGGGGGCTCCGGTCGCTGCATCCGAGCGCCGGGCTGCTC
>JBOHNC010000533.1:0-39933 GCA_050730415.1 Planctomycetota bacterium
GGGTTGAACCGGCGGGAAATTCGGCGGCGGTGCCCATGGGACTCGCCGCGTTGATGGCGTTCAAGACGCTCACGACGTTCACCCCGGGGAAAGGCAGCCCGATGGCCGATGCGCCGCCGCCCCATTCGACCAGCCCGCAGGGCCGGGCGGTGCCGCCTGGTTCCGCACGCCCGCGCGATGCCGCTGCCGCATCCAATGCACCTGATTCCTCCGGCCATCCCGAATCTCCCGATGGGTTCGGTGCAACGGCCGGCGGTGCGGGCCGTCTTGATTCTGCGGGGCTGTGCAGCAACGAGAGCTACCACCGCGCATTGCGCCAATTCGATGCCGGCGAATTTTTCGAGTGCCATGAAACGCTCGAAGCGATCTGGTTGCGCGCAGCGGGTTTGCCGCGGCTGTTTCTGCAAGGGCTGATTCAGTGGGCGGTCGCGTGCTACAAGTGGCGCCAGGGCAATCGCCGCGGGGCGCTGGTCCTGCATCGCCGTGCCTTGGAAAAGTGGCGGACGCTTCCTGCGGCCTTCGGCGGGCTGCCGGTGGCAGCGCTGCGCGAGCACTTCGTTGAACTGTTTGCCGGTCTCGAAGCCGTCGATGCAAGCCTGCCCGTGCCGGCGCTTGCCGCCGACCAACTGCCCCGCCTGGCCTTCGCTGCGCCACCGGAGGCGTCTTTGCCTCCAGCAGCACCCGCGTCGGCGCCGAGGTCTGCGTCATGAGCAGCCTGCGTTGCGCCATTCTCCGTGCGTTGCAACTGCGCGTGTCTCGCCGCCTGCGCCCCCGCTGGGTTGGTGGCCTGGCCGCGGTGCTGTGTCTTGCCGACGCGCTGCTGGCCGGCTGCTACTTGCACCACGGCGGGCCGGTGTGGTCGCCGGACGCGACGACGGTCGGCATCCCCATCGTGGTTTCCCATCTACGCAGCGACGAACTGACCCGCTCGCTGGAGGCGCGGCTCACCGGAGAGCTGCGCCGGCGCGCTTCGCAGGGCGATTTTGGCGGCATGGCGCTGGCGGAAGCCGACGATGCCGACGTACTGCTGGAAGTGGAAATCAGCGGGGTGAGTCAGTTGGTCATCCGCGCCGACGAATACAACGTGCCGATCGAGAGGCAGGTGGTCATTCAAACGAGCTACACGCTGCGCGATCGGAACGGCACGGTTCTTTCCAAGAGCGGCGCGGACAGCCGCGTCACGGCGCTGGCCGGAGACTACGATGTCTCGCGCGGGGAGACGATCGACCAGGGGCTTGATTCGGCGGTGGCCTCTGCTGCGCAGTCGATCATCGAAGCGATCGACGACGACCGGCTGCACCGGCTGGAACACCCCGCTCCCGCCGTCACCGCGCAACCGGTGGGCGCGGCCGATTCTGGCGCGGGCAGTCCACCGGCGGCCCCGCCTGGCGGCAAGCCGGCGCCGCCGGCCGGAAAATCGACGTCGCCTGTCGCGTCCAATGCGCCGAGCAAGCCCCCGGCGGCGGTGCCGCTGATGTTTTCCGGCTTCGCGCCCAAACCCTCGACCGCCACCCCGGGCAGTGCGCCCGGAGCCTCTCCCGGCCTCGCTGCCAATGGTGGCGGTGCTTCGCAACCGAGCCCCACCGCGCCCTGAGCCAGTGTGACCCCGGATTGGCATTCGTCGGTTAAGCTGGGAGCGGGTCATAGGAATTCAGCCGTGCCGAACCGCCGGGCCGAAGCCCGCCGCCGGCCGCGATTAAATTGTCTTCGGTGGGAGCAATCCATGCGGATCGGCGTCGGTGCGATGGGATTCTGTCTGGCGGTGGTGCTGTGCTGCTCCGCCCGGCCGGCGGAGGCCGCCGACCAGCCCGGCCCGGCGATGACGTTGATCCATCCATCGGTCGCGTCGGGCGCGCCGTTGGTGGTGCGGGTTTGCCTGCCCAATCTCCCTGAGCACGAATATGGCGTGCTGCTGTTCGATGCGCTCGGCCGCTTGGTGGGCGCTCGCTGGCTACCGGCCGCGCCCGTGATGCCCTCCTCGGCGGCTGCCGCAACGACGGCGAAACCTGGGACCGGCGCGTCGCCGACAGATTCGACCGCACCGGGCATGTTTGCGCATTTGCCTCCGCCGCCGCTGGCGCCGGCGGCGCCCGCCGGCAGGGCGGCGATTTCCCTCGCCTTCCCGACCGCTGGGTTGCCGGCAGGGTGGCTCACGGTGAAATACGGTTTTCGCATCCACGTCGGCCTGAACGAAGAGTTCATCGCGCTGGAAGAATGTCAGGCCACGCTCACCGAGTCGGCGGCGGTTCGCGGTGCGGCGCCGGCCACGGCCGCAGCAACGTGGCGGCCCGATCAGAGCCTGCGATTTTTTCGCGGCACGCCGCTGCCTCTGGAAAACCGCAACGACTGGGTCCAACTGCTCGCCGACACCGGCCTCAGCGGGCCCGGCGCGCCCTTTGACGGTCCGGTGGTGGTGGTGCCGCGCGGGGCGACGCTTTCGGCGGCCGCCATCGCGGCGGAACTGCAACCGGTGATCGACGCGCGCGGCCTGGTGATCTGCGAGACCTGGCCCACGCCGTCGATGCAGGATGCGCTGAAACTCGGCGCCAGTCTTTCGCCGCAGACGCCCGCGGTTCAACTGCCTGACATCGGCCCGGTCGAGGCGCTGACCGGCGACATCGGCCCGGCGATTCCGGCCGATCCCGACCCGGCGACCTGGGGGGCCGACGAGCGGCTCAACCGGCTGCTGGCACGCCGCGATCCGCAGACCCACCGGCTGTTCGGGGTGGTGGAGCAATCCTTCGGCTGTCTTGAATCGCACCTGCAGCCGCGGCCGGGCACCGGCGTTTTTCGCTTCGCTGCCGACGGTGCGGCGGCGGTCACGGTGCGTCCGGTGGCGGGCGGCGGAGCGGTGGTGGTGTTGAATGCGGCGGTTTCTGGCTACGCCGCGGCCTCCCGGAAGACGGCGACGGCGGTGGATTTTCTGGGGGTGTCAGAGGACGAAGCCCAGAAGGTGTTGGCCGGCGCGCACGGCGGCGTCGCGTTGCGCTCGGCGCTGGACGATGTCCGGTCGTTTCTTGCGTCCCGCCTCGCGAAGAACCATGAAACCGGCGCCTACTGGCGTCTGTACAGCCATCTGACTGAAGGCCCTGACGGCACCGTAGAGGTGCACTGCCGAATCGCGCCGACGGCGCGCACGCTGGCCGGCTGGACGCCGCCGGCGGCGCTGTCGGTGCGTCTGATGCAGGACGGTGAATTGCAGGGATCCTGGACGCTTCCGCTCGTGAACAACGCCGGTTCGAAGGTGGTGCGCATTCCGCTTTCCCAGTCTGGCGCCGATTGGGCGGTTGAAATTGCCGATCCGTTCACCGGGCGCGAGCAGCGTCTGCCGGTGACGCTGGGGCCAGCTCTGGACCTGGAGGTGATTGACGCGCCAGGTGAGTGAATTGAAACCCGGGGGTGCATCGGGGGCGAGGCCGGTTCGATTCGGTTTGTAGCGATTCGGTTTGTAGCGGTTCGGTTTGGAGCGGTGCGGTGCAGTGCGGGGGGTCAGCCCCGGGGAAGGGTGATCCACAGCTCCAGGCCGGCGCCCTCCGGCGAATGAATGGCGAAACTCGCATGATGGCGCTGCACGATCAGGTTGCAGTGCGCGCGCCCGTAGGTCACCAGATCGTCCTCGTTTTCAGCTTTGACGGGATCTTTGCCGGCGGCCCCCAGGGCCGGGACGCCGATGCCGTTGTCCCGCGATATCCAGGTCACGCCCGGTTCGGAATTGCCTGCGCCGGCTTCGACGGCCGCCACGACGATGGTCACCACGGGGCGAGTGCCTGTCCACTCGGTGCGCCGTTCGATCGAGCGGAAATGCCAAAGAACTGCCAGGGTCATGAGTTGCGACAGGGCGTCGGAGTCGCCCAGCACCGCCGGCAGATCGGTGGGTAGATGCAGGTGCAGATCGATCTGGCGGCGGACGAGCGCGCCGGCCAGAATCCCGGCCACGCCCTGCCACACGCCGGCGAGGTCCACGGGCCCCAGTTCGGCCGGGGGCGCGCCTTTGAGCAGCAAGGCGAAATTCCGCTGCAAACCGGCGATGTGTTCCGCCTGTTGGCGGATTTCAAGCAGGGAGGTCTGCCAGGCGGGGTTGGTAGCTTCTTCGGCGATGAGGTCCGCCAACCCGATGATGCCCTGCAGGTGATTGTTCACCTCATGTGCGACCAGCCGGGCCACTTCGCCGATCAGCATTTTTTTGCCGATCGAATAGGACGGCGTCGGCATATTGGGATGGCTCGACGCCGGGTAGATCGCCGCCGGGTTGGGTGAGGTCGCACCGCGAGGGGCGGGCGGCGATTCGGTCTGGCGGGAGGAGCCAGTCGAGCCGGCTGGGCCGGCGGGGGATGGGGTCATCCGTTCACCAGATACTTTCGGGGACGAACACGAGATCGCCGGGCTTCACGATGACGTCGCTGCGCAGATCGCCGGTGGAAAACAGAGCCTTCACGTCCACGATCACGGGCGGCGCATCGGGGGTGTCCCGGCGGAACACCTTCACGGAACTGCGCTCGGCGTAGGGATCGAATCCGCCGGCGAGCGAAATGGCCTTGGTGACCGTCAAGGTCTGTCCCTGCGGCGCGGAATAGGCGCCGGCGTGAATCACGCGACCGACGACGAAAATCTGGTCGCGGGTGGGCACGTAGACCGTGTCGCTCGGCTGCAACACCGGGTCGTCGCGCTTGCCCGCCTTGGATGCCGAGTCGGTTACCGCGGTGACGTTCACCACCTGCTTCAGCTCCAGGTCGCCGCCGGGCGTTCGCCGGAACAGCCGCACGCCCTCCTCGATGGCGTCGTCGTTGAAGCCCCCCGCCGCGGCCAGGGCCTGGGTGACGGTGATTGAATCTTTTTCCCCGCCGCTCGAAAAATCCTTCAGCTCGAAAAAGCCCGGCTTCTGCACGGCGCCCAGCACGAAGACGCCGCCCTGCGCCCGCGGGCTGACGTATACCGTGTCGCCGGCTTGCAGCAGCACGTCCTGATCGGGCTTGTTGTCGTCCAGAATCGCGGCCACGTTCACTTCGATGGTGTGCGCTTTTCCGTCGGGACCGCGGCGGTAGATCCGCACCCGGCTGCGAACGGCGTCGTCCCGGAAACCCTGCGCCTGCGCGATCGCCTGGGTGACCGTCATCGGCGGATCGATCGGCAGCACGACCTGCTGCGGCTGAGCGACCGCGCCAAGAACGAAAATCGTCCGCGGCGCGAACTCCTTCACCGACACCGAAATCGGCGGGTGATTGAGCTGCCGCTGGAGTTCCGTGTTGCCGCGCAGCATCTGCGCGATCTCGTCGGCGGTCCGCCCGGCGACGTCGATGCTGCCCACGTAGGGAAAGGTGATCTGGCCGTTGGGAGCCACACGCAAATCCTGGGACAGGTCCGCCTCGCCGTAGACCCAGACGGTCAAAAGATCGCCGGCGCGAATGCGGTATTCGCTGGCCAGATGTACCGCACTGCCCGGCGGCAGATCCGGACCGTTCGAGGCGGCGATCGGCGTGACGCCCGGCCCCGGTTGCGTGGGGCTCGCCGGCGAAACCGGCGTCTGTGCCGGCGTGCTGGCGGAAGTGGATAGCGAACTGGGAGCCACCTGCACGCGCGGTCCCAAAGGCCCGTTGGTGCCCATCGGCCCACCCGGCTGCGGACCGAACATCGGTTGGGGAGCTTGAGCCGGCGTGGGCTGCCCGGTTTCTGCGGCCGCCAGGTTGCGGCTGCCCAGCCACAGGGCGCCTGCGGCACAGGCCGTCAACGTCGCGGCACGCAGCAGATTCCAACCCGCAGCGCTTTCGTGCCTGCGCCGGCACCCGCGGCAACCAACGGCATGGGGGTTCGCCCCCGGCAGTTTTCCGTCCATGCTCGATGGCTCCCTGTAATCCGGCCGGATCCGGCGCGCGCGGCCATTCGGACCGCGGGCACGCGCGAAAGTTTCGGCGGAGGCGCTAGAATGTGGGCCTGGCGATCGGCAGGCTGTTCGGAGGCCCGCCGCGCGCTCACGCGATTCTACTCGATTCGCGCCATTTCGCAGGCACCGCCGCCGGTCGCCCGTCCCGCGCCGTGGGGGAGGGTGGCGCGCGCTCCAGCGAACCGAGATCGAGGCGGATCGGCGCGAGATGAAACTGCCGGGTCCGGAACGGCAGGGTATGGACGGTCGCAAGGTCCTCCCGCCGGGCGGCTTGCACACCGGCTTTTGTGTTCGCAGGAGATTCTTGCCCGTGACGCCCTCGCCGGTTCTCATCGCGCCGTCCATTCTTTCCTGCGATTTTCGCCGCCTGGGCGAAGAAATCGCCGGCTGCCAGGCCGCCGGCGGAGACTGGGTTCATGTTGACGTGATGGACGGGCATTTTGTTCCCAACATCACCATGGGCCCGGTGATCGTCGAAGCCGTCCGCCGTTCCACCCGGCAGATCGTCGATGTCCACCTGATGATCGAGAATCCCGAACGCTACGCCGCGGCGTTCGTGAAGGCCGGCGCGGATTACATCACCGTCCACCCGGAATGCGGCGGCGACTGGATCGGCGCGCTGCGGATCGCGCGCGAGGCCGGCGCGAAGATTTCCGCTGCGCTCAAGCCCGCCACGCCGATTGCCGCCTTGCGACCGGGCCTGGACGCCGGCTTGGTCTTCGACATGGTGCTGGTGATGAGCGTCAATCCCGGCTTCAGCGGCCAGGCGTTCATGCCCGAAGTCCTGCCCAAATTCGCCGCGGCGCGCGCGCTGCTGGGGCTGCAGCCGCTGCTTGAAATTGACGGCGGTGTCGGCCCGCAGAACGTGCGTGCGGTCAAGGCGGCCGGCGCGCAGGTGCTGGTGGCGGCGACCTCCATTTTCAAGGCCGCGGACCGCACCGCGGCCATCCGCGCGCTGCGGGAAGGGTGATCGGCGCCGCGCCTTATGTAAAAAAGCCCCTTTTCTTTCATATGGATTGCCTGCTTGGCCAAATGCAAATCGGCTTACATATACTCTCCGCCCCGCTGGCCCCTCCCCTCCTGCACCGTGGAATTTCCGCTAGAATAGGCCCATCTGCGCGGTGAGCCGCCGCGCGCAATCTCAGGACCCACGACCCATGCGACCCGACATGGCGGTGCTGCTCAAGCAATACCGCGCGATCGAAACCGCCATCAGCGCCCCCGACGCGTCCGGGCGGCCGGAATATCCCGAGCGGCTCAAGGAGTTCGGCCGGCTGTCCAAAATCGGCGGCGATCTGGTCGCGCTGGAAGCGGCCGAACAGCGGCGCGACGAAGCCGAGGAACTGATCCGCGATCCCGCCAGCGATCCCGAACTGAAGGAGCTGGCGCAGGCAGAAATCGCCGAAGCGCGGGCCGACGCCGAGCGGCTCTTCAAGGTGGCCGACGAAAAAATGTACATGGCCGACCCCGATGCCGACCGGCCGGTGCTGGTCGAAATCCGGGCCGGGGTGGGCGGCGAAGAGGCCTGCCTGTTTGCGCGCGACCTGTTCGAAATCTACAAGAAATACTGCGAGAAAAAAGGCTGGGACCTGACGGTCATCGACCAGGATTTCTCCGACCACGACGGCTTCCGCCGGATCGATTGCCGGCTCACCGGCGACGGCGCCTACCTGTTTTTCAAAAACGAGGGCGGCGGGCATCGGGTCCAGCGGGTGCCGGAAACCGAAGCGCAGGGCCGCGTGCACACCTCCGCCGTCACGGTGGCGGCGATGCCCGAATACGAAAACATCGACGTCAAGGTTGAAGATAAAGACCTCGAAATCAAGGTCACGCACGCCGGCGGGCCGGGCGGCCAGGGCGTCAATACCACCGACTCCCGGGTCATCGTCAAACATCTGCCCACCGGGATCATGGTGAACTGCATGGAAACGCGCAGCCAGCGCAGCAATCGCATCCGCGCGCTGCAGATCCTGAAGAACAAGTTGTACCAGGCGGAGAAGGACAAGCGCGAGGAGGAAATCCGGGCGCTGCGCGGAACACAGATCAAATCCGGCGACCGCTCGGAACGCATCCGCACCTACAACTATTCGCAGAACCGCTGCACCGACCACCGGCTGGAGGGCGAGGAGAAAAATTACTCGCTGGACCGCATCCTGGCCGGCGAGCTCGATGACCTCGCCGCCGCGCTGCGCAAAAAATCCGACGCCGACCGGCGCATGGTTCAGGAAACCGCGCCGTGACCGATCGCGACTCCTTGCCGGCTTCGGCGAATGCGGCTCCTTCCGCCGTTTGGTCCGTTCGCGACTGCCTGGCCTGGACGGCGCAGCATTTCGCGGCCAAAGAGATTCCCAATCCCCGTGTCGACGCGGAAGAGCTGCTCGCCCACGCCTTCGAACTGCCGCGCCTCCAACTGCTGCTCAAGATGGACCAGCCGGTGCCGCCGACGGTGCGTGAAACCTTTCGGGGCTACGTGCAGCGCCGCGCCAAACGGGAGCCGCTCCAGCATATTCTGGGCTGTGTCGATTTTTTCGGCCTGCGGATCGAGACCGGCCCCGGCGTGCTGATTCCGCGGCCGGAAACCGAGGGCCTGGTCGAACTGGCGGTCACTTTTTTGCGCGAACGCCACCCGGTCGCCAAACCGCCGCTGCCGGTGTTGCGCGAAGATCCGCCCGCCGCCGGCCGCGACGAGCACGCCGACCCAGCGCCGCTGCCACAACCTGCCGCGGAACCGGAGGGGGCGCGCGTGGCCGAGCATCCCAGCGCCGATTCCGCCCCCGCGCCTGTCCCCGCCGCCGATCTGCCCACCGCACTGGCGGGGGTGGTGCGCGCCGCGCCGCTGCGGGTCTGGGACATCGGGACGGGCAGCGGCTGCATTGCGCTGGCGATCGCCCGGATGCACCCGAACGTGCAGATCCTTGCCAGCGATATCGCGCCGGCCGCGCTGGCCTTGGCCAAGCGCAACGCGCAGCGGTTGAACCTCGCCGCGCGGGTGGCCTTCCGTCGCGCCGATCTGGACCAGGGCTTGCAGTTCACCGCGCCATTCGATTTGATCGTCGCCAACCCGCCCTACGTGCCGGCGGGCGAGGCGGCCACCATCCAGCCCGAAGTGCGGCACGACCCACCGGAGGCGCTCTATGCCGGCCCGGCCGGTCTCGATGTGATTGTGCGCATTCTGGCGATGGCGCGAGACCGGCTCAGCGCCGACGGGGCTTTGATGCTTGAAATTGGGCATGACCAAGGCTCGGCGGCGGCGGCGGAAGCGGACCGGATCGGTTTTCCGAACGTCCTTGTCCTAAAAGATTTGTACGGGAAAGATCGCTACCTTTGCGCGCGTGTGCAGGCGGTGGCGGCAGGCTGATCGGGATGGCAGGCATGAACCCAGGGTGGTATCATGCGCAACGTCGGTGAAAATGGCAGTTGGTTCGGCAGCAAGCGGCACCGGTGATTCGTCCCAACCCGGAGGGCACTCTATTGTCACGCAGGTCAGCAGGGCGAGGCGCCGCAATGGTACGTTTCATGCGCTGGAAAGTCGCGATGGTGGCTGTGCTGCTGGCGGCGGTGCTGATGGGAGTCGGGCACGGGCTGTGGGCGGAGGAAACGGAAAAGCAGATCAGCGACCATCTGGAAAGTCATTTCAAAATCAAGAGCACGCTGCAGAAGGGCGGCTCGGACGTGCGCAGCATGTTGGGCGATATTTTTCACTGGGCAGAGAAGCACAAGGACAATTCGCTGGATGTGCGGGTGGCGCTCGAAACCATCATGCACTCGGCGCTCCAGGACGAAAGAACCCTGGACCTGGCCCGCACCGCCGCCTCCATCTGGATTCAGGTGTACCATCTGCCGCCGGTGGAGTGCTACAACCTGTTTCTGGACGATCTGAAAAATCTGCACGACCACGGGCGGTGCGACAAGGAAACGGTGTCGCTGGAGCTATTTTTTCAGCGTGACGACCTGGTGAAACTGTACCTGCGCAAGAACGACTTCGACGATGCGATCAAGACCGCTCAGGAGAACAAGAACTTCGCGGACATTCAAACCGACCGCGATCTGAAGACCTACGCCAGCAATGTGGTGGCCAACCTGGAACGGCGTCAAAAGTTGGAAAAGCAGAAAGCGGATATGCTTGCGCAGCTGGATCCCGACCCCGACCTGCCGGCGGCCAACCTGACGGTGGCCAAATTCCTGCTGCTCGATTCCGACCTGCCGTCCGCGGCACAACCGTACATGCTGAAGTCCGACGATCCGACGCTGACGGCTTTCGCGCAGTTGCAGGACGCACTGTCGCAGAAGGCGGCCTTTGGCTGTCGGGACTACACTCGGCTGGGCGATTTGGCGCTGTCCCTGTCGCGTCAGGCGACCTCCGGCCAGGCCAAGCAAGACCTGCTGTCCCAGGCCTTCAAGGCGTTCACGCACGCCGGGCAGATGCCCGAGGCCAAAACGCTGGTGGACGCCAACAAGCAGCTCTACAGCGTCTACATCGAACACACCACGCAGGCGATCGATCTGGAACTGCAGACGCTCAAGCGCCGCAATGGGTTTCAGAAGGACGACCTGACCTATCTGTTTTCGCATGTCAGCTTCGAAGCGTCGCCGGACCGGCCGATGGGAGCGGACTGGGAATATCGGGTGGACAAGGACAACGATTGGAGTGCCGACGGTGCGGCGGTGACGTTCATCAAGGGCACTGGGAGATTGCACTGCAAGACGTCGTTGCAGGGGGATTTTACGCTGTCGTTCGACATTCAGCCGATGTTTGAGCTGCAGCCGAAGGACTCGACGGTTTTCTATGGCATCTATTTCAACAACGGAATGAAGGCGGGCGTTCAGAATGGCCAGTCGGATTCGGCGCCGCACATGCTGTTCGATTTCGGCACGGCCAAGGATCCCACCGTGGTGCCGGGCATGTCCGGCTACAACAACTGGACGCACTGGGACATCTATCAGCGGGGGGGGATCGTGAGCGTCTCGGTCAATGGTCGGCCGATGTTTTCGCCCAACGTGAAATCGCCCAACGCGATTCAGGGTGAATTTGAATTCGGCAGCGATCCGACAACGGCTTTCAAGCTCCGCAATATCCGCCTGCACCACGACAATTGAACCGGGCAGGGGCGCATTCGGACGCGCAGGCGTGGCGCACGTGCATTGAGCCGGGTTCGAACGCAATCAGAGAAAACCGGGAAGGGAAGGCATCGAGGCACGCCGCTGCGGCAGGCGGGCCGCCGCAGGGTGAGTATTTTGGCGGGGTTGGAGCGGCGAACGGCGAAGAGAAAAAGCAAACCCAAGAACGTCGCGTCAAGCCGCGCCTTAGAAAGGCGGCGTCGAGCCGCCGCACTCCGTACGCATTTGCACGGCGGGAGATACCCAAAAATGCGACCTTTGGCCGGTGGCCTGCGCGATCGCACCCAGGGGCTGGGAACCGCTGCGGAAACTGGCCCGATTCCGAGCCATTTTTCATGTAACATCGGAGGGGTTTCGGCAGAGTACACCCGGAGCGTGAAAGGAACGCCATGTCCGATCAAGAACGATTTCTCCGCCTTTGGGTTCAGGCGCAGCCGACGGTGGCGGCCTACATCCATTCCTGCGTGGGCGATTACCACGAAGCGGAGGACCTGCTGCAGAATGTCTCGCTGGCGCTGCACAAGAAATTTTCGGACTACGACCCCACCCGGCCGTTTGTCGCGCTGGCGCTGGGCGTGGCACGGAATGAAATCCTGCTCAGCCGCCGCCATTCGCGCAATCTATTGACCTACCAGGACCCCGTGATGGACCAGGTGCTGGATGCCTACGTCGAACTGGCCCCGCAGTTGGATCAGCGGCTGCACGCGCTGCGTTCCTGTTTGGCGAAGGTGCCGGACCGGAGCGCGCAGGCGCTGCGGCTGCGCTACGAGGCCGGTCTGAAACCCGACGCGATCGCGGCGGAACTGCGGGTGAAACCGGTGGCCGCACGGGTGCTGCTGAGCCGTGCGCGCGACTGGCTGCGCCAGTGCGTCGAAAAATCCCTGCGCGTGGCGTACGTCACGGAGCCGCACCGATCGGTGGCCGCGCCGGACCAGCGGGGAGATCCGGCATGAGCCCCTCCCCTCCGCCGCCGCAACCCGGGCCGGCGGAGCTTCCGCCGCCGGACGAGGATCCCGGCCGGCCGTTGCTCGATGCCTGCCTCGATGGCGACCTGGACGAGCCGCAGGCGCGCGAACTGATGACTTGGCTGAAGGCCGATCCATCGCATGTGCGGCGGTTCGTGCTGGAATCGCATGCGCACCACGCGCTGTTTGAAATCTACGCTGGCGCCGCGGTGCGTCGGCAGGTACCGCCGCTGTTGCGGGAGCAGAACGCCGGAGCGGAGCGCTCGGGCCGCAGCGAATATGTCCTGGTGGAAGACGAGGACGCGCGGCAGCCGGCGGTGCTGGGTGTTGCGCAGCCAGCGGCCTTGCGGCCCCGGCCCTGGTGGCGGCGGCGACGCGTGGCGATCGGCGCGGCGGCGGCAGCGGTGGCTCTGTTGGCGGCGGCGGCGGTGTGGCGGTCCAGGTCGAGCTACCCTGGACCGGTGGCCAGCGGCGATTTTCAACTGGCGTCGGCGCAACCGCTGGCGCGCGGGGCGGAGTTCGTGGCCGGACCGCGGGGCGCCGAACTTGATTTGGGCGGCTACTGCCACGTGCGGGTGGCTCCCGGCAGCGAACTGACGCTGGCCGGCACGCCGCGAGCCGAAGCCGTCGTGCTGCAGCAGGGCGCCGTCGATTGCGCAGTGAATCGTCACGTGGGTGAATTTTTGGTTGAGACCTCGGTCGGTTCGGTTCATGTCACCGGCACGCAGTTCCATGTCGGACTGCGGCCACTGGAAGGAGTACAGCAAATGAATCGCAAAGCACTGGCTTTCGCGCTGGCGGTGGCGGTGTCCGCCGGCAGCGTGAAAGTCGAATATCACGGCGGCACCTTCGCCGTGCGCGCCGGCGAAAGCCGGGTGTTCGGTGAAGATGACGGCGGCAATCCGCCGCCGCCGCCCCAACCGAACGACAACGCGCCGCCGCTGCGCGGACCGCGCCCGATGGGGCCGCCGCCGCCGCGGCAGGGAGGCCCGAACGGAGGCGGGCCAGACATGGGAGGGCCCAGAGGCCAGGGCCAGGGCCAGGGCCCGGGACAAGGGCCGGGACAGGATCAGGGCCAAGGTGGGGGTGGCGATCGTCAGGGGCCGCCGCAGGATCGCGGTCCCAAAGGCCCGCCGCCGCCGCTTTTGATGGCGCTCGACACCAACCACGACGGAGAGCTTTCCGCCGATGAAATCACCAACGCGCCGGCGTCGTTGAAACAGCTGGACAAAAATGGCGACGGCAAAATCGACCGGTTCGAACTGCGTCCGCCGCCGCCGGGCCAGGGTGGCGCCAATGGCCCGAACGAGCAGGGTGGGCCGCAGGGCGAGAAGGGCCAGAATCCGCCACCGCAGAAGGAACAAGGTCAGGGTCCGGGCGAGGGGCCGCGGCAGGGGCCGGGCCAGAATCGCGGGCCCAATCGTGGACCGGGACCGGGCCGCGGGCCGAATCAGGGGCCAGGGGCGAATCGCGGTCCGGGCCAAGGCCAAGGCCAAGGCCCCGAACAGGGCCAGGGCCAGGGCCAAGGTCAGGGCCAGGGCGACGCCCAGGGCGAAGGCGGCGATCGGCAAGGACCGCCGGAAGGCCGCGGTCCGCACCACCCGCCCGGGCCGCTGATGATGGCTTTCGACACCAATCACGACGGCGAACTCTCCGCCGATGAAATCGCCAACGCGTCGGCGGCGCTCAAGAAGCTGGACAAAAATGGCGACGGCAAGCTCGATCGCGACGAAATGCGCCCGCCGCCGCCGGAGGGCGGCCGAGGCGAACAAAACGGACCGAACGGACAGGGTGGCCCCCATGGTCAGGGCGGGCAGGCCGGCCAGGGAGGAGGAGGCCCGCAGGGCGAAGGCAAGGTGATGCCGCCGCCTCCGCCGCCGCCCGACGGCGACCAGTAGCGGCCGCGCCGCGCCGCCGGGTCGGACGGTGAATCCTCCGGCCGGCGGCCCTCGAACAGACCCCACGGGGCGAACGCAACCAGCGTTCGCCCCGTTTGTTTTCGCGCGGAATCAACTGCAAGTCTCGCAACTGGCATTTGGCAGTCCCAAGGGCCGTCGCTGATCGTTGCCGGCCTGGGCGCTGAGTGCCTGCCCGCCGCCCGCCACTCACGCTCCCGCCGACACGCCGTTGACCGGCCCGGCGCTCGCCTACAATGACAGCATTCTGCCACCGCACCCAGGGGCACCGCCGGCACTGCCGCGCGGGCGCCAGAGTTCCTCGTCGATGCCAAGTCTTTCCACGCACCGCTGGAAGTTCAACCGCATCGGCGGGCTGGATCAGGTCCGGTTCGAGTCCGGCGAAGACCTGATTCACCTGGATGAACTTGACCCCAAACTCTGGGTGGTCCTGAGCTGCCCGACGAAGGGGCTGGAATTCGACGCGCGCACGCTGACCTACCTCGACACCGATCAGGACGGCCACATCCGGGTGCCCGAAGTCATCGCGGCGGTGAAGTGGGCCGCCGCGCAGCTCAACGATCCCGGCGAACTGCTGCATCCGAAGGACGATCTGCCGCTGGCGTCGATCAATGTTTCGACCGAGACCGGGCGGACGCTGCTGGCTTCCGCCAGCCAGATTCTGCGCAACCTGGGCAAGCCCGACGCCGCGCAGATCGGCCTGGCCGACACTGGCGACGGCCCGCGGATTTTCAAGGGCACGCAGTTCAACGGCGACGGCGTCATCACGGTGCTCACCGCCGACGATCCGGACCTGAAGAAGGTCATCGATGAAATCGGTGCGGTTGCGGGCACGGTACCCGACCGCACCGGGCTGGCGGGGATCGACCAGGCCAAGGCCGACCTCTTTTTCGCGGCACTGCTCGATTTCCGCGACTGGCGCAACGCCGAGGAAAACTGCCTGCCGCCCGAGGCTCGCGAAAAACCGTTTCCGGCCGGGTCGCACGCCGCCTTCGTGGCCTTCCAGGCGCTCCAGCCGAAGCTCGACGATTACTTCCTGCGCTGCCGGCTGGCGGCCTTCGACGCCAAAGCCGCGACGGAACTCACACCCTCCGCGGCGACCTTCGCCGCGCTGGCGCTCAAAAATTTGGCCCAGGCCGAGGAACTCGCGCAACTACCCCTGCAGACGATCGGCGCGAGCCGGCCGCTCGATTTGAACGCTGGCGCCAATCCCGCTTTTGCGGCGGCGCTGGAAGCCTTCCGCGAGCAGGTGGTCGTGCCGCTGTTGGGCGCGGAGACGAAGCATCTCGACGACGCCGGCTGGCGGCGGATTGCGGCGACCTTCAGCGGCTACACCGCCTGGGTGGCCGGGAAAAAGGGCGCGGTGGCCGAGCCGCTGGGGATCGACCGGGTGCGGGCGATCCTGGCGGACAACGTGCGCAACAAGATCAACGCGCTGATCGAAGAAGACCTGAAACTTTCCGGCGAAGCCAACAACATCGACGCCGTCGACAAACTGGTGCGGTACTACCGGAACCTGGCGCACCTGCTGCGGAATTTCGTGAACTTCGAGATGTTCTACGACACACGGACGCCGGCGATTTTCCAACTGGGGACGATGTACCTGGACCAGCGCAGTTTTCGGCTGTGTGTGCGAGTGGAAGACCCGGGCGCGCACGCGGCGGTGGCGACGGCCAGCAAGGCCTACCTGATGTACTGTGCCTGTTCGCGGGCGTCGGGCGAGAAAATGAACCTCGCGGTCGGCATTACGCAGGGCGACGCCTACTACGTGGCGGTCGGGCGCAACGGAGTATTTTACGACTTCCAGGGCCGCGACTGGGACGCCACGGTGGTGAAGGTGGTCGAAAACCCGATCAGCGTGCAGCAGGCCTTTTGGTCGCCCTACCGGCGGCTGACCCAGTTCATCGAAGAGCAGATCCAGAAGTTCGCATCGAGCAAGGACCAGCAGATTGTCAGCGACGTGGCGAAGACGGCGCAGGACGCGACCACCGCGACCGCCATACCGGGCGGTGCGGCGGCCGGCGCGGCCGGCGCGGCGCCCAAGCCGGGGACGCCGGCCTTCGACATTGCGCGGTTCGCGGGGATTTTCGCCGCGATCGGCCTGGCGATCGGCGCCATCGGCGGCGCCATCGGCGCGATGCTGTCGGCCTTCTTCAGCTTGGCGTGGTGGCAGATGCCGGTGGCGGTCGTTGGGATTCTGCTGGTGATTTCGGGGCCGTCGGTGCTGATGGCCTGGTTCAATCTGCGCAAGCGGATTCTCGGGCCGATTCTGGAAGCCAACGGCTGGGCGATCAACGGCCGGGTCCGGATCAATATTCCGCTGGGCAATTCGATGACGCGATTGAAAGAATTGCCGCCCGGCACGATTTCTTCGCGGCGCGATCCCTTCGCCGACAAGGCGGCGCGGCGGCGGACCATCCTGTTCGCCATCCTGGTGGTGGTGGCAATCGGCGCGGCGGTGGATTATTTTTTCCTGATCAAGCCCTGGCTGACCATGAAGGCGAAGTACGATTCGCCGCCGGCCAAAATCGTCCAGCGCGCCGCCGCGCCAGCGCCGAAGAAGCCCTGATCTCCAGAGCCGCCGGCTCTCTATATACGGTGACCCGCCTCGCGACTGAACCAACCGTTGACCACTGAAGTCCTTCGACGCCGAGGAGGAATTTTCGAATTTCACCGGGTTCCGCAAGTTCATCCCGCGACATTGAACGGAACTGGCTACACTGAGCGCCAGTCGAGTCCCCCACCTGCCGAGCGAGTTCCAGCCATGCCTACCGTTGCCAAGCGCAGCCGCGCCCGCGGCGCCGCTACTTCCACTGCCGCCGCGACCGCCGCCGCCAAGCCTGCCGCAAAGGCCCCGGCCTTTCGCCCGCCCGCAGTGCCGCTGGTCACGCACGATCCCTACCTGAGCACCTGGTCGTTCACCGACCACCTCGCCGATGGCTGGGCATCGCACTGGACCGGCGCGCGGCGGCCGATGAGCGGCCTATTGCGGATCGATCGCAAGCCGTTCCGCTTCCTGGGCCAATTCCGCGGCACCACGCCGGCGATGAAACAGCTTGGCGTGACCGTCGATGCGACCACGACCACCTACCGCTTCGCGGGCGGCGGCGTCGAACTGACCGTGCAGTGGGTCTCGCCGCTGCTGTGCGATGACCTGGACCTGCTGGCGCGGCCGGTGACCTACGTCGAATTCGCCGCAAAATCGACCGACGGAAAACCGCACGCGGTGGAACTGCATCTGGACATCACGACTGAGTATGCGCTCGATTCCGACACCCAGTTGGTTACCTGGTCGCGAGCTCGGGTGGGCGACTTGGAGGCGCTCAGTGCCGGCTCGGTCGATCAGCGGGTGCTCGCGCGCAGCGGCGACAATCTGCGCTGCGACTGGGGCTACGTGTATCTGGTCGCGCCGCGCGGCGGCTTGACCGGCAGCTACATGGGCCCCGGCGACGCGCCGCGCGACCGCTTTCTGGCCGGCGAGGGTGCGCCCGAGGCCGACGATCTTGACCGCCCCGCGCTGCAGTCGCGCGCCTGGCCGGTGCTGGCCGTGCAGATGGACTTCGGCAAGGTCGGTGCGCTCGCGGTCGAACGGCACGCCATGATCGCCTACGACGATCTGTTCTGCATGGAACATATGCATCGAAAAGTTCGTGCCTACTGGCGGCGCAACCGGATGAGCTTCGCCGAATTGCTGCAGCGGGCCGAAGCGGAACGGCCGCAGATTCTCGCCCGCTGCGCGGCCTTCGACGCGCACCTGCGCAATGAACTGATTGCCGTCGGCGGTGAAAAATACGCCGACCTCTGCGCGCTGGCCTACCGCCAGGGCATTGCCGCGCACAAACTCGCGGTGGATTTTGACGGCTCGCCGCTGTTTTTCTCGAAGGAAAATTTCAGCAACGGCTGCATCAATACCGTCGACGTGACCTATCCCTCGGCGCCGTTCTTCGTGCATTTCGCGCCGGCGCTGCTGAAAGCCCAGATTCAGCCGATCCTCGACTACGCCTGCTCGCCGCGCTGGAAATTTGAATATGCGCCGCACGATCTCGGCACCTACCCCTTGGCCAACGGCCAGGTGTACGGCGGTGCGGAGGATACCGACGACAGCCAGATGCCGGTCGAGGAATGCGGCAACATGCTGATCTGTGCGGCAGCCTACGTTAAGGCCTCCGGCGACACCGAATTCGCCGCAAAGTACTGGAGCAAGCTCAGCCAGTGGGCCGGCTACCTGCAGAAAAAGGGCCTTGACCCGGAAAACCAATTGTGTACCGACGACTTCGCCGGG
The DNA here is from genome assembly GCA_050730415.1 of Planctomycetota bacterium. GTDB lineage: Bacteria > Planctomycetota > SZUA-567 > H5-PLA8 > JBOHNC01 > JBOHNC01. The sequence continues at coordinate 18,160 of JBOHNC010000533.1, forward strand.
CACCTGGGACACAACTGCAACCTGTCGATCAAGGCGATCGTTGGCCTCGGCGCCTACGCGAAATTGGCCGAGACGCTGGGGCGCAAGCAGGAAAGCTCGGAGTACTTCGCGATCGCGCGCGGCATGGCGGCACGTTGGATCAAGATGGCCGACGACGGCGATCACTTCCGGCTGGCCTTTGACCGCGCGGGAAGCTGGAGCCAGAAGTACAACCTGGTGTGGGATGAACTGCTCGGGCTGAAGCTGTTTCCGCCCGCAGTCGCGCGGAAGGAAATCGCGTTCTATCTGAAACAGAACACGAAGTTCGGCCTGCCGCTCGACAGCCGCAGCACCTACACCAAGCTCGATTGGATTCTCTGGACCGCCACGATGGCCGAAAGCGAGCAGGATTTCCGCGCGCTGATGGAGCCGGTCTACGCGTGGGCGCAGGCAACCCCGGACCGGGTACCGCTGGGCGATTGGTACGAGACGGCCGGCGAAGGCAAACACATTCACTTCCGCGCGCGCAGCGTGGTGGCGGGCGTTTTCATCAAGCTGCTCAAGCACGGCGGGCGGCTGAAGGGCAAGCGATAGGGAACGAGAGACTGGAGACATGGAACAGGGTCAGGCGGACTGGGGCTGCCTCTCGCCACGACCCGCCAAAATATTCTTCCGCGCGATCCGAGCGGATAGCCGAATCACCGGCGCTTGTTCGCGCGGAACGCTCCCGACCGGTTCGTCGAGGAAATCTCAAGAAAAACACAGTTTGGTAAGACCGCGTAGGAAGGTAGCACTTTCGGACAAAACTTCGCAATCCCGGTCATGGGATCCGCTGTATTTCAGAGTATAAAAACTGCGGGGCTTCCAGTCTGCCGTCACAATTTCTGATCAATGGCAGGGACGGGTATCTGCACCTGGCGCACCTTTGAGCGTATTTCCCGCCTTGGTGTTTCCGGTCCTTTTTGTGTCCTCTGTGCTTTTTTGTGGCCAAAATATCCAGGAGTTTTCCCATGCCCAAGATTGCCATGATCGGCGCCGGCAGCCTGATTTTCTGCAAAACTCTCGCCATGGACATTCTGGCCACGCCAGCTCTGCAGGACAGCGAAATCTGCCTCATGAGCCGCACCCAGCCGAAGCTCGACCGGATGCAGCAATTTCTGGACGAGGTGCTGAAAGAAAATCGGCTCAAGGCCAAGGTCTGGAACACGCTGGACCGCAAAGCGGCGCTCAAGGACGCCGACTACGTCATCGTCATGATTCAGATCGGCGGACTGGACGCCTACACCCACGACTACAAGATTCCGCTCAAGTACGGCGTCGATCAGTGCATCGCCGATTCGCTCGGTCCCGGTGGCGTGTTCCGCGGGCTGCGGACCATTCCCGAACTGGTGTCGATTGCGCGCGACATGGAAAAGCTCTGCCCGAACGCGCTGCTGCTGAACTACGCCAACCCGATGGCCGCCTGCTGCTTTGCGCTGGGCAAGGCCACGCAGGTTCAGTCGATCGGCCTGTGCCACGGCGTGCAGACCACGTTGGATCTGATCAGCCGCTATGTCGGCGTGCCCAAGACGGAAATTGATTACCTGTGCGGCGGCATCAATCACATGGCGTGGTTCCTGCAGCTTCACGAACGCCAAACCGGCCGCGATCTGTATCCGACGCTCCGTGCCGTCTGCGAAAAGCCCGAATATTACGTCAACGAAAAAGTGCGCTGCGAAGTCATGCGGCAGTTCGGCTATTTCATGACCGAATCGACCGGGCATCTGTCCGAGTACCTGCCGTGGTTCCGCTCCAGCGACCGGGCGCTCAAGACCTACTGCGACCAGCCGGAATTCGGCGGAGCGTCGGGCGCCTACTACAACTACTGCTGCATGCTGGCCGACAAATACAAAAACGTGGATTACTTGGCCGCCGAAGAAACCAAACTGAAATCGCGCAGCGTCGAGTATTGCTCCTATATCCTGGAAGCCGGCGAGACCAACCGTCCGTTCCGCTTGCAGGGCAACGTCCGCAATGACGGTTACATCAAGAATCTGCCGCAGGGCTGCTGCGTGGAAGTGCCGGTGTTTGTGGACAGCCAGGGATTCCATCCGTTCAGCGTCGGAGAACTGCCGGTGCAGTTGGCGGCGCTCAACCAGTCCAACGTCACCGTGCAGACGCTGTGTGTGGAGGCGGCGCTGACCGGCAACCCTGAATATGCGATGCAGGCGATTGCGATGGATCCGCTGACGAGCGCGCGCTGCACGCTGGCCGAAATTCGCGCGATGACGCAGGAGATGCTCACGGCCGAAGCGCAGTGGCTGCCGCAGTTCCAGGGGAAGAAACTCAAGGCGACGCCCACGATCGAAATCCCGGCCGACGTGCAGGCGGTCGATGTACCGCTCGACCCGGCGCTGGTGATTGCGCACCGCTTCGGAGAATTGGCGGCCAAGTAGCACCTTGGGCAGTTCGCGACCCCCACTGCATCGGGGAAGCGGTGAAAACTACATGCGGGTAAAACTGAAGAATGCGCTGGGCGCGCAAGAATTTAAAGGTTCCGGCTACGCCGGATTTTTTTCCACGGGACATCGGCCCGTGCCACTTTGGTTGCCGGCATTTTTATTGCGGAATTAGGCGGGCGGCAGCGTGGGTGTGCCTCGTTCGGTCAGCCATTCCTCGCGACGGTTCACGTGCGGGAAGGGTTCGGCGGGGACGGGAATTTTGAGCGCGTTGCAGATCGGCGCCCAACCGTCGCCCGGCCGCCATTCGACCAGCCGGTCTTTGGGCACGACCTTGCGGACCTGTTCGTTGTGGCGGTGGTAGCAGTCCTTGAGCAGCGCGGGTTCATGCCATTCCTTTTTTCCCGCGAAGCGTTCGAACATCCGTGACGGCGGCGAGGTGACGGTGATGTGCGGCGGCAGCGGCTGCTTCATGACCCGCAGAATGGTGGAATCGAGGCTGTCGAACCAGACATCGGCCGAGGTGCGCTCGGACAGCAGCACCACCGCGTCGGGGAAGGTGCGGTGCAGATCGTCCCAGAACAGCGACGCCGGCCAATCGACCGCGGCATGATAGGGAGCCATGACTTTTTTCCAGTCGGGGCGACCGCCGTCGATGGCCAGGTTCCAGTCGGCGCCGAGATTGAACGGGAAGCCGGGAATGGCCGTCATGTGGCAGCAGGGCGCGCCCAGCACCTTTTCGAGAGCCAGCTTGAGCGACATCGTGCCGGTGCGCGGCAGTCCCGCGCCGACAAGTTTCAGTGACACCGATAGACCCTCCCAGGTTTGTCCGTTCCGTCCCGACCCGCCACGCCAACCGACCGTGAAACACGGGCCTCAGTGTAGCGGCCGGCCGGCGGCTTGCCACCGCGAAAATGGACCTTCGCCGAACGCGGGGGCGCGCCTCGGCGGTCACTCTCCGCCAGCGCGCAGCCGCGGATCGAAGGCGTCGCGCAGCCCATCCCCGACCAGGTTGAAGGCCAGCACCAGCAGCAGAATCGCGATCCCCGGAAAGGTGGCCAGCCACCAGGCCACTTCGATGTGATTGGCGGCTTGGTTGAGGGCCTCGCCCCAACTGGGCGTCGGCGGCTGGACGCCGATGCCGAGAAAGGAGAGGCCGGTTTCGAGCAGAACCGCGCCGGCCACGGCGAAACTCACCGCGACATACACCGGCCCCAGCGCGTTGGGCAGAATGTGGCGCAGCATGATTTCGCGGTCGGGCAGGCCCAGCGCGCGGGCCGCGGCGACAAATTCCAGGTTGCGCAGTTTCAGAAATTCCCCTCGGACCAGCCGCGCGATCCGCGGCCAGCCGGTCAGACCGAGGATCAGCATGATCCAGAAAATGCCCGGGTCGCGGACTACCGCCAGCACCAGCATGATGAGGAAAAACACCGGAAAGCAGATGACCAGTTCGATGAAGCGGCTGATCGTCACGTCGATCCAGCCGGCGTAGAAGCCGGCCAGCGCGCCGAAAAACAGGCCGATGATCAACGAAATCGCCACCGCCACCAAGCCCACCGACAGCGATATTCGAGTGCCGTGCAGGAGCCGCGCGAACAGGTCGCGGCCGTTTGCGTCGGTCCCCAGCCAGCGGATTCGTGCATCCCGCGGGTCGGCCTTTTCAGAGGATCGCCACCAACTGGGGGGTTCCAGTTTTTCGGACAGGATCTGATCGATCGGCCCGTAGGCGACCGGCGAGAACAGCGCGCGATGCGCCGGGTCGGTCTGGAGCAGGGTGAGGTGGTCGCTGTAGTAATCGGCCTGGTCCATATAGTGTCGGGTGCAGCCGGCGTAGATGCACATCGCCGCCACGGCCGCGACCGCCAACGCCCAGGGCAGCCGGCGGCGTTGGAGGACGCGTCCGAGCAACCATCCAGCGCCGGCCATGACCCAGGCAGCGGCCATGGCGTTGAAGACGAAATCGACGACGGTCTCGGGATGAAAAAAATCCCGCACCAGCGGGAACTCGGTGGCGATGGCGCCGTGGGGGCCGGTGGTGCGCCAGAAGAACGGCTTCTGGTTGCAGATCAGCGGCGCGAAACAGGCGAGGGCATACAGCGCGACCAGTAGCGCCAGGCCGAGCCGCGCCGAGCGGTTCGTCGCAAAACGCGCCCAAGCTGCTTGCGCGCCGGAGCGTGGACTGCCGCCGCCGATACCAGCCGCAGCGGAGGCGGCCATTGCCACCGCGCGCGCCGGCGAAGTGGGGGGCACGGCCTCGGCCGGAGCGGTCATCGCGTGCCCTCCGCGTCAAAGCCAATCCGCGGATCGACGGCCGCATACAGCAAGTCCGACAGAAGGATGCCGAGCATGGTCAGAATCGCCGACAAGGTGGTGACCGCCATCAACACGGTGTAGTCCTTCTGGACCACGGCGTCGTAGCCCAGCTTGCCCATGCCCGGAATCGAAAAAATGGCTTCGATGATCACCGACCCGCCGATCATGCCCGGCAGCAGATCGCCCAGTAGCGTGACCAGCGGGATCACCGAATTGGGAAAGGCATGACGGATCATCACTGCCGCTTCGGACAGTCCCTTGGCGCGGGCGGTGCGAATGTAATCCATCCGGACGACTTCGATCATGCCCACGCGGGCGTAGCGGCTGAGACCGGCCATGCCGTTGTAGGACATCGAGACCAGCGGCAGAACCATGTAGGGCAGCGCGTACCAGAAAAATTGGAGCGTGGTCATGTTGCGCCAACCGTCGGGGTAGACGCTGTTGTAGGGCAGCCAGCCGAGGCCGCTGACAGTGGAGCCGACGTAGCGGATGAGCAGAATCGCGACCCAAAAGGAGGGCATCGAGAACAGGATGTACAAAAGCAGGCTGGAGAAGGTGTCGAAGCGTTTGCCCGGATGCATCGCTGCGTAGACGCCGGCCGGCACGGCCAGCAGGTAGATCACGATCACCGCCAGCAGATTGAAGACCAGCGTGATCGGCAGCGCGCGGGCGATTTTGGCGGCGACCGGGAGACCGTCGTTGAGCGATTCGCCGAAATCGCCGCGCGCGGCGTGTCCCAGCCAGTGCAGGTATTGGCTGGCGAGCGACGAATCGATCGCGCCGAACTCTTCGGCCATCATGTTTTCGCGCGGCGAGCCGCCGCGTTCGGTGGAGCGCCCGCCCTGGGTCGGATCGCCCTGCTCGTCGCCGCCGGCGCCGGCCATGCGCACGATTAGAAAGGTGATCAGGGTGATCCCCAGCGTCATGGGGATCAGCAAGAGCAACCGTCGGACCAGATACCCCGCCATGCGCGTGGCGCCTCCCGGGCAGAATTCTGACATAGAACCGGAAAAGGGCGCAAAAAGCACTTGTGCATTCCATCTGTTTTTTTCGCTGATCTCCCGGATAATCGCGGCTACAGCAACAGCGTGGGGGGGACGAGCGGATCGGGATCTGCTCAGGCAGCCAGCCGACGAACCATCCCCGGACCTTTGGGGGTTCAGGGATAGGATCGGGGGTTGAATCGAACGATTGAACAGCCTGCCAGCCAGGGAGGAATTCCGGTGACCTATCTGCAGTTGCCGCCAGCCGTCAGCAGCTGGCTATTTTTGGGTTTCGGCGCCGCCCTTTTCTATCTCAAGCTGCACCCATCCCCGATCAAAAATCGGGATGCTATCTTTCTGGCCTGGTGCCTGTTCTTTTCCACCCTCTTTCTGATGGTCCCCTTCGCGATCGTCCGCTCGTGGAACGCCGGCAGCGAACAGTCGGTGGGAACCTACCGGGTGGTCGAAATCTGGGATGAAGCCGTCTCGTGGACGGTGATGGCCTGCGGCATCCTGGCGCTGTACAAGGGGTTGACACCCGAAACCGGCAAGCCCGAACGGTCGGCCGAAGCCGAACGGCGGCGCCGCGGCAAAAGCGACAGCGGCAGCCGCGCCGCGCTGCACGAGGCATCCTCCGCCGCGAAGACGGAAGCGACCCACTCAGACGAACCGCGGTCGGCGTCCAGCGCACGGCGGTTCAGCGTCGAAGCGGCCGCCGATGTCCCCGACCCGGTGCTCGAAGCCCGCGTCGAAGACGAACTGGCCAGCGAGCCGGAATTGGTGCTCGACAAAAACGACGAAATCCCGCTCGATCCGCCGGCCGTTCCAGCCGCCCCCGCCCCCGCCCCGCCTGCCGCCGCGCCCGCCCCCGTCCAGGTGCCGGTGGCTTCGCGGCCTTCCGCTTCCGGCGTGCGTTCGCCGGTGTCCGGCCTGCGGCCGTCGGCCTCCGGCATTCGAGCTCCCTTGGGCGAAGCCGAATCCGGCAAGGTCCGCACGCAGTCGGCGGCCAGCAATTCGCGCATCCGCGTCGATGGCGCGGAACGGCCGCTGACCGAGCGCCGGCTGCGCGCTGCTCATCCGTCCGGCTCCGGCAAACGCAGCGGCGTTGGCATTCCGGCTCTGATTCCCGCGGCCACGCCCACGCCCGCCGTCGCCGCCGTGGCGCCCGCGCCAACGCCGGTTTCGTCGTCGGTGTCCGGCTCAACCGCTCCGATCATTCAATCGCCGCCGTCCGGGTCCGGTGGCGGCGCCCCGTCAGGGAGCGGCGCGCCGGGGCCGGCCGCGTTGCCGCCGGGTGTCCTGCCCGCACCGGAGCCTACCTCCGTGCCCGTCGCCCCGTCACCCTCGGCCAGCGGCCGGCGTCCTGCCGCCAGCGGCATCCGCCAGGCGGCGCAAAGCGGCACCCAGATCGCCGTTTCGGAGACCGCTTCGGCCGACACGCCCAGCAAAGATCAGTACCTCGAGTAGCGATTTTTCCCCGACCCACGCCCTGCGCGCGGCGAAACAAACCGTCGCACCGTCGAGCGGTTCGCCATGGCCGCCCATCGTGTGGTATATTTTCCACTTCGCCTCGGAGTCCCGTCGCGGCAGGCCCGGCTAGCGCCTCCTGCGCCGATCTCCGCCTGCCGGAACCGTCATGGCCAAGTCTTCACCGTCCACCACCGCCTCCCGCGCCGCCTCGGCCAAATTCGACTCACCCGATGCGCCTGAGAGCGTGGGGTGGACCGAAAGCCATCGGGTCATGCTGGCCACCGCCGAAAATCCGTTGCAATTGGATTGCGGGGAGACGATCGCGCCGGTCGAGGTCGAATACGAAACCTACGGCACGCTGAACGCTCGGAAATCCAACGCAGTGCTGATCTGCCACGCGCTGTCAGGCGACGCGCACGCCGCCGGGTGGGATCGCAATTCGGACGAAAAAACGCGCGCCTACCGCAAAAAATATCCCGGCTGGTGGGACAGCACCATCGGCCCCGGCAAGGCCTTCGACACCAACAAGTATTTCATCATCTGCTCCAACGTCCTGGGCAGTTGCTACGGCACTACCAGTCCGGCTTCGCCCAATCCGCATTCGGCGCCGGGCGCGCCGGTTCCCTACGGTCTCCAGTTTCCCGTCGTCACCGTCTCCGACTGGGTTCGCTTGCAGGCCCGGCTGATCGACCACCTGGGCATCGCCAAGCTGCTGTGCGTGGCCGGCGGCAGCCTGGGCGGCCAGCAGGCGCTCGATTGGACCCTGCAGTTCCCCGACCAAGTGGCCTCGGCGATGATCCTGGCCGCCAGCGCCAAACTTTCCAGCCAGGGCATCGGGTTCAACAAGATCGGCCGCCACGCGATCACCTCCGATCCGGCCTTTCACGGCGGCGACTACTACAGCGGCGATCTGCCCGTCCAGGGGCTGGCGGTGGCCCGCATGATCGGCCACCTGACCTACCTGTCCGAAGAATCGATGAACGTGAAGTTCGGCCGCCGGCTGCGCCGCCGCGAATCGCCCGGTTTTCACTTCGACATCGACTTCGAAGTCGAAAGCTACCTCGACCACCAGGGCCGCACCTTCACCGAACGCTTCGACGCCAACAGCTACCTGTACATCACCAAGGCGATGGACTACTACGACGCCGCCGACTACGGCCAGGGCGACTTGGTGAAGGCGCTCGAACCGGTCACGGCCAACTCGCTGATCGTTTCCTTCAGCAGCGACTGGCTGTACCCGCCGGCGCAATGCCGGGCGCTGGCCGAAGCCTTCTGCCGCAACCGCAAGGCCGTCACCTACGCCGAACTGCCCTCGATCTACGGCCACGACGCTTTCCTGGTCGAAACCGAACGCATGTCCGAACTGATCCGAGGCTTCCTGCAGAACCAGCGCATCGAGCCGTCCCCGACCTCGTCTACGCCCGCGCCCAAAACGTCGCCTGCCTCCCGCCGGGAGTCGCGCCGTGGCTAAAAAACCGCCCGCGCCCGCGCCGCTCCCGCCCAGCCTGCCGCCGCCGGAACCCGATCCGGGGGAACTCGGGCGAGCCTGGCTGGAAAGCCTGCGCGCCTGGCTGAAGTCCGGCAAGACCGCGCTGCGCCCGGCGGTGCTCGAACGGCTGCTGACCAAACTCAACCGCGAACGCTGGGCCTTCCGCGCGATCACGCCCGCCGACCACAGCGGCATTCAGCCGCGCGTGACGCCGCTGTCCGAGCGCTGGGACCACGCCCGCATCGCCGAACTGATCCCGCCCGGCAGTTCGGTGCTCGACCTGGGTTGCGGCGACGGCTCGCTCTTGGCGCTCCTCACCGAAAAACTTCAGATCCGCGGGCAGGGCATCGAAGCCAGTTTCCCGATGGTCGCCCGCTGCGTCGATCGCGGTGTGCCGGTGCTGCAGATGGACGCCGCGCAGGGCATGGCCTGCTATGCCGACCACAGCTTCGACTGGGTGATCCTGGAAGAAACGCTGCAAGCGGTGCTCGATCCCACCACCGTGGTCGAAGCGATGCTCCGCGTCGGCCGCAAAGGCATCGTGACCATCCCGAACTTCGGCCACTGGCTGGTGCGCGCGCAGTTGGCGCTGGGCGGCTACATGCCGGTCACGCCGCAACTGCCCTACAGTTGGGCCAACACGCCGAATATTCACCTGCTCACGCTAAAGGATTTCCTGGCCTGGGCCGATCGCCGCCCCTTCCAGATTGAATCGGCCATCAGCTATTTCGACGGCGAAGTCCACCCCCTGAACATGCCCGACGACAACCTCTGGGCCGAAGAAGCCCTCTTCGTCGTCAGCGCGAAATAGCCGCTTGAATCACTACGATTTTACGCATATCATAGCGCAGTGAACGGTCTGGTTTTCACAGCGCTGGATAGAATATCATGCCCTCGAGCATCACCCCCGAACCCGAGCCTGGCGCGCATCTGGCCGCCGCGCCGCCGCCGACCGTTGCGCCGTCGATCAAGGGCCGCGGAGCGGCCGACAATCCGGCCAACCGCTTCGAACGGATGGCCTATGTGCCCGACCCGGTCGATCCGAACGACCCCGACGGTGGCGGCGGCGATCCCGACACGGCCGCGCTGAATGCCGATCCGACCACGGCCGGCGCGTTCGAAATCTCCGCGCCGCGCACCGAACTGTTCCGCGACCACCCGCGCACCATCCTCACCACCAACGACTCGCCCGACATCCCCTTCGATGTCAGCATCAACCCCTACCGCGGCTGCGAACACGGCTGCATCTACTGCTACGCGCGGCCCAACCATGAACACCTCGGCTTTTCCGCCGGCCTCGACTTCGAAACGAAAATCATGGTCAAGGACACCGCGCCCGACCTGCTGCGCGCCGCGCTGCTGAAAAAATCCTGGCAGCCGCAAGTCATCGCCATGTCGGGCATCACCGACTGCTACCAGCCGATCGAACGCAAACTCCGGATCACCCGCCGCTGCCTGGAAGTCTTCCGCGAATTTTTGAACCCCGTCGGCATCATCACCAAAAACCATCTGGTCACGCGCGACCGGGATTTGCTGGCGGAACTGGCGCACCACAACGCCGCGCGGGTCTATATTTCGATCACCTCCCTGGACCGCGACCTGACGCGCACGCTGGAGCCGCGCACCTCCATTCCCGAGCGCCGCCTCGCAGCCATTCGCGAACTCACTGAAGCCGGCGTCGATGTCGGCGTGATGGTTGCGCCGGTGATTCCCGGACTGAACGACCATGAAATCCCGGCTATTCTTGCCGCCGCCGCGCAGGCCGGAGCCAGCCACGCCGGCTATATCGCCGTGCGCTTGCCGCTGGCCGTAGCGCCGCTGTTCGAAGGCTGGCTCGACCGCCACCGCCCCGCCGCCAAGCAGAAAATTCTCAACCGTATTCGCGCCATGCGCGGCGGGAATCTCAACGTCCCCGAATTCGGCGCGCGCATGCGCGGCGAAGGCGCGGTGGCGGATCAGATCAAGGCGCTCTTCGATCTGGGCGTGCGCAAAGCCGGTCTGACCCACAAACGGGCGCCGCTTTCGACCGCCGCCTTCCGTCGGCCGCTGCCCGCCATCGGCACGCCCGACGAACCACCATTGCCCTTGTTTGTTTAAAGATTTCTCGCGCCAAGTTCGCCAAGCCGCCAAGTCGTCCGGTGCAGAACGACGGCATGTCCTGAGCAACTTTGCGAACTTCGCGTCTTTGCGCGAGAAAATTCTTCTCTTAGGCCCGCCCCAGCACCAGCGAGCAATTCGTCCCGCCGAAGCCATAGCTGTTGCTCATCGTCACCGCGAAATCCCCGCTCAGCGGCCGGTCTTTCACGACCGTCACGCCCAGATCGGGGTCCTGTTCGCGGCAGCCGATGATGGGCGGAACCACGCCGTGTTTCATGCTGAATAAACTCACGATTGCCTCGATGGCCCCCGCCGCGCCCATGGTGTGCCCGAGCTGCGATTTGTTCGCGGTGAGCGGAATGCTTTTGCCGCGTTCCCCGAAAATCGCCAGCAGCGATTTGGTTTCCACCGCGTCGTTGTAGGGCGTGCCGGTGCCGTGCGCGTTGAAGTGGTCGACAGCAGCCGGCGGCAGCCCCGCGTCGGCCAGCGCCATCGCCATGCAGGCCTGGATGCCCTTGCCTTCTTTTTCGGGCGCGGTCATGTGATAGGCGTCGTTGTTCAGGCCGCGGCCGAGCACCTCGCCCAGAACCACCGCGCCGCGCTGTTGCGCCGCTGCGAAATCTTCCAGCACCAGGCACCCCGCGCCCTCGGCGAACAGCGTGCCCTGGCGCCCCTTGTCCCAAGGCCGGATCGTGTCGGGCGTGATCGCGCGCAGTGCATTCAAGCCGGCGAAGCAGAACAGCGAAAGCTCGTCGTAGCCGCCCACCAGCATCCGCGTGGCGCGCCCGCGCCGAATCCGGTCGAAGCCTTCCGCGATGGCCGCGCCCCCGCTCGAACAGGCCAGCGAAATGACGTGCACCGCGCCGTTCACGCCCAAGGCTTTCTGCACCTGCTCGCCGGCCTGCGCGAAGTTGTACCGCGTCAGCGCCCGCTGCAACTCCGGCGCGCCGGTATCCGCCATGAGCGCCTCTTCGGCCGCCTGCATGCCGCCGAAGTTGGTGCCGAAAATCATGTCGAGTGGTCCATGTGCAGAGCCAGCGTCCAGACCGGCAGCGGCAAACGCCTCCCGCGCGGCATCGACCAAAAACCGCACCGCGCGCGGCTGCGCGCCGGGCGTGCTCATCGGCTGCACCGGGTAGGCTTCCACCAGCCCCGCCTGCTGGTTGCGAAATTTGACCGCGTCGAAGGCGGTGATCGGGCGAAAGCCCTGTTGGCCCGCCAGCATCGCCTGCCAGGTGGCCGGCGCAGAATGGCCCAGCGGCGAGACGATGCCCACCCCGGTCACGACGACCCGGCGTCGGGATTGCGTTCCACTCATGCCGCTCCTCCCTGTACTTCAACGAGTGTCACGCCGGTGCGTTCGTCCGCCGCGCAGACCAACGAGCGCCGTCCGGCGCTGCGCGCCGCGAGCGCCACCGCCATCAGCGCCGAGGCCGCCATGGCGTGGCCGGCGGTTGTCTTAAGGGCGCGGCGGTCGGCGGCGGCCAGCGTGCCGGCCCAGTCTGCTTCGGCGGCGTCGAGCGCCGCGGTTTCCGGTGCATTTTGAAACAGCGTGGAACATTTCGTCAGGTCCAGTGCCGCTGCCGACGCCGCGAACGATCCGCCGTTGACCACGCCGACCAGTTCGCCGCGGGCAGAGCGTCCGCGCGCGGCCAGCGCCGCCGGCGTCTCCAGCAGTATCGCAACTGCACCTTCGCCCAGCACGAAGCCGCCGCCGGTCGCAGCGTTCGGTGCGTCCGCGCCGCCGAGCCTCAGCCGCCCGGTCGCGAAATAGTGGTGGAAGGTTCCGTGCGAGATGGCGTCGCTGGCGACCACCAGCACCCGGTCGGCGGTTCCCGCTTCGATCGCGCCGAGCGCGCTCTCCAGCGCCGCCAGCCCCGCGTTGTGTCCCTCCGAATAGGTCGTCGAAAACCCGTGCAGGCCGAATTCGATGGCGAGCAGACTCGAGGGGCTGTTGGCGAAGGCGTGGCTGAAGGGCAGCGGGGAGGAAAACTGCGGTTTGCCTTCCTTGATTTTTTCGTGGAACGTCCGCATCGCGTCCAGGCAACCCCAGGTGGTGCCGAAACACAGGCCGATGGTTTCGGTGCGGGTGCGTTCGATGCCGAAGCCGGCATCCTTGAGGGCGCGCGCCGCCGCGCCGATGGCCAGCGCCGAGCAGCGGTCGATGAAGGGGTACTTGGTCGGGACTTCGCTGGCCAGATTGAAATCGGCGCACTCGCAGGCAACTTCCGGCGCGCCTTCCGGCACGTCGATCAGCGTGATCTCCGGCCACGCCGTGCGCGGCGCGACGGGGCCGCGGGTGAGCGCCCACAGGTCACACGGCGCAACGATGCCAATGCCTGAAATGACGACGGTCACGGCTGGAATTCCCCCTGGGTGCGCCGTCGCTGTGCGCGGCTTCCCGGATTTCATCTCTTCGCCTCGGCCTTGCCTTCACGCGCCGTCCGACAGGAACCGCTCCACATCTTCGGGCGTGATGGCGCCGTCGATGCCCAATTTCACTTTCACCGCCGCCAGGTTCACATTTTTTTCCTTGGCCAGCCGCCGCGCTTTGGGAGTTGCCCGCACACTGGCCGCGGTCGAGTCTTCGCTGACTGCTCGACCGGTTCTGGCGGCATCCAGCGCCGCGTTTTCGCTCGCGATTTCCGGCCCAGACTCGCCCGGGTCGCCCACCGCCACCAAAATGTGCCCGACCGGGATCACGCTGCCCACGGACGCGCTCGAACGCACCAGCACCGTCCCGGCCGCTTTTTCGCAGGGCATGTCGAAGGCCGCCTTGTCGGTGATGAGCTGACACAGCGGCTGATCCTGCGCCACCGTCTGCCCGACCTGGACGTACCACTTGCCGACGGTGAGTTCCTCGGTGTTTTCACTGGTTTTTGGAGCGCGAATCAGGGTCGCCATGCCAAGGGCCTCGTTTCCCTCACTGAGTGCGGCGCGGAATGCGCGTTTTTCGCCGCCGACATTGTACGCTACACCCATCAACAATACGCTATACCCATCGACAGTACGCCACACCCATCAACAAGGTGCAATTCCTCCCGGTCACCCAGGGTCTGCAATCCCGCGCAGCCGAGACTTTACCTCCGGCGCAAATCCTCGAAGATAGTTCCTTTCCTGGCGGCTCCCTGGCAGCCGGCCGAGCCGCCCCGCACACCACGCCGTCCTCCTGTATTTTCTAGGCGGCCGACCGCAGGGAGAGATAAAAAATGTTCAACGATCATCTTGTCAAAGCCGATCCGGATATTGCCCAGGCCATCGAATCCGAGCGCAAACGTCAGGCCTCGCAGCTTGAAATGATCGCCAGCGAAAACTACGTTTCGCGCGCGGTGCTCGAAGCCCAGGGTTCGGTGCTGACCAACAAATATGCCGAAGGCCTGCCCGCCAAACGCTACTACGGCGGCTGTGAGTTCGTCGATGTCGCTGAAGACATCGCCCGCGATCGCGCCAAGCAGTTGTTCCACGCCGAAGCCGTCAACGTTCAGCCGCATTCCGGCGCTCAGGCGAATATGGCCGTGTACATGGCGTTGCTGCAACCCGGCGATACGGTCCTGGGGATGAATTTGGCGCACGGCGGCCACCTGACGCACGGCCACCCGGCCAATTTTTCGGGCAAGCTGTTCAAAATCGTGCCCTATGGTGTCAACACCGAAGGCTACGTGGACATGGACGAGGTCGCGCGGCTGGCCGAACAGGAAAAGCCCAAAATGATCCTAGCCGGTTTCAGCGCCTACGCCCGGAAGCTCGACTTCGGCCGCTTCGGTGAAATTGCCAAATCGGTCGGCGCCTACTTCATGGTGGACATGGCGCACGTCGCGGGCCTGGTCGCCACCGGCCTTTACCCCGACCCGGTGCCCTACGCCGACGTCGTCACCACCACCACGCACAAGACCTTGCGGGGGCCGCGGGGCGGCATGATCCTGATGAAAAAGGCCCACGCCAAGGCGATCAACTCGGCGGTCTTCCCCGGCACGCAGGGCGGGCCGCTCATGCACGTGATCGCCGCCAAAGCGGTGGCCTTCGGTGAAGCGCTCAAGCCCGAATTCAAAATCTACTCCCAACAGATCGTCGCCAATGCGCAGGCGCTGGCCAAGGGGATGCTGGCGCGAGGCTTCAACCTGGTCAGCGGCGGGACCGACAACCATCTCATCCTGGTTGACTTGCAGAACAAAAAAATCAGCGGCAAGGATGCCGAGGCGCTGCTCGACAAGGTGCGCATCACGGTTAACAAGAACATGGTTCCTCACGACCCGGCCTCGGCGATGGTCACCAGCGGCGTGCGCATCGGTACGCCGGCGCTGACCACGCGGGGGTTCAAGGAAGCCGAAATGGAGCAGATCGCCGGCTTCATCGGCGCCGCGATCGACCACCGCGACGACATAGATACCCTCCAGAAAATCGCCAAACAGGTGGGCGAACTCTGCGACCGCTTCCCGATCTACGCCGACATGGCACTGGCGCGCTGATCGTCCAATTGGCCGCCAATCTGCCCGGCAGAGCATGGCGGCCTCCGGTAGAATCCTTGCCACGCGCAGCGGCTGGTGGAGCAGCTCACAGTCGAGCCGCAGTGTGCGCGAATCGCTCCCCTGCAATGCCGCGATTTTTTCCGCGCCCGCCCATGCTCCCGACCGAAGGTTTCTTGCATGCATCGAGCCACGTCCCAGGCGGCCGCCCGGGCGCACCCGCCGCCCGCGCCGCGATTGCCGCCGCCCATCCTGCGCGATGAACTCCCCAGCACCATGGACGCCGCCCGGGAACTCGCCGACACTGGCGTCCCGGCCAACACCCTCATCCTGGCCCGCCGTCAGACCGGCGGCCGCGGCCGCTTCGGCCACCACTGGGTCTCGCCGCCGGGCGGACTGTATCTCTCGCTGATTCTGCGACCGGGTCTGGCCGAAGCGCCGGAAACGCTGTGGCGCCGGTTCATCCTGCCCTGGCTGCCGCTCACCGCGATGATCGCGCTGCGTGAAACTGTCCAGCCGGTGCTCAACGACACCGACAGCCGCCCGCAGCTCGACATCAAATGGCCCAACGACCTGTACCTTGAACACTGCAAGCTGGCCGGCGTGCTGGTCGAAGCCAGCATTGACGCCACGCGCCAGCCAGTGGCGATCGTTGGCATGGGCCTGAATATCGCCGCGCTGCCCGCCGAGAGCGCCAAAGATATCCACGGCTTTCCGGCGACTTCCCTGGCCGAGCATGGCGTTTCGCCGCTGCCGGAGCCGGTGGTGATCGCGGAAGCCTGGCGCCGGCAATTTGCCGACTGGATCGTGCGGCTGCAGAGCAACCCCGTCCAGGGCTTTGCCGCGCTGCGGCATGAGGTCGCCTGCCACCTGGCGGGGCTGGGGATGCCGGTTACGATCGGCGGCGCGCGCGGGAATCGAACCGTTTCCGGTCGGCTGGTTGGATTGGGCCTCGGGGCCGAAGCCATCCTGGAAGATCAAGAAGGCAAACGAATTCCAGTTTCGGACGGACACCTGGTCAAGTGGTCCTAATGGATTCTTTTCAAGTTTTTATTTAATTCATCTGTGACCATTACCGCTTCGGCGGGTTCAAGGGTTTTATAATTGC
This sequence comes from Planctomycetota bacterium, assembly GCA_050730415.1. GTDB lineage: Bacteria > Planctomycetota > SZUA-567 > H5-PLA8 > JBOHNC01 > JBOHNC01. Next base: position 34,500 of record JBOHNC010000533.1, read on the forward strand.
GGGAGCGAAAAATGGGCCGAACCAGGCCATCGGTGGCAGGTGGCGGCGGCCGATGTTCGCGCGCAATCAGGGAGGGTGCAAGCATGCTGGGGAACGGACGCAATCGAAAGTGGGCGGCAGGCGTGGTGGCCGTGGCCACGGTCCTGATGGTAGCGGCGGCGGCGCTGCCGCGGCTGCACGCCGAGGATGACCCGGTCCGCACCGAAACCTGGGACTACGTGGCCTCCAGCAAGGAAATCGCCAAAAAATTCACCGGCAAGGAAGGCGTCGTCGTGCACATGGGTGACTCGATCACCTACGCCAACCCCTACAGCGCCTGGGCCCGCTACGGCAAGGGCAAGACCGAGGACGACAAGCGAATTTTGGCCTGGAGTCACTGCGGCAAGGAAGACGACACCGACGGCTGGTTCCTGGCGCACCACGACGAGCCGACCGGCCGCAGCGACACCGCTGCCAGCGGCGTGCGATCGGACGAGTACATCAAGGGCGGCAAGGGCGGCCTGCCGCCGCTCGACGAACTGATCAAAAAATACAACCCGCAGATGGTGGTGCTGATGCTGGGCACCAACGACATCGACGGCGGCCGCAAGGTGGCCGACATCATCAAGGACATGACCACCATCATCGACAAACTGCACGCCAACGGCACGATCGTGATCCTATCGAGCATCCCGCCCAACTTCGGCCACATCCAGGAGACGCAGGACTACAATGCGGCGCTGTATAAGTTGGCCGAAGAGAAAAAGATGCCGTTCCTCGATTTCTACGGCCACATTTTGAAGCTGGAACCGGGCATGGCCTGGAATGGCACGATCCTGACCAAGAACGGCGTCCATCCCACGGCCAACGATTCAGCCGGTGAACCTACCGACGAGAACTTCAAGAAGAGCGGCTACCTGCTGCGGGGTTGGCTGAGCGTCGAAAAAATCCTCGAAGTCCACGACAAGATCTGGGGCAAGTAGCCCGCACTTTCCCCTCTGCGACGCACCGGCTGCGATTCCAACTTTCCGGGAGCTGGAGGGACGGCCCGCTCCTATTTCGCTGCGGCCCCAAGGCTCCTTTGCACGCCTCCGATGCTAGAATGGGCGCGGAGGGAAACCAATGCCGAACCAGACCGTGGCTGTCGCCCAGAAACATTCCAACCTGGCGCTTGCGGCGCTGCTTGCTGCGTTCCTTTGCGGCCTGATGGCCCCGCTGGCGGCGGAACAAACCGGAGCGGACCCGGTCAAACATGAGACTTGGGACTATGTCGCCTCCAGCCGCGCGATCCTGAAGAAGTTCACCGGCAAGCAGGGCGTGGTTCTGCACTTGGGCGACTCCATCACCCGCAATTCCAACTACGGTCTGTGGGCCGAGCAAGGCCGGGGCAAGACCGCAGCGGACCAAAAGATCCTCGCTTGGATGCACTGCGGAGCGAAGGACGACACGGACGGCTGGTACCTCGCCAGCCACCCCAACGACAGCGGCAACGACTCCAGCAGTTGGACCGCCAGCAACGGCATCCGCACCGATGAATTCGTGAAAGGCGGCAAGAATCAGATCCCATCGCTGGCTGCGATCCTGAAGAAGTTCAATCCCCAGTTCGTCGTGCTGATGCTCGGCACCAACGACATCTGGCAGAAGCACACCGCCGAGCAGGCCATCGCCGGGATCATTCCCGTGATCGACGCCTGCCAGGCCAATGGCACGGTCGTGATTCTGGAATCCATCCCGCCCAACATCATCAACCCGGCGGAGGCCGAAAAGTACAACGAGCAACTCTACGACCTGGCCAAGACGCGCAAAATGCCGTTCCTGGATTTCTACGGTGAAATCGTCAAGCGCGCGCCCAACGGCACCTGGAACGGCACGATCATCGGCAAGGGCGACGTCCATCCGACCTCGGGCCACTGGGTGGATCAGGACCCGACCGAGGAAAACTTCAAGCGTTGCGGCTACCCCGACCTTCGCAGTTAGCTGGGTGTGATCTTGTAACTCGTTCATTTTGTTGGGGCGATTTTTAAAGGTCTTCACTACAAATCGCGGGATTCCGCCGGGGCTGTCCTTTCGCGTTCCGCCTTGTCGCCTCCCGCCTTGTCGCCGGCTACCTGGGTCGGCCACGGACCGATTCGGGGCGGGGGTTGGGCGGGCAGGTCCAGTTTCAGGCGATCGAGCAACAACTGCTGCTCCGCTTCGGGCTGCGTGTAGCGCGGCAGCACCAGCACGCGCCCGTCCTGAGTGGGCAGCACCACGTCCACCATCTGGATCGCCGCCAACGATTCCAGCACCGCGCGCGGCGTCAGCCCCGGCGCCAACAATTCCAGCCGCTTGCGCAACGTCGCCTGCAATGCGTAGGCCATAAACGCCACGAAGATGTGCGCCTCGACCCGGTGTTCCAACTGGTGCCAGATCGGCCGGAGCGCCAGGTCGCTTTTCAAACTCTTGAACGCCGCCTCCACCTGCGTCAGCTGGATGTACTTGCGCCACAGCTCTTCGGGCGCCTGATCGGTCAGGTTCGTCCGCAGGATGTACTGCCCTTCATGCGCCGCGGATTGGCGCAACTTCGCGCCCTCCAGCCGCCAATGGAACGTCCGCGGCGTGATCGCTTCGTCCGCCGTCGGCAGATGCACATCCACCAGCCGCGCCACCCGCCCGGCGTCATGTTTGAGCACTCCCCAGCGTTCCAAGAGGATTTGCAACGTTAGATGTTTGCGCTTACGCAGCGCCTGCAAGCCCTGCAAATAGACGCGCAGACGCCGCTTGCGCATCGCCTGTTCCTTCGATTGCCGCTGCGCGCTGCGAGCCAATACCCACGCTTCGCCGCTGTCGGCCAGCAGTTTCACCTCCAGCCCGGCATGCACCTGCCGCCAGGGCAACGGCAAAAACGACTGCTCCAACTTCGACAGCCGCGCCTTGGGCGTGCCCACCAGGTAGCTCACCCCGTCGCTGCGCATCTGCGTCAGGGTTTCCTCGGTGGGAATGCCGCGGTCCATCACCCAGGTCCGGCGCGCCTTGCCGTAGCGCGTTTCAATCGTTTGGAGGAAGTCCTTGAGGGTCGTCGAATCGACGGTGTTGCCGGGCATGACTTCATAGGCCAACGGCAGGCCGTCGGGCGTGACCACCAAGGCGATCACCACCTGCCGGCAGTCGGGCCGGCCGTCGCGCGAGTAGCCGTGCTTGGCCTTGGGGATCTGTTCGCACAGCCCTTCAAAGTAGGTGCTGGTGAGGTCGTAGAGCAGCACGTCGAACTCGGCCGCGAACAGATCGGTCCAGCGCTGCTTCAAATGCGCGAACAAAGCGTCCTTGTGTTCGAGTAACAGGTCCAGGCAGCGGTAGAGCCGGTCTTTGGCGGCGACCGCGAAGTCCACCTGCAACAGCGCATCGAGCGCGCTGTGGTCGAACCATTGGCGGTGCAGGCGGAACTCGCTGCCGGGCGCGATCAGCCGGTTGATGCTGAGCACCTGCAACACCTGCGTCCAGGGAACCTCCCCGCGGTGCGCGTTCAAGCGAGGTTCCCAAAAGCGGTCGAGTTCGAGCTGTTGCCACAGCCAGCAGCCCAGCCAAGCATCGCCAAAGGCCCGCGGGCGACGCAGTTGCATCTGCGACAGATCGACCTGGAGCGCGTTGATGGCGTCGGGCGGCAGGGGGCGGTCGGCGGGGAACAGGGCGAGTTGGTCATAGCAGCGGCGGTGTTCGTCGAAGACTTCGAGCGACTTGCGCCAGGCGGTTTGCTGCGAGTCGTTGATCTCGCCCAGGTACAGCACCTGGCGCTGAGTGACTTTGTTTGTGGTCAGGCGGCGATTTTCCACCACGCTGAAGTAGCGGTGGCGTTTGCCGTTCTTGGTGCGGGTGGTGCTGCGTAGGAACATATAGTGTACTTACCCCGCGAAACGCCGTCCGCAAGGAAGTAGGTCTTCACTACAAGCCCCAAACGCCAGGCTCGCACTGGGCCGCAAGGGGTTACAAGAAAAAATACCCCCAGAATCCCCGTTTTCGCCGCCCAACTGCGAAGGTTGGGTTAGGTGCCGCGCTACAGGCGCTTAAATAATTTCATCCACCCTCGATGCGGAGAAATTCCATGCTTCCCCGGAAGATACTCTGCCTGCGCTTCGCTCGCCGGCCCCATTTCGCGCTGGTTGTTGCCGCATGCTCCCTGCTGGCCCTGGAGCATCGCCCCAGCATGCTCGCCGCCGCCGAAAGTGCCGGCAACAAAGCCTGTCCCGTCAACTACCCGGTCCGTGCCCAGCAGTACGTCCTGCAGTCCATCGTTCGCGTGGTGCCGGCCGCCAACGCCGGCGGCGCCGGCGCCACCGCCGTGCCCCTGCCAGGCAAGCGCACGGTCCTCTTCTCCTGGAACGCCCTCCGCGTGCCGGCCAGCGTGCCCACCGAGCAGCGGGCGGCCACCCTCGGCGTCAGCCTGCCCGGCGGGAACTCCCCAATGGGCACCCAGACGATGCTCAGCACCGACACCTCGAACCAGCCCGCCTACTCCCCGCCCAGTGGGCTGCCGGTATCCAACCAAGCCCCAGGGAAGTACGCGCCACCCGACGGAGTCCCAACGATTACCCCGCCACCCGCGCCGTTCGTCCGCATACCGCCGCCCACCCCCGCCGCCCTTCCCCCGCCTCCGGCCCCCGCCGCCGCTCCGCCCCTGGCCTCTGGAAACAACCCGGCGCAAATTGCGCAAAAGGCTCGCCAAGTGGCCGCCCATCAAGCCGGCCGCGTTACCAGCGCCGATGGCAGCGGCGTGGACGATCCGAACGGCATGGGCGTCGCGACCGGAGGCGGCGCGACCGGAGGCCCGAGCCTCAACCAGGCCGTCATCGTCTGGGTGCCCGGCCGCAACAGCGGTTTTCCCCGCCAGTTCCCGGCCAAAATCACCTGGGTCGATCGCGAGCATAACCTCGCCGTGGCGACCCTGGACGCCGCCGTGCTTCCCGCCGATGTGGCCGCCCCCCCGTTGAACACCCCCCAGGCGCGCGTGCCCCTTTTCGCCGCGCAGTTCGAAGCCGCCGCCAAATTGGACGCCAAACAGGAACCGACCGACGTGCCGCCGCTCGATATCGTCTGCGACAACGACGGCGCCCAAGCCCTGGGCGCACCGCTGTTCGACAGCTACGGTCACTGGGTCGGCTTCGCCGCCGGTGCGCAGACGGAGCAATCGACCGGCGAAAAACTGCGCCGCTGGCTGGCGGGGACTGTAAAAAACGTCACCGTCGATCCGGCCGGGTTCGATCCGGGCGTCGGCGGTCGGATCACCCTCCACGTCGAAATCGCCTCCCTCCTCGGCCCGCCCGAACGCCTCGAACTGATCGTCGGCAGCGGCCGCTACGCTCGGCCGGCCGAAATGCATTTCGACCGTAAAACCGAACGCTACGTAGCCTCCCTCACCGTGCCCCCCGCCCCCGGCGCCGCCGATCGCCCGGTCGATGAATCCAAACTGCCCGCCCCCACC
>JBOHNC010000534.1:0-2560 GCA_050730415.1 Planctomycetota bacterium
TGGCGAGGTCCGGGGGGGAGCGGGCCCCCCCGGCCCCGGCGCTCAGTCGGCCCAGTGCGCGCGCCAGGGCTGGCCCTTCCCCGCCTCCGCGTTCGGCCACACCCGGTGATCCCAGAACGCCTCGCGCAGCACGGCCACGGGGCCGCGCCCCACTTCGTAGACGGCCTCGCGCTGCCTACTGTCGGCGGCGAACCGAAGGGCGGAGACCAGGTCCGGCAGCGCCGAGAGGGCCTCTGCTGCGGCCCCTGAGCAGGCTCGGGCGACGACGCGCGCCCGCTTCGCGCGCGGCCCCCCTGGGGACGGCGCGGCGCCGACGGTCCTCACGCTGGCGGCGCGGACCGCCCAGGGGCCCGGCGTGATGTGCCTGGCGTCCTCTACGATCGCGAGCGCGGCGTCGAGATCCGCGGCGGGAAGGCTGGACCAGCCCGCGCCGGCCGCGACCGCCCAGCCGGCCCGCAAAAGTTCAGGGAAGCGGGCAATCGCGGCCGCGTCGGCCTCAGACTGGCGGGGGGCCGACGGTGCGTCGGCAACCCGCGCCACCAGGCAGGCCCCCGCGAACACAAGGCGGCTCCCGGGCCGCCGAACCAATCGCCACGTGCCGCTCGACGCGCTCACATGCAGAGGTTCCAGGAAAAAACGGAGAGGCGCAATCTCCCCAAGCGGAGGCCCACGAAAGGACGCCATGAGGGGCCGCGGGCCCCCGTCACCGCAATGCGCGCACCGCGTAGACGCCGGCGGCGGGCGTGGCGGCTGCCATGGCGCAAACCTTGGCGGTTACCGTGCCGGGAGCGCTGGGATATCCCTCCCAGTAGATCCCATCCCCGGGGTAGGTTACCGGCGTGGCTACCACGGCCTCGCCGGAGGCGGCGCCGGGGATGCTTGCCGTTCCGCTGGTGAATCGCCCGGCGGCCAGTGCCGCGCCGCCGATGCTGTCCGTAGCACCCGCCAGCGGCAATTGGCTGGTGAGCGCCAGGGTCCCGGCGCCGGCGGGCTGGGTGATGGTGTTGCCCCCGGCCTCAGCCCTTGGGCTGCCGCGACGCTGCCGAGGACGGACAATAGCGCGGCCGCGCGCCCGTAACGGAGCAAGCTTTAACTCATAGAACCTCCTCCGCACGAGATGCAATTTCACTGACCGCGTCTGTCCGCCAGCATCCACCGCGGGATTACCACTTGGTTGCCCTGGCCCGGCGACCGGGCCCCGGCTCGGGCCCGGCTTGCGAGCCGGATGCGAGCAGCTATGATGACAGGAGCATGACCCGCCACCGGTAATGCCCCCGGGGGGGCCGAAAATCACGTTCTGTCCAATGATCCCCTCCATGCCTTCCACCGGGCCAACCGCCGCCACCGCGCCGGTCGCGGCACCGGATCGCAACCCTGGCTCCGGCTGGCGCTATTGGTTGGCTCGTCAGCAGAGGATTAGCGAGAAATGGGACCGGATCCTCCTGCCCGCCGAATTGTGGCGCGATCCGTTCCGCGACTTTCGCCGCAAAATGGTCTACCCGGCCCTCGGGTCAGCCAAGGTCGTCTACGATGTGGGCGGGGGACGCTCGCCCTTTATTCCCGCCGCGGTGTGCGCGGAGCTGGACTTGACCGCCACGGGTTTGGATATCAGCCCCCGGGAGCTTTGCGCCATCCGCAAGGATGTTTGGCGGCGCCACCCGTTCCCGCAGAATCTGCCCATCTTCGAGGACATGGGGTTCGCCAAGTCGCTGCTGGACGATGGCGGCACCATCGGCTACGCTCCCCAGGCCGCGGTCGTGCACTCGCACAATTATCCGCTGGGCACCCTGTTTCGCCGTTTCTACGATGCTGGTGCGATCCGCCAGCGGCTAGGCATTTGGCAAGCCGTTCGCGGCGCCCCCTCCCTGGCCCGCGATGGCTGGAGCGGCCTGGGCGGCAAACTGCGCCGCCGGCCGTTCTCCGCCGCCTTCGCCGAGGTCGCCCGTGACGCCCTCAAGTTCGCCGGCCTCAGCCTAGGGCGCCGCGAGCGGTGGCTGCCGCTGGCGCTCAAGCGGCGCCTCACCTGTTTCGGCATCTACGATCCCGCGCCGCGGCGCTCAACGGAAAGGTAACTATGGAAATACATGTGGAAGCCCGCCCCCTGGACGGAGCCGTAGTGGTCCTGCGGCCCCAGATCTTCCGCGATGTTCGCGGCTTTTTCACGGAAACCTATCGCCGCGATCAGTTTGCCGCCCTGGGTCTGCCCACCCAGTTTGACCAAGACAGTCACTCGCGCTCCCGGCGCGGGGTGCTGCGCGGCCTGCACTTCCAATGGGATCCGCCCATGGGCAAGCTGATGCGCGTGACCGTCGGCGCCGCCTACCTGATCGCCGTGGACATCCGTCCCGACTCGCCCACCCTGGGTCAATGGTTTGGCCTCGAGGCCTCCGCCGAGAATGCGCTTCAGGTCTGGGCGCCCGCCGGTTTCGCCCGCGGGTTCTGCGCCGTGAGTGATTGGGCCGAGGTACAGTACAAATGTACCGGCATCTATAACCCCCAGGCCGAGTCCGGCATCCGCTGGAATGACCCCGCTCTGGGCATTGATTAGCCGGTGAAAGAT
>JBOHNC010000535.1:0-1711 GCA_050730415.1 Planctomycetota bacterium
CGCCTCAGCCATCTGACCGCCGCCGGCGCCCTGCGCATGGTCGATGTTTCGGCCAAAACACCCACGCTGCGCACGGCGCGCGCGCGCGGCGCGGTGCGCGTCGGTACGCCCCTGGCGCGCCTGCTGCGCCGCGGCGGCAACGTCGCCAAAGGCAACCTGTTCGAAGCCGCCCGGCTGGCCGGGATTCTTGCCGCCAAGCAGGTCGACCGCCTGATTCCTCTCTGCCATTCCCTGCCGCTCGACGGCGTGCAAATCGATTTCACCCTCGCCGGTGAAACCGTCCACATCGAAGCCCAAACACGCACCACCGCCAAAACCGGCGTCGAAATGGAAGCCCTCACCGCCGTCACCCTCGCCGCGCTGACGATCTACGACATGGGCAAGGCGGTCAACAAACACATGGTGATCGGCCCGATCGAACTGATCGAAAAAACCGGGGGGAAAAGCGGTTCACTCCAGAGACACAGAGGCAACCCCAAAAAATAGAACCGGCGAACCCGCGGATCCGCAACGCAAGCCGATCCGGCCCGCGGAAAATTCGCTCGGGAAGGGAATCTTTCCCGCTCGCGGAATGTCCAATTAATGGAGGAAGTTTCCGGAGCCACCTGTGGTTGTCCGATCGTCGATGTCTCCGGCCGGGAACGCATTCACGGCTGGCGCCCATGCGCGAAGCGGCATCGACGACCCGTTGGGCGGCACAAGCGCGGCCACGAAGCGGCCCATGCACTTCGAACGCGCGGCGACTCTCCGGAGCTCTGGGCCCCCACGGGCCCGAATTGGCGGCGTGCGGCGGGTTTCCGCGCTTGGCCGTTCTCAGCCGGCTGGCGCGGCAAATGCCGAGCACGCCGCCGGCGTTTAATTGCACATCGCGCGGTTCCGCCGGAGGGCGTTGCAACGCCAACCGCCCATTGGCGCTCCCGCGGATAAAATCGAACGCACCGAGGTGACCTGTATGTTGCGCACCGCCTTTCAAGTAATTTGCTTCGCCGGCCTGTTCGTCGTGGTCGGCGTGCTCGCCTACCGCCTGTCGGGCGCGGGCGACTTCGATCCCGGCGACACCGCGACCGCGGCCGCCACGCAAAACCGCCCGCACTACCCCAGCCACTGGCTGACCGACTGGTCGGCCGCGGCCACCGCCGCGCAGGCCGAACACAAGCCGATCCTGGCTGAGTTCCAAGGCAGCGACTGGTGCATCTGGTGCAAGCACTTCCACCGCGAAATCGTCGACACCCCGGAATTCCAGGCTTGGGCCGGCAAGAACGTGGTGCTGTTGGATGTCGATTTTCCCCAGGATCCGCCGCTGCCGCAGGCCCGGCAGGACGCCAACAACGCACTCGCCCAACGGTTCAAAGTAGACGAATTCCCGACCCTTTTGCTGCTCACACCCGACGGCAAAGAACTGGCGCGGATGGGCTACGTCCAAGGCGGGCCCAAAGCCTGGCTGCCCCATGCCGAAGCCATGGTCGCCGGCTACCAGCCGCAAACCAAGTAACCCCGCCCGCCCACTTTTTTCCGCACGTCGGTTCTTCCCTGGAACCGCCGACGTTCACGGCGACTCTTGGATTTGTCTTCTCATCGCACGCCCGGATTCAAACGCGATGGCCGCACCTGCGTGCAGTCTATTCCCCATCCAAACGCCACTCACCCAAGTGGCACGGGCCTAGTGCCGTTTCAAACTTGAAATCGGTTGTTCTTCCGCCCTGCCTTTGAG
>JBOHNC010000536.1:0-4122 GCA_050730415.1 Planctomycetota bacterium
GGGCACCTTCGTTCAAATGCTAACTCAGGTTCCGAGTCAAGAAAATCCCCAAAATTCGACCGCTCTGGAAACCGTTCCTGGAAAATGAGTTGTGAGGAGTTTTGCTAAAAATGTGCCATTGGGGACGCTGTCCCATGCATAAAAAAAGCGCGCGCCTTTAAATCTTAAAGACCATGAAGTGAAGACGTGAGCCTGGTTGGGTGAAAGGGATGAACGAAATAGACATCTACATCCAATCACGGGACAGCGTCCCGTGCCACAACGCCTCTGACATTTCAAATGCGTTTTTCAGCGATTTCAGAGCGCCATAAACATGTCGCCGGCACCGTGGCACGAGCCTATGGCCCGTGGATAAAAAGTGCACGCGAAGCGCGCGCCTTTAAATCTTAAAGACAATGAGATGAAGATGTGAGCCTGGTTGGGTGAAAGGGATGAACGCAGGAGACATTTAGATTGAATCACGGCGTGCTGTCCCGTGATTCGTGAAGGGCATCTCACACGCTCGGCACCCCACCGTGCCTCAGTCTTTTTTCCCCGCCGCTTGCGCGCGCTGCGCGATGCCCGGCGGGACGGCGGTGCGGTGATCGAAATCCCAGGCTTTTTCAGCCGGGGTGGTCGCGAAATGCCGCACCAGAAAAGCGACGCTGTACTGCGCGCGGGCGAGTTCCCACTGCACCTGCGACAGCCGCAGCGCCAGCCTCCCGGCGCGCGCGGGATCCAGCCGAAAGAGCACCTCCAGCGCGGCCGCACCGGCGCCGTCCCGGTCGCTCAGCGCCAGTTCGGCCATCGGATCGGCCCAGGCGGGATTGCCTGCGTGGGCCAGCGCGGCGAGCACCGCCGGCAGTTGGGCCGCCGTGGCGTTGTTGAAGGCTTCGGCAGCGGCTGCGTCGAGCGTCGGGGTCTGCGCGCCGGCGTTGTCCGGCGTGTCCGGCGTGTCCGGGGCGTCCGGGTTGTCGCCAGCGTCGCCGGGGGTCTGCGTTGGCGGCTGCCAGGGCGCCGGTGGATCGGCCAGCCAGGTTGCGACCGCGCGCCGCATTTTGGCGTGCGACACGCCGGGCGTGAGGTTGCAGTCTTCGGGCTGCGCTTCCGGCAGCGGATGCTGCCCGTTCAACACGAATTTCATGGTCGGCAGCAGGGCTTCGTCGGGGATGAAGGGCTTGGCCCACAGCGGCACGCGGTCGACGTTGTCGTGCCAGTCTTCGAACATCCCGTCGGCGCAGGGAATCCGCGGCAGGAGCATCCCCGGCGGCAGGGCGGGAATCATCCGTCGCACCGTGAAAGGCTGGATGTGGCCGGTGTCGAGCCGGCAGTCATATCGGCCGCGCAGAATCGCACCGACCTGCAACTGCGGATTGCCCGGGCCGAAGGGCACCTGAAAAATGCAGAATGCGCGCGCGACCGGGTAGAGCGCCGATCCCTGGTCGGGGATGACCAGCGCGTTGACCAGTGCATTGCCGTCGATCGACTGGAACAGGATGGTTTCGCCTGCGTTCGGCGGCAGCGCCAGCCGGCGCGGCCACCAACTGGCCTGAGCGGCCGCGACGAGCACCTTGCGGTCCAACCGCCCCAGCGCGCGCAGCGTGGCCGGATCGCCGCCGCATTGCTGCACGACGGCCAGTTCGAGGCGGGCCTGTTCGAGCACCGGGCGTTTGGCCAGGGCCGGGACCAGTTTTTCGCCGTCGACCAGCGCGAAAAACAGCGCCGCGGGCTGGTCCTGGGGGTCGTTCAGCAGCCGCGCGGCGCGGTCGGGCAGCAGCGCGTCGAACCAGTGCGCGTAGACGATTTTCAGCGCGGGCTCCAATAGATTTTCGACGCGCGGGCCGCGATTCTGGCGGTCTTGCAGGATTTCCTCCAGCCGCGAAATGATTTCCGGATCGTGGGCCCGCGCCAAGGCGTGCTGGAGCTGCGGCGTGATGTCGGCGCGAACTTCGGTCAGGGTTCGCGAGGCTGCCTCGCGCCGCCGGAAATCGTCGTCGCCCAGTTGCGGTACCAGCAGCATCGCGTCGTCGGGGTCGAGCCGCACGGTGGCGAGGTAGGCTTGCTCGAGGGCGGGGACGATGGAGGCGTCGAGTTTCGGCAGAACTTTCAGGATGGGCTGGTGGCCGACTTCGACATCTTGCACGGCCATGGCGATCGGGTCGGGCATGGGCGGGTTTGGAGCGGGAACGCCGGGAGGAAGGGTGTCCTGGGCCGCCAGAACGGTCGCGACGAATGCCAGGTAGATCGTCGCGCAGCAAAGAAGGTGTACGGCCGCATGCCGCGTGTCCCGTGCGTAGTTCATCGCTCCTCACCGCGCGCGGACGTTGGATCGGAGGCGTCATGGGCGGCGTGACTGGTGGGCACGGTCGATGGCCGTCCTTCCGCCGGCAGGGCGTCGATCGAGCGACGGACTTTGCCGATCTTGCGCAGAAAGTAGGATTCGATGTTTTCGCGCCGCGGGATGAAGGCGACCAGCCGGGCGCGCGGGTGGGCTTGGACTTCCTGCAACAGCGTCCGGGCCAGCGCTGCGTCCTCGGTGGAAATCAGCAGGTGGTCCCCGCGGCGTTCGACTTGGTTGCCCGCGGCTGCGCCGCCGACCGCCGCGCCCGCGCCTGTGTTTGCGCCCGCGCCCGCGCCTGTGTTTGCCTCCACGCCGGCGCGCGCCGCCGGGGCGCGCAGTTTCGCTTCCAGCGCGGCGCGGAAGGTTTCATCGGCCGTTTCGATTTCGAGGTCGGTGCGCAGGATGTTCGGGTCGAGCAAATCCTTGGGTGCGCCTTCGGCCACCTTGCGCCCGAGGTGGATCAGGCAGATGCGGTCGCAGAGGTCTTCGACGTCGGAGAGGATGTGGGTGCTGAAAAAAACCGTGACGCCCTTGGCGCCGAGACGCTTGATGGCGTCCTTGATTTCGCGTCGGCCGCCGGGGTCGAGGCCGGACATGGGTTCATCGAGCACCACCAGCGCGGGGTCGGCCATGACCGCTTGGGCGAGGCCCAGCCGCTGGCGCATGCCCTTGGAGAAGCCGCGGACCTGAAAGTTTTCGGTGCCGGTCAGGCCGAATTCCGCCAGCAGCGCCGGGCCGCGCCGGCGGCGTTCCGTTCGCGACAGGCCGTACAGGCGGCCGTAGAAATCGAGCGTCTCCAGCGGCTTGAGGTGCTCGTAGAAATACGGGTTCTCGGGCATGTAGCCGAGCCCCTTGCGCGCGGCGGCGTGGCGCATTTCGACGCCGCCGATCCAGGCCTTGCCCGCGGTGGGCCGCAGCAGCCCGGTCAGAATTTTGATCGTCGTGGTTTTGCCCGCGCCGTTTTGCCCGAGAAATCCGAACACCGAGCCGCGCGGGACGGTCAGGTCGAGATTGTCCACGGCGGTGCGCACCGTCAGCCAGCCGGGCGCCGGCGGCGGCAGGCTGGGAGCGGTCGGTTCGGCGTCGCTGCCCGCTTCGCTGAGGCCGGCAGCGGCGGCGGCGGGTGGGGGTGTGGTGGCGCTGGCGGCGGCTTGATCCGGGGTGGGGGTGGCGGGGGTGGCGGCTTGGTCCACGCCCATCAGCCGCAGGGTGAGCCGTTGCAGCGCGCCGCCCGGGCCGATCAGCTTGCTCAGCCGCCCGGCCACGAAATGCATTTTCAGCCCCTGGATTTCGATCGCTGCCGGTTCGGCCATGGTGCTGCCGCTGCCTCCCCTGCGGCACCGCCGCCTGCCGCGGCTGCCGGGTCAGCCTTTATTGTAGCTCAGCGCGCGGCAGGAAAACCCCGAGCGTGGCAATCGCCGCCGCTGGGCGGGGAGGCGGGGTTTGGGCAGGCTGCGGAAAGTGGTGGCGGTTGGCGTGCGCCATTCTGCCATCCCTCCGGGACTGGGAATCCATATCGGTTGGCCGCGCCTCTCCCAGCACTGAAGTGCTGGGCTATGACTCTGGCGTCCCGCAGGCGGGACTCCAAGGCAGGACCTGGACGGGCCCATCGCAAATTTGCAGCGCCGCAATTGGCGCTTCAAGATTGAATTCGAAGTGCGGTGACAAGACAAAGCCAAGAAAAGACAAAACCAAGAGCCGGTCTGGAGACCTGTGCCTTACCCACATCCTTCTCCAGTCTTTTTCTTGCGCCTGGAGGGCGCAGACGATTCGTAGCCGTGGGTGAAACCCACGGACTGGCG
>JBOHNC010000537.1:0-22693 GCA_050730415.1 Planctomycetota bacterium
CCGCCACCACGCCCGCCCCTCTCGCCCCGCCTGCTGGCGCGCCAACCATGTTCGCGCCGGCGGCCCCGGCGGCCCCGGCCGCGGCTGGTACCTCGGGCGGGCCGGCCAAGTCTGCCACGCCAACGCAACCGGAGGCTCCCGGCCATGACTGATCGCCCTCCCCTGCGTGCCACCGGTTGCAGCGGGTCGGCTGGTCCCACTCGGCGCGCGTCGGCTGGTTCAACCCGGCGCTGGCCGGCTGGTTCAACCCGGCGCTGGCCGGTTGGCACGCAGCCGGGCCCGATCCTGCGCGCGGTGGTGTTGGCGGTGGCGCTCGCGGTGAGCCTGCTGGCCAACGCCCCCGGCCGCCTCGCCGCCGCCGAACCGTCTGCACCCGATCAGCCGCCGCCGTCTCCGCAGACCCCGCCGGCCCCGTCGGGCCCGTCGTCCCCGTCGGGCGTTCCAGCTGCCGCGGGCAGCGGCGGTTCCGTCAGCGGCGCGGCCGAGACCGCCGTGGTTCGCCGCGGCGATCTGCGCCGGACCTTCCCGGTCATCGGCGATTGGCAGGCGCATCTGATCGGCGAGTTGGGCTCGCAGGTCAGCGGGCGGGTGCTGACGGTTCCGGTCGAAGTCGGCGATGCTGTCGCCCGCGGGGCCGTGCTGGTCACGCTCGACCCCACCACCTTTCAGCTTGATCTCGACCAGCAGCAGGCCGCGCTGGCCGCCGCCAAAGCGCACGTGGCCACCAAGACCGAAGCGGTCGCCGCCGCCAAGGTCGCCGTGGAACAGGCTCGCGTCGATCTGGCCGACGCCCAGTTGCAGCTCGACCGCATGCAGGCGCTGTTCGAGAAACCGGCCGGGCAGGAGCCCTCCATCCCGCGCAAAATGTTCGACGACGCCAAGACGCATGCCGACGCCGCCAAGCTGGCGGTCGCGGCGGCCGAACAGCGCGTCAGCCAGGCCGCGGCGGAAGTGCAGGAAGCCGCCGCCGATCAGACGCAGGTTGCCGCCGCGATCGCGATCGCCCGGCAGCACCTGGACGAAACCACGGTGCGCGCGCCGTTCGCCGGCGCCATCACCAAGCGGCTGGTTGCGCCCGGCGACGCCGTCACCAGCGCGCCGGCCACCACCTTGCTGGAACTTCAGGACCTCGCGCATCTGGACCTGGAATTCGACGTGCCCCAGGAATTCGCGCCCACCGTGAAGGTCGGCACCGTGGTGCACTACACGGTCCCGGGCCTGAGCGGCGATTTCAGCGGGACGATCGAGCGGATCCTGCCGCTGGCCAACGCCGTCAGCCGCAGCTACCGCTGCCGGGTGCTGGTCGCCAATCCGGACGGACAGTTCCGGCCCGGCCAGTTGGTGCAGATCCAGTTGACGCTGGAAGAACACCCCAACGTGCTGATCTGCCCCGCCGCCGCGCTGGAAGTCTCATCGACCGGCTGGCAGGTGGAACTGCACCACGGCGGCGCCATCACCGCGCAGACCGTGCAGATCGGGCTGCGCGCCGACGGCGAAGTGGAAATCCTGTCGGGCCTGCAAGCCGGCGACGTGGTTTCGGTCGCGGCCAGTCCGTAGCCCGCGCCCGCCTGTTGATCTCCCGAGCGCCCGGCGCCGCCGGTTTCAAAGATTCAGCCCCAGGAACCCCACCTTGACGCTCTCCGATATTGCCATCCGCCGACCGGTGTTCACCTCGATGGTCATCCTGGCCATCGTGGTCTTCGGCATGGTCTCCTACACCAACATCGGGGTCGATCTGTTCCCGAAGGTCGACCTGCCGGTGATCACGATCGTCACCGATCTGCCCGGCGCCGACCCGGAGACCATCGAGAACTCCATCACCGATCCGATCGAAAACGCCCTGTCTTCGATCAGCGGGGTCAAGCATCTGCGTTCGGTCTCGACCGACGGGGTCTCGCAGGTGGTGCTCGAGTTCGAACTCGAAAAAAACATCGACATCGCCTACCAGGAGGTCTCGGCCAAGATCGGCGCGGTGCGTTCCCAGTTGCCGCGCGATGTCGACGACCCGGTGATCGAAAAAGTGGATGTCGACGCCGTCCCGGTCGTGTCGCTGGCGGTGTCTTCGCACATGCCGCTGCAGGAACTGACGCGCATCTGCGACCGTGAAATCAAGGACCGCATTCAGAAGATCAAGGACGTCGGCGAAGTGAAACTGGTGGGCGGGCGGCGGCGGAAAATCTGGCTGATTCTCGACCGCAGCCGTCTGGCCGGCTACAACCTGACCGTCCAGGACGTTGAACAGGCGCTGCTGAGCCAGCATGTCGAACTGCCCGGCGGGCGGCTGGAGACCGGGCGGGTCGAAATGATCGTGAAGACCAAGGCCGAATTCGCCTCCGCCGCCGCCATGGAAAATCTGGTCGTCGCCACCCGCGGGCGGGACCAGATTCGCCTGAGCCAGGTCGGGCGGGTCGAGGACGGCATGGAGGAGGAGCGCTCCGCCGCCGAGCTGTCCGGGCAGTCCGCCGTTTCGCTGCTGATCCAGCGCCAGTCCGGCGCCAACACCGTGGCGGTGGCCGAAGCGGTGAAAGCCGAAGTCGCCAAGATGCAGAAGGAATACGCGACCCGCGGCATCCGCATCGAAATCGCCCAGGACATGTCGGTCTTCATCGAAAATTCGATCGAGGAAGTCCGCTTCCACATTCTGTACGGCGGCGGCTTGGCGATCCTGATCGTCTTCCTGTTCCTGCGCAACCTGCGCAGCACGCTGATCAGCGCGCTGGTGATCCCCACCGCGGTGATCGGCACCTTCATCATGATGAACGTGCTGGGTTTCACCCAGAACATGATGACGCTGCTGGCCCTGTCGCTGTCCATCGGACTGCTGATCGACGACGCCATCGTGGTGCAGGAGAACATCATGCGCCATGTGGAGGAAGGCCAGCCCTCGCGCAAGGCCGCCTCCTTCGGCACCAGCGAAATCACCCTGGCCGTCTTCGCCACCACCATGTCGATCGTCGCGGTTTTCGTGCCGGTGGCCTTCATGAAGGGCCTCGTCGGCCGGTTTTTCTTCCAGTTCGGGCTGACCGTCACCTTCGCGGTGCTGATTTCGATGTTCGTTTCCTTCACGCTTGACCCGATGCTGTCCGCCCGCATCCTGCGCAAGCCGGGGAAAAAAAACCTGCTGTTTCGGCTGAGCGAAAACATGTTTCTGTTCGTCGAACGGCGCTATGAACGGCTGCTGGCGTTCTCGTTGCGCGCGCGCTGGCTGATTCTGCTGATCGCCGTCGCGGCCTTCTTCGGCGCCGGGTACGTCGCGCGCTACATCAAGGCCGATTTCCTGCCCACCGAGGATCACAGCGAATTCAACGTCGCCGTCCGCGGGCCGCTCGGCGCCACCCTGGACACCACCCGCGCCACGCTCGAAATCATCCGCAAGCGCATCGAAGGCCAGCCCTGGACCTCCTACACCTTCGCCACCATCGGCACCGATTCCCTCCAGCGCGTCAACGAGGGCACCCTGTACGTCAAGATGCAGCCGCTCGGCCACCGCGCCGCTTCGCAGACCGACGCGATGCAGTGGGTCCGCGACCACACGGGCGACCTGAGCCAGGTGCAGATCAGCGTCGACCAGGTGCAGGCGATCAACGCCGGCGTGAAGAACAAACAGCTCATGTACGAAGTCCGCGGCGAGGACCTTGCGGTTCTCAAGCGGCTCTCCAACACCCTGATGGACGACATGCGCGCCGCGCCGGGCTTCATCGAAATCGAAAGTTCGCTGGAGGAAGGCCGGCCGGAAATCGACATTCACGTCGATCGGCAGAAAGCGGCCGACCGCGGGGTCGATCCGGCCGCCATCGCCGACACGATCAACGCGCTGATCGGCGGGTACAACGTGGCCAAATTTCGCGCCGAGGGCGAACGCTACGATATCGCCGTGCGCTTGCAGGAAAGCCAGCGCAACAAGGTCCCCGACATCGGCCTGGTCCAGGTCCGCGGCCGGGACGGGACGTTGGTGCCGCTGCACGATGTCGCCGACATCCGGCAGACCTCCGGCCTGCTGGAGCTGGACCGCAACGATCGCGCGCCGGAAATCACCGTCATGGCCAACCTGGATCCCAACTTCGCACTGGGCACCGCCATCGAAAAGATGAAAGGCTTCATCGCCAAACTCAGCCTGCCTCCGGGCTACGCCGTGAACGACGCGGGCCAGGCGGAAAATTTCCGCGAGTCCTTCCAGTATCTGCTGTTTGCGCTGGGCCTGGCCGTCGTCATGGTGTACATGGTGCTGGCTTCGCAGTTCGAAAGTTTCATCCATCCGTTCACGATCATGCTGTCGCTGCCGCTGTCGATCGTCGGTGCGCTGGGCGCGCTGGCGATGTTCCACATGACCATGAGCATCTTCACGATGATCGGCATCATCATGCTGATGGGGCTGGTGACCAAGAACGCCATCCTGCTGGTGGACTACACCAACCTGGTGCGGCACCGCGACGGTCTGGAACGCGACGCCGCCGTCCGCCGCGCGGGCCCCGTCCGGCTGCGGCCGATCCTGATGACCACCTTCGCGATGATTTTCGGCATGCTGCCAATTGCGCTCAGCCACGGCGCCGGCTCGGAATCGCGCGCGCCGATGGCGGTCGCGGTGATCGGCGGCCTGATCACTTCCACGCTGCTGACGCTGGTGGTCGTGCCGGTGGTCTACACGCTGCTCGACGACGCCTCCCACCCGGGCCGCTGGCGCATCGTGCGATGGTTCCGCCGTCAGCCGGCGGAGTGAACCGGCGGGGCGCGGGCTTCTGCGGCCGAAATGTCACCGGCATCGTGGCACGGGACGCTGTCCCGTGCATGAAAAAGCCGCGGCGCAGCCGCGGTCCGCTTTCCTGTGGGTGAATGCGTGACCGGGCGTCCCGCGCCCCTCTGAATCTTCATCCTCGATCGCGTGCGATGGATTCGACGAATCACGGGACAGCGTCCCGTGCCACGATGCGCCGGACAGTTCGGTCGAAGGGAGCCATTGTTGGGCGTTGGAGACCGGAAAAACCGGGGAGGAAAAAAAAATTCCGAGAACGGCGCGTCAAGCCGTCGCACTGCCTACGCGTTGGCGCGGCGGCAAACCGCGCGGTGCTGGTTTAGCCGTCGTCGTTCGGCAGGTTGGACGGCTGCTTGGGTTGGTTGGGCGTGTTCGGTTGTTTGGGCTGATTGGGCAGATTGGGGTTGGCCGGCTGGCCGCCGGGGCCGGGCGGGCCGGGCGGCTCCGCCGATCCCTTGTCCACCTCCCACTTGTAATCGTGGGTCAGTTCCGTGTGCTGGGTGTCTTCGAGTTTCACCCGGATCGAGTAGTGCCCCGGCATCGTCGGCGTGCCGGCGAATTTGCCGTCCTTGCCGAGGGTCATGCCGCGCGGCAAAATGCCTTCCGCGGTGAAGGTGTAGGGCGGCTTGCCGCCGAACGCCTTGATCGCGACGCTCACCGGCACATTGGTCTTGCAGGGGAACAGCTCGGAGGTCTGAAAATCCAGGTCGACATCGCCGGGCTTGAGCACCGGACGGTCGGTCAGGTACAGCGTCGGCCAGGATTCCTTGGTTTTGTCGCTGGCGTCGTCCTTCGAAACGATGCGCAGATCGGCGGTCGAACCGGGCGAGAGCACCAGGATCATGCCGAAATTGGTGTCGGGCTTGGCCTGCCAGTCGCGCACGAGGTCGGTGATGTCGATCAGGAGAATCGCTGAATTCGTCGCGGGCAACAGGGACAGATCGCAGATGCCGGACACCTTGGGGTCGAAATCCCCCATGTCCTTGGTCCACTTGGTCGCGGCGGTTGCGGCGTCCTCGCTGGCATTTTTCTCGTCCCAGCCGACGGTGACGCGGTGCACTTCGATCTTGCCCGGGTTGGCGCCCAGCGCCATGTTCAGCACATGCAGCCGCAGCCGCGCCGACTTGAAATACACCCGCGGGATGTCGCTGAACTGCAACAGCGTCTCGTAGTTGGCGCTGTCCGGCGGGGACAGCATCAGCTTCACCTCCGGCATGGTGCCTCGGCCGCCGGGTTTGCCGGTGATGCCCTTCTGCAGAAAGGTGTCCTGGCTGCACATCACTTTGACGTCTTCCGCCGCCTTCAACGGCGCCGCCATCAAGGCCGCCAGCAGAAAGATCGCTGCAATCCGAAGCATGGACACCCTCCCGTCACTGCGAGGCTGGATCGATACCATTCCTGTACCGCGAAGCGGCGCCGCGAGTCACCTGCGCACGGCAATCTGCGGACCTGCGGCTCCGTTGAACCGCACCGGTCCAATTCTACGCCATTTCAATTGGCCCCGCAGTGAAAAATTTCAACCCCGCGGCAGGCGGAGCTCGAAGCAGGCGCCCGTCGCCGGCCCGGCGGACCCGGCGGAACCAGCGGAACCAGCGGCGCCGCTCGACCGCACCCAGCGCAGGTCGCCGCGCATGGCGCGCGCCAGCCGGCGGCTGAGCGCCAAGCCCAGGCCCACGCCCGGCAGGCGGGTGGCGCTGTTGGCGGCGATTTCAGCCGAGCGCTGAAACGGCTGAAACAGGCGGCTGGCATCGGACGGCGCGATGCCGCTGCCACCGTCCTGCACGCGCAGCCGCACCCAGCGCGCGTCGGCGCTCAGCGTGATCGCAATCCATCCGGTCGATGGCGTGGCGGCCTCCGCATTCGGGGGGCCGGTGTTGGTGCCATGGGCGGAGTCGGAACCGGTTGCAACCGCGCCACCGAGGCTTCGGCCGTATTTGCAGGCGTTGTCGACCAGGTTGAACAGGATCTGTTCGACCGCGACGCGATCGGCGCGCGCCGCCACGCCGGCGGCCGAATCGTCGGCGCTGAACCGCAGCGCCATGTGCGCCTGGCCCGCTCGTTCGAGCAACGTTGCCCGCGCGCATTCGAGCAATTCTCCGGCCGGCAGCGCTTCGATCCGCCCGCCGCCGCCGCCACCACTCCCGCCGGACCGGCCAGCCCCGCCAACCCTGTCGACCGGGGCCCGTTCCAATTGCGCGTAGGCCAGCACGTTGTCGACCAGGTGCCCGAGCCGTTTGGCTTCCGCGCGCAGCGTCGAAATGTAGGCCGCGCGGCGCGTCTCGTCCGGGACCATGCCGCCTTCCAGCATTTCCGTATACATCTGGAAGGTCGTCAGCGGCGTGCGCAGTTCATGCGTGACCGCCGAGACGAAGGCCGCGCGGCGCTCGCTGAGCCGCAGCACGCCGAACAGCAGCGCCGCCACCGCCAGCGCCGCCAGCGTGATCGCGATCCAGGCCACCAGCAGGGTCCGTTCGACCGGCGTCAGGCCGGGCGGTGGGTCGAAGGGCACCGCGCCGGGGATGAGCTGCACCGGGAGCAGCGCCAGCCGGTGTTCACCGTCGCTCGGTGCGAGGCTCGCGGCAGGCGCATCGGCGGCGCCGAGGATCGGTTCGAGCCGCGCGTGCGGCAGCAGGTCGCGGACCTGCCCGAGCAGTTCGGCTTGCAGCGCGGGCCAGTCGATCCATGCGCCTTGCAGGAAGGTGCAGCCGGCGGCGTCCACGCGGCGCGCGAGAATGAGGCGGCCGTCGGCCCAGACCGGCTGCATGGAGCCCACGCTGGGGCCGGGTGCGTCGGCGGGTGACTGGAACCAACGGTCTTGCGAATAGATGTGAGCCAGCGCCGGCGTCGGAGCGGGAGCGGCGGGGATGGCGGGAGCGGCGGGGGTGGTGGGCGCGGTGTTCACGGCTGGCGGTGTGGCGACGGGTCGGCCGACCGGCGGCGCGGGTGGGGTTGCCTGGTTGAATGCCTGCTGGCTCTGTTGGGGGCTGTTCAGGGGCCAGCTTGTTTGGTTGGGCAGTTGCGCCGCTCGATTGAGCGCCGCTTCGCGCATCTGGTACTCATTCGAGCTTTTCATGACCTGCTCGGCCGCGCCCGCGGTCGCCCCTTTGCCAAGCCCGCCGGGCGGTTGCGCTGGGGACACCGGAAAGAGTCCTCGGTCGTCGGAGGCTAGCGGATTGGAGGGTGTGAAGGCGGTCTGCGGCGGGGCGCTCAGGCGCCGTAGCAGGTCGGCGGGTACAAGTGCCTGCCGCAGCGCGGAGAGGTTGCCGGAGCAAGCGGTCTGCTCGGCGGAGGCCGGCGGTGAAGCCGGCGAAGGCGGCGGGACCTGCGGCGAACGCCAGGCGCCGGCGGGATCGACTTGGAAATAGAGCTTGATGTAAGGACCCGGTTGGGTCGCCAGGGGCGAGCCCATCAGCGGGGACCATGCTTCCCATCGGTCGGGCGGCGGAGGAAAGCTCTCGTCGGTATTCGCCTGAACGGACCGCAGGCGGCGGAGTTCCGCGTTTCTGTGGTACTCCGCGCTGTACTGGTAGTACGGCCGCGCATTTTCCTGCATCAGCAGCGGCAGGACTTCGGAATCCATCCGCCACAGCGCCAGGCGGGTGTTTTCGCCCACGGTTTCCTGCCGCGCGGCGGCGGTTTGGGCGCGGTCGAGCCGCCAGGTGGTCAGGCTGATCCAGCCCATGCCCGCGAAGGCGACCGCGAGGCACAGCGCAAACAAAAGCCAGGTGCGCGCCCCGGTGGGGATACGGCTCATGGCGCGGATTCCTGTTCGCCCGGCGCCCGGCGCCCCGCACCCGGCACCCCGCCGCCTCCGCCCGGCCCGGCCGGATCGACCTGCGCGATCATGTAGCCTTTGCCGCGGACGGTGAGCAGCAGGCGCGGTTCGGCGCCGTTGTCGCGCAGTTTTTCGCGCAGCCGCGCCACATGCATGTCGATGGTGCGGGTCTCCACCTTGCCCGACTCGATCCGCCAGACCTGGGTCAGGATTTCATCCCGGCCGATGGCGCGCCCGGCATTGCAGACCAGATAGCGCAGCAGTTCGCTTTCACGCTCGGAAAGTTCCGCGCGCGCGCCGTCGCTGTAGCGGACTTCGCGCCGCGCCAGGTCCGCTGCGCCGCCGGCAAAGGCCCACTGCGTGAGGTCGCTCGGCCGCCCCGGGCTGCGGCGCAGCACCGCGGCCACGCGCGCCAGGAGTTCCTTCACGCTGAAGGGTTTGACCACGTAGTCGTCGGCGCCGGCCTGCAAGCCGGCCACGCGGTCGGCTTCGTCGCCTTTGGCGGTGAGCACGATCACCGGCAGGGTGGGTCGCGCCTGCCGCACCGCGCGCAGGATTTCCAGGCCGCTTTTGCCGGGCAGGACCAGGTCGAGCAGCACCAGGTCGCAGGCCAGACTGCGCGCCAGTTCCAAGCCACGGTCGCCATGATCGGCTTCGTGCGCGGTGAAGCCGTGAAAGGTCAGCACGTCCACCAGCCCGCGGCGGATGGCGGCGTCGTCTTCGATCACCAGAATCGCGGTTTCGGCCATGACGGTTCGATCCGGTTGGGCGGGCTGGCGCGGATGATGAATGGCGCCCGCGCCATCCAAACGCGCCTTCTAATAGGGTACCCGGCCGCCGCGCGCCGCCGGTCCGAACTGTGTAAACGGTTTGTAACAGCCGCGCGCGGCCGCCGGGGGAAGTTGCGGTATCCTGTTGATATTCAGGGGCCCGGCCGCGCCGCCCTCAGGAGATTCCACCCCATGCCCGCCGCTTCCCGCCTGCACATCGCCGGCACTTTGCAGAAGCTCAGCGCCGAAGAATTCCGCCGCCGCCTGGCGGCCGTGCGGTTGCTGGTGCTGGATGTCGATGGCGTCATGACCGACGCGGGCATGTACTACTCCGAGGCCGGCGACGAACTTAAAAAATTCAACACGCGCGACGGCTACGGCATCCGCGCCGTGCAGCGCGCCGGCCTGCCGGTGGCGGTCATCACGGGCGAAAAAACCCGGCTGGTCGCGCGCCGTATGAAGAAGCTCGGCATCGAGATCGTGTACCAGGGCATCCAGAAAAAACTGCCGGTGCTCGATGAAGTCGCCGCTCGCGTCGGCATCGCGCGCGCGGAGATTGCCTACTTGGGCGACGATCTCGGCGACCTACCCTGTTTGGAGGTTGTCGGAGTGCCCTGCACCGTCGCCGACGGATTGCCGGCCAATCGCGCGGCCGCGGTGTACATCACCCAACTGCTGGGCGGGCAGGGTGCGGTGCGGGAGCTGTGCGATTTGCTGCTGCAAGCGCGGGCGTGAGGTGGAATCAGCGGACAGGGGACAGGGGACAGGGAACGGGGGGGACAGGCGCGCATCGGCAATAAGGTTGCCTTCATCGCGGCGCGGATTTCGTTTCTGCTTTTTGGCTGGCTGTCGGGCGGGTTGCGTGGGTTATTCCGGGCCGGCGTCGTATTCGTCGTAGCGATTGACGTAGCCGGGCGTGTTGGCCCGTTCCCGTTCGACGTGGTAGGCATCGAAGACGGCTTTCTGCACCTGGTCGCGGGCCTGGGCGTTGACCGGGTGAGCAATATCCGCGTGCAGCCGCAGGCGTTTGTTGGTCACCGACTGCCGCTGGGAACCCGAGCCGGTCTCATTGGAGCGCAGTCCGCAGTGGTTGCAGTAGTGCGCGCGGATGTGATTTTTCTGACCGCAGCGCGAGCAGCGCATGGTCAGTTTTCGGCTGGGCATCGCCAGAAACAACCCCCGCCCTTCGCCGCCGTCGATGATCTTCAGGTCGCGCACAACAAATGACCCGTCGATGGTGATGGTGGCAAAGGCCAGCAGCTTTTCGTCACTGCCCGAAATCAGTTTGATTCTGACTTCGGTGATATCCATGCACGGTCACCCCACGTTCGGGCGGAGCACGGCGCAACCCCGCCGCTCCGCCGCGCGCTTCCGATCCAATCACGCCAACGTCGCGACGGTCGCTTCCGCTCCGGCAGTCACGGGTTCCACCGCAAAACTGCGGCCATGCGGGAATTCCCGCTCGAAACACGCGCCGACTTCGGCCGCCTCCGCCAGCGATGCGCAGGCCGCCACAAAGGTGGTCCCGCTGCCCGACATGCCGCCCTTCAGCCGCACGCGCGCAAACCAGTTGCGGACCGCGGTCAGTTGCGGCACCACCGCGCAGGCCGCGGCGGTCAGATCGTTGCGCCAGTTGCGCCCCCAGTCCTGCCAGGGCAGGGCCGCGAAGGCCTCCGCCGTCAGGTCGACCGCGGGGCTCGCTGTTTCGCGTAGACCGCGCGCATAGGCCGCATACACCGCCGCGGTCGGGGCCGGCTGCGGCGGACACAAAAGCGCCACCGCCGGCGGCCGCGCCGCGTTGGAATTCTCCAGCAGTTCGCCGCGCCCGCGGCAGCGGCATTGGCCGCCGCGGTGGCAGAACGGCACGTCGCTGCCCAGCGCCAGGGCGCCTTCCAGCCACACCGCGGTCGGCCAATCCAGTTTCCAGTGGCGTGCCAGGGCGCGCAGAGTGGCTGCGGCGTCGGCCGATCCGCCGCCAAGGCCGGCGCCGATGGGAATATGTTTTTCCAGGTAGATCGCCAGGGGCGGCGGGGGCGGCGCGCCGGCGGCCGAGAGCCGCGCGCGCACCCAGGCGCAGGCGCGCAGGATCAGATTGCTCCCGTCGATCGCCAGTTGCGGGTGATTGCAAGCCAGTTCGTCGCGCGCGCGTTCGGGCGCAGCGGTGAATTCCAACCGGTCGCTCAGACCGATCGACTGCATCAGGGAGTCGAGTTCGTGATAGCCGTCGTCGCGGCGACCGGCGATCCGCAGAAAAAGATTGATTTTGCCGGGCGCGTCAATCCGCACCCTTCCGGCGTTTTCGTCCATCGCGCGCCTCGACACAACTACTCGACTCTGGTACTTCGCTGCAAACTTAGAGCAGCGCGGAGCGCAGAGTGAATTCTACTGCCCCCCCTGCCGCGAAGCATGGGAAATCCGGGCGAGCCCTAAATAATTTTCCCATCATATAGCACCCCGCTAGGTGCGTGCCTTGTTTCGCACCCCTGCACCCGTGCATTCAGGTCGGCTATATGCATTGAGCCCTCAGTCTACGTCCCCGCGTCGAGCCGTCAATCACTGGTTCATATAAAATAATTATATTGAACGACTCAATGCTTGGCGCAGGGGTTTTAGGCCGAATGACGGGTGGCAGCCTGCTACATGATGGGAAGATGCCGCGCCATTTACAGCCCGCTGCCGGCCGGCGTTTCCGTGTCCCGCGGCGGCGGCGCGAAGAGCCGCGCGTCCAGCCGCGTGGCCAGGCGAATCCGGACCCGCAACTCCAATTTCAACTCCGGCAGCATCGCCCGCACCTGTTCGACCAACTGCGACCGGAGCTCTTCCACCCGGCGGTTCAAATTCGGCTGCTCGGCGATGGTCAGGGCCATCACGCCGATCAGGCGGTTGCGCCCGAATTCCGGCACCACCAGGCGCATTTTCGCCGCTTCAATGTCCTCTTCGGTTTCCAGCTGGTTGCGCAGCGCGCGTTCGAGCGGCTTCAAATCCAGCGACACGACGTTCGGCCCCATCAGCAACTGCCAGAAGCGCCGCCGGCGCCAGGCCGCCCAGAGGTTGGCCACGTAGAGCACCGGCCCCACCATCAGGAAGGCTCCCAGCGCGCCGTACCACGCCGCGTTGGTCGGCCAGATGCAATCGCAACTGACCAGGAAATTGCGGATGATGTCCGCGTAGGGATTGCCGTTGTGGTGTTGGTGCAGAGCGGTCGCCACCAGGAGCAGGCCGAGGGCAAAAATAATGACCCCGCCCAGAAACACCAGCAGTCGATTGAACAGCATGGCAAGCTCTCCACCAGATAGTATATCGGGAGCGCCGATTTTCGGCATATACTCGGACGATTAGAACCCTCTAACACAGCGCCCCGCGCCGCCGTCCTGCTGCTGGTTCCCCAACGCCCGTCTCCCGGTGCAAAGTTCCCCTGCGCCCGGGAATAATCCGCTGTCCGACATCGCGAAGTCGATCGCCCCAAACCGGCGCGGCCCGCGATCGTTCCGGCGGAGAAAATAAGGGGAACTTTTGCGTGGCACATGTGCACTCTTCCAACGCGAAAGCGTCCGCGCATCGGACCGGTGCGACCATGGCGTCGTCGGGCGAAAACGCGCCCATCAAACTTCTGCCGCATTTTTCGTTGCGAACCTTAAATACCGTGAACGGGAAGGGGCGCAATTTCGTCTACACTCTTGCGCAATCCCTCGCTGCATCAGGAGCCCGCAGGATGCCGCTCGCTGCCTTCGCGTCAATCCCAGATCCGGCCGTCGCGCCGACCGGTCTTGGTCGTGGCGCGCGCCGTCGTTGCCGCCGCGCTGCCGGGGCGATGAGCTGTCTGTTGACCGTCATCTTCATTGGTTTGACCGCCGTTCGCCGCGCCGCCGCGGCCGAAGGCCAGCCGACCTTCGTGCCGTTTTGTCCGCCGCTGATCCCGGCCGCGGCGGCGGTGTATGCGCTCCCGAAATCGCCGTGCATTGAAGTCCAACTGCTGATCCCCGACGACCGGCCGATGCTCCAGCCGGAAACCACGCCCGCCGAGGACGACGGCACGCAGGCCGCGCTGAACCAGCAGGCTTGGGAGGACGCTCATCCGGCGGCAGTCGAGGTTTTCCGCTACACTCTCTCCGGCTCGGTCGGTTTCGGCACCAGCCTGCAGGAGGGCAGCTTCAGCGTGAGCCGCCGCACCGTTTTCATTCCGCTCATTTCGCTGGGCAGCGTCGAGGGCGAGGCGATGCAGGTCATCATCCGCCCGCACCGCTGGAAAGCCTTTCCCTATGCCGGCGAGTGGACGCTGACCATCCCGCGCGGCGGGCTGCGGGAGGCTGCGCGTCGTCGCTACGTGTTTCCGCTCCGGCGCGTCCATCTGGTCGTCCAGCCGGTTCTGGTCGTCGACCAGACCGGCCATCCGGTGGCTGGCGCCAGCCTGGAGGCCAGCGGAGTCAATGCCAACCAGGGAAGCGTCTATTCAAGCAGTGATTGCGCCGATGAGGCGGGCCGCACCTCCCTGCTGCTCTGGGACGACTGCACCTACTTGCTGCGATTGGGCAACATGCTCGCCGGCGTTCAGCCGTCGGACCAGCCGCTTGAGTGGTCGGCCGCGCCGGTCGCCGTGCCGAACTTCCGGATGGTGCTCAAAACCGTTCATTGCGTGGTGCATGGGACGCTGAAGGCGCAAACGCCCGAAGAGGCGAAAGCGCTGGCCCAATCCCCGCCCACCGTCCTGATCGAAGCACTGGATGTGTCCTGTCCGGCGGACCGGGTGAATTGCACCGAGAATGGATTCTTTTTGAACGATTACGCGCCCGGCCGGTACCGCGTGACCCTGTGCGGCGTCGGCCCCGCGGGCCTCTGGGGCGTTGCGGGTGACGCTGAGTTCACCCTGACCGCCGCCGAAGTAGCCGCCGCCGCCAAGGCCGACGGCCAGCCGTTACAGGTGGCCGTTGCGGTGCGAGCCATTCCAGGGGCCGCCGTGCAGGTGCAGATTTTCGATGCGCAGAGCGGCCTGACGCTTCCCGCCGGCGGCGCGGCCGTCTGCCTGCACGCCGTTTCCAACGGGAATACCGCCGGGGCGCAGTGGACCGACGACGCCGGGGAGGCGTCGTTCACCGACCTGCCTGCGGGCGACTACAGCCTGACCTTCAGTGGCCAGGGGTATATGGACAGCACGCAGCGGGTTCATCTTGCAGCCGGCGCCGATTGCCGCCTGGCCGTGCAGTTCCAGCCGCTGCCGCGCCTGACGGTCCTCGTCCACGACACCGCCGGCCGACCGGCAAAGGTGGTGATCCAAGCCGAATGGCCGAACCATGATCCTCGCGACAACGTGGACGAGGTCGTCGCCACCGACGCGGATGGCCTGGCGCAGTTGGCGGCTCCCGTCGGCGTGGCCGGCACGGTTGCCGTCCAACGCGTGGGCTACCCGGACTTCGTGCAGAAACTTGTGCTTACGGGCTCCCAGTCGATTGTGCTCGTGCCGCCCGACATTCCCGCCGTGAACGGTCGCATTTTGGGATCGCTGGAACCCGGCGACAGCATGGTGCTGGTGCCCACCGACCCACCGGGTGCGATGATCTTCGATCTCTGCGATGGTGACGGCCGGTTCGAACTCCACCCCTTGCCCGGCCGCTACAAGGCCCAGCTTTGGCGGGGCCGCGAACGTCTGCACGACCTCGGCGCGGTGACCATCCCCGCGCATGGCCCGATGCCGGCGCTCGAGTGGACGCTGCCCGCAACCGTACCAGCCGCCGTGGACGTGAAGGTCGAATAGCGCTGGGCCTGCCGCCGCCGCCCGCGCCGCCGTTTGCATGCATGGTCCATTAGCCGCGCCCGGAGTGCATCCCTGATGCGCCGCACGTTTTGCGCGCGCTGCGCCGCTGCCTGCCGTTCGGCGATGAAGGTGTTCCACGCCGCGCCGGCGCGGCCAATGCCACGGCGAACCAACCCACCGTCGCGGCCAGCATGGGCAACCACAGCAACGCCGACATCATCGCGCGAACGACCTCCGCCAGACTGGTAATGTGCTCCATTCTAATGTACCGATTCGCGATATTCGACATCTTTCGGGGACGGAGAGAAGACGAAGAAAAAGATGGCTCGCGCAAAGACGCAAAGAACGCCAAGTTGCTCAGGACATTTCGTCGTTCTGCACCGAGCGACTTAGCGGCTTGGCGAACTTGGCGCGAGAAATCTTAAGAATTTCCTCGCGCAAAGACGCAAAGAACGCCAAGTTG
Source organism: Planctomycetota bacterium (assembly GCA_050730415.1). GTDB lineage: Bacteria > Planctomycetota > SZUA-567 > H5-PLA8 > JBOHNC01 > JBOHNC01. Next base: position 15,508 of record JBOHNC010000537.1, read on the forward strand.
CTCAGGGCATTTCGTCGTTCTGCACCGTGCGACTTTGCGGCTTGGCGGCTTGGTGCGGCTGGCGCGAGACAATGTCGCGAAGGCGGCGGGTTGGATGGTTCAGTGGCAGATGTCGAAGGCCAGCAGTTCGACCGGGTCGGCGACGATCGCCGCCTGTGCGGCCAGTTCGGCGCGGCGTTCGGCGATCGTTTCGGCGAAGCGGCGGCGTTCTTTCTCGACCCGTTTCACGTGCAGTTGCAGCCCGTCGCCCTTAGCGATGCGCGCGCCGAATTCTTCCAGTTTCGTCTCGTACAAACCTTCGCGCGCGGTGGCGTGCCGTTCCAGTTCCTGCATCAGCGTGGCCGACTCCGTCGCCTTGCGCGCCTGGATTTCCGCCAGCCGCCGCGCCAGTTGCGCTTCCGCCGCCGCCTTCACTTTCGTCTCCAGCGGTTCGGTCTGAAACCGCAGCCGCTCCGGCACCGGCTGGCCCGCGCCCAGCCCGGCCTTCAATTCCAGTTCCACCTTGAACAGCTCTTCGACGGCCACCTTGCCGCGGCCGTCGCGGAAGCGTCCCAGACACCACGCCGTCACCGCTCGCCGGTCGGCGCTTTTCTCCGCCCGCCGCACGCTCACCCGCCCGCCGGTGCGGCCGAAGTTCCCCGCCGCCACCCAGTCGATCAGCGTCTTGAGCAGTTCATCGCCGTGCGAAATGTACCTGAGTTTTGGATCGTTTTTGGCCGCGTCGCGGTCGAAGGTCGCCAGAAACGGTTTCTTGCCGAAGGCATGCCCGGCGGCGGCGTAATTCCGCGGCGGGATGAATTCGAACACCCGCCCGCCGGCCGCGCTGCGTCCCAGCGGCGTGCGGATTTTGCCGCCGGCCAGCGCGAAGGCGCGCGTCACGAACTGCGCGATCTGCGTCTGCCCCGGCGAGGACTGCTCCGACATTTCCTGAATCTTCTTCGCCTCGCCCAGGTCGAAGCCCTGGAAGTCCATCATCAGCGTGTGCCGCATCTGCTCGATCATCGTCCGCCGCTTTTCGATCTCGGCTTCCATCGCGCCGAGCACCGATTCGAAATCGCCGCCCTGCAGGGTGGCCTCGGTCAGCGCCTTTTCAATGTCGAAACTTTCCAGCAGCGTGCCGAGCACATCGCTGATTCGCCCGCCCAAGTCTTTTTCGATCAGGTCCACCTTCGATTGCAGCTTCAGGAAGACGTCGCCCTCGCGCGTGCCGCGCACATGCAGGTTGTAGATGTGGCAGTCGCGCTTCTGACCGTAGCGATGCACTCGCCCGATGCGCTGGTCGATGCGGTTGGGATTCCAGGGCATGTCGTAGTTGATGAGCAGATGGCAGAACTGGAGGTTCAGCCCTTCGCCGGCCGCGTCGGTCGCCACCAGCACGTTGCAGCGGTCGTTCTGGAAGCGCGCTCGCGCGTCCAACCGTTCCTGGCGCGACAGCCCGCCGTGGATGCAGACGCTGGCGATGCCCTTCAGCACCGTGCCGGCCAGGTAGCGCATGGTGTCGGCGAATTCGGTGAAGATGATGATTTTCTCGTTCGGGTCGCGCGCCAGCAGCCCCTGCACGAACTCCCGCAGCGCCCGCGCCTTGCTGTCCATGCCGAGCGCCTGCACCTCGGCGATCAATCCCTCCACGCGCAGGATTTCCGACTCCAGTTCCGCCCGCGATGCCGCCGCCGATTCGATTTCCAACTGGACGTCGTAGGCGTCGAGGTCCTCGCCGATGCCGTACACCGTCGGCCCGCCGGTCTTGGCGACGCTGTTGCGCAGCGCGCGGAGGTTGTGCCGGCCCGAGGCGGTCACGCGGCCGCTGACTCGGCCGTTGCGGCCGCTCACCTTGCCATTCCGGCCGCTGAGCGGCGTGCCGCGACCGCTGTGCCGCCCGGAGTTCCGCCGCAGCGGCCCGGCTTTTTTGGCCGTCTCACACAGATGTTTCAGCCGCCGCGTCAGACTGATGTGCAGCGCGTCCAAGCTGCTGGTGAAACGGCGCTGGAGCAGAATCATCGCGAACCCCGCGGCGTGATTGCCCTTTTCCCCAGCCACCGTGTAGCCTTCGCGCACGTAGCTGGTCAGGTTTTCGTACAGCGTTTTTTCGGCCGCTGAAAAATCGATCGGCACCGACTGCACCACCCGCGGCCGGAACACCGGCCGCCCCTGCGCGTCCTTCAGTTCGTCCTTGCCGCGCCGGATCATGATCTGCTTCAGCCGCGCCGGCGGCAGCGATCCGTCGGGCTCGAACATGTAGGGGTCGAGCAGCGCCAGCAGCCGGTAGAAGCCCAGGCGGTCGCCCTTGTGCGGCGTGGCGGTCAATAGAATCATCGCGTCGGTGCGCTGCGAGAGTTTCTCGCCCAGGCGGTAGCGCGCGGTGGTTTGCACCGATCCCTGCGATCCCAGTTCGCAGGTGACGCTCATGCGGTGCGCTTCGTCCACGATCACCAGGTCCCAGGTGGCCAGCGCCAGCTCCGCCAGCACCTCCTCGCGCTTGGCGAAATCGATCGACACGATCAGCCGGTTGCGCATCTCCCAGGGATTGGCGTCCTCGGAATAGCGCCGCTTGCGCAGGGAGCGCACGGCCGAACTGTCCACCACGTCGAACTGCGCGCCGAAGCGCATCTGCATTTCGTCTTTCCACTGGTCGCTGAGCGGCGCGGGGCAGACGATCAGGGTGCGTTCGGCGCGGCCGCGCACGGCGAGTTCCTGGAAGATCATGCCGGCTTCGATGGTTTTGCCGAGGCCCACATCGTCGGCGATCATGAAGCGCTGCCGGAAGGCGCCGATGACTTTGGCGACGCAGGCGATCTGGTAGGGTTCGATGTTGGTGCGCGCGCCGGCCAGACTCACCAGCCGGTCGTAGCGCGCGCACAGATGCAGTTGGTGCGCGGTCAGCCACAGGTCGAATAGTTCCGGATCGTCGGCCGCGCCGGCCTTCAAATACCGCCCCGGCAGGCTGAGGTGCTCCAGATGCTCCAGCACCCGTTCGGTGACCGGCGCCGCCGCCCCCGCCCCGCCCGCCACCCCCGCCCCGCCCGCGCTCAACCCATCGGCGGGGCCCAATTCCCGCGGGGTGTTAAACAAGGAGGGCAAAGGAGCAACCGGAGCGACGTCAGCGAGCAGCTTGCGAGCAGCCAGGGACATACGCAGGGATTCTCCCAAAGCGGGGACACAGCATCATCCGCACCGCGAATACACAGGCGGGTGTCTCTATATCGGCGATCGGCGTCAAAATCTGAACCCAAACCGTCCAGAACCGACGCATTTCAGAGGCGTTAGCGTGAATTCTGCGCCGGCTTCTTTTTTCCCCGGGCAGGCGGGCGGACCGGCCCGCTGGGCGCATAGATGGGCAGGATGCCGGCGCTCCCGGGGGCGGCGCTTCCAGAGGTTCTTCCAGAGGGCGCGCCGGGCGGATCCCGCGCGCCTGTTTTTCCTTCCGCCCCGCGTTTCCTTTGACAAACCTGCGGTCGGCCCTATGTTCGAACCATGCAAATTTGAACCCATGGTGGACCACCGCCGCCGGTCCGCCGCCGGAGGCTGCCAGATGGCTCCAGTCACACCCCGCTCGACACGGTTTTGGCCTGCACTGCTCACGCCTTCCGCCGCCCGCCTCCACCGGTTCTTCTTCCCGCTGATGGTCGTGCTGGCCCTGGCGTCCGTGCTGCCCGCCGCCGATGCGCCTCCGCCGGCGGCGCCCGCGCCCTACGATCCGCTCGGCCCGATGGTTCCCATCACGCCCCAGGTGGCGGCGCGCGCGCGGAATCGGGCCGACGCGGTGGACCTGACCGGGCTGCGCGCCGCCGGCATGCCGGCGTACTCGCTTGAAATCACCGCGGTCACGCCGGGCGGCGCGGCCTACAAGGCGGGGCTGAAGGTCGGCGACCGGATTGTGTCGATCAACGGCAATGCCATCGAGTCCGACGCGTGGTTCGAAGCGGTCGCCAAACAGTACCTCAACGGGTACATGATCGACGCCTGGTCGCCGGGCCACGGCATCACGGACTACGCCTTTCACGGCCTGATGGGCATTCACTTCAACAGCGTGTGGGACGCGGCCAGTTCCTATCTGGAAAACGATGCCGGCAGTCCGGCCTGGGACGACTGGGTGGTTGCCGCGGCGCAGGACTGGGAAGACCACCCCGACCGTGCCTCCGCAGCGCTGGAAAAGGCGCGTCAGGCCGGCTACCGCGGCCACCTGCTGCCGGCGTTTCGGCTGCTCATGGCGGCCCAGTCCGGGCGGTACCAGGTCGCGCTCGATGCCGCCGACCGCCTGGGGGACTACCTGCCGGTGAGCGACCGGCCGGTGGTGTACCGCCATCTGGTCATCAGCCAGATTTGGATGGGACGGATCGAAGAGGCGCTCGAGATGGCCGCGCACCATCCGTATTTGCAGCTCGACCGCCACCAGTGGGATCCCGGCGCGCTGCTGACGCGCGCGTTGAATCTGACGCCGGCCCAGCGGAATATGATCCGCGACGGCCGCCTGGCGGTGCAGACCGCTCAGGATTTCGCCGGCAAATGGCAGCCGCAAAGCGTCCAGCACCTGGACGGACTCACCACGCTCAAGGCGAACGACAAACTGAGCGTCACCGCGGCGCCGGGGGATCCCGCCAGTTACGTTTTCGGCCCGGCTTGCGCCAATCCCGCGTTCGCGATTTCGGTCACGATTCCGCCGACCCAACGCGGCGGGCCGCCGCCGGGCCAGGTGACCGTCGAATTGCTCGACGCCGCCGGGCAGGTGGTCAACAGCGTGGTGCTCCAGACCGACGGATACGTTCTGGAACACCTGTTGGATAGCCCGACGGCCAAGTTCAACGGGGATCAGTCGGAAGTTTTCGACGCTCCCAACCAGGTGGAAGTGACGGTCTGCGGGCCGTGGTGCGAATTCCGGCTGAACGGCCATTGCCTGGCGCGCGGCACGCTCGACAACGATCCCAACCGGCAGCTCAGCGTCGCCGTGGAGGTCGAAAACGTCACGGCCACGCTGGCGAGGGTGTCCTACCGATCGGTCCAACCGGCCGCCGCGGGGCCGGCCGCGGAGCCGCTCCGCCCGCCCGGCCTGGCGCCCGCGCCGCCGATCCCGACCGATCCGCACCTGCGCTGGCTGTACCACACCTGGATCGATACCTACCTGAAGGACTGCCGTCGCGATCCGGCCTGGGACGCGCAGGCGCTGGCCGGTCTGATGGCCTTCCTGCCCACTCGCAACGTGACCGGCGCGCCGCCGGATTTGCCGGCGGTCTACAAGAAGCTGCAAGCCGCCATCGCGCTGGGCTGCGACGATCCGCTGGTCTGCTACGCCGCGGCGTTGCTCAGCACCGAAGTCGCCGATAGCAGCGACTGGCGCTACGTCGATCTGGCGCGGAACCGGATGCTCGATTGGCTGCAAACTCCCGGCGCGCCGTCGCTGCCGAGCCTTGAATTCGACCTCCAACTGTGGATGTACCGCTGGGAGTCCGGCAACACCTACCCGGCGCTGCAGGCCTGCGCGGCGAAACACCTGGCGCGGGTCGAGGAGCTCATCACCGCCATGGCCGGCGACCGAAGCATGCCGGTGGGATTCGTGGCGAAACTGACGCGGCAACTGGTGTATCTTCAGCCGCCGGCCGGGAGCGACCGGCAGCAATTCTGCCAGCCGTTTCTGGACGCGATCGCCAAGAGCGCGCCGGACAGTTCGCTGCTGCACCTGATGCAGGGGCGCGTCGAGATGGCGGCGGGGTGGGACGCGCGCGGCGGCGGCTGGAGTAATCAGGTGACCGACGCCGGGGCCCAGCAATTCGGATTGCTATTGACCGACGCCAGGTCGGATTTCCAGCGCGCCTACAGCCTCGACCACCACGACGCCGACGCGATGGCGGAGATGATCTACTGCTGCATGGGGCTGGGCGATACCAACGACCAGATGGATGGGTATTTCCAAGCGGCGCTGGCGGCCAATCCCAACAACACCAATGCGTACCACAACCGGTTGTGGTCGCTGATGCCGCGCTGGGGGGGCTCGCATGAACAGATGCGCAAGGTGGCCGACCACGCGGTGGAACAGTATCGGCTGCACCCGGCCACGACCAGCTACGAGGTGCCGCTGGAGATTCTCGAATTGCACGACTTTTTCTGCAACGATTACACGCTGAACGCGAAGGACGCGGTCGAACGCGGGACGCTGACCGAAAAGTACTGGTCTTCGCCGGGGGTGTGGAAGGATGTCCACGGGGTGTTCGACCTGATTCTGGCGCAACTGCCCGGGGATCGGCTGGTCCAGAGCCAATACCTGTATTGGGCGGTGCGCTGCCAGCAGTGGGATGCGGCGAAGAAACTGTACCAGGAAATCCAGGGCGAAATCTGCTATCCGGTGTTTGGCGGGCGGGCGTCGTATAGCGCGTGGTTGAAGGCCTATGGGGACCAGTTTGGCGCGAACCAGGAAAAGGCCCAGCCGAAGCCCCAGCCGGCGCCGGAAGACGAATTCTGAGGCGGGGGGGCCGTTTTGGGCCGGTTGGATTGGATCAAGTTTGAAATGAACTGGTTATGTGGTTGAAAATGGCTTTACAAAACGAAGCTAATGTAACTTATGATACTTGTTTTTGAAGTCGTTTTGGGAGGCATTTGGCGGAACCCTGAGTGGCAAAATGTCAAAAACAAATGGGAACCCTGAAAGAGTTCCACCCCGGGAGCAACCCATGGCTCAATCCCTCGCCGCCGTCCTGATCCACATCCTGTTTTCGACCAAAGACCGCCAACCCTTCCTGGCCGATCCGGCCATCCGCCTCAAAACGCACTCGTACCTCACCGGCATTTGAGCGCGACAGAATTCGCCCTGCCTCCAAATCGGCGGCATGCCCGATCCTCTGCACATCCTCTGCGCTCTGTCGCGCACCCTCGCCATCGCGGACTTGCTGCGTGAAATCAAACGCTCTTCCACCAATTGGATCAAGGACAATGCGCCCGAACTCCGCAAATTTTTCTGGCAAGGCGGCTACGGCGTTTTCTCCATCAGCGCGGGAAACGCAGACGCGGTAAAGCGCTACATTCAAAATCAGGCAGATCACCGCCGCACCGAATCGTTTCAAGACGAATTGCGGCGCGTGTTCCATGAACACGGAATTGCCTTCGACGAACGATATGTATGGGACTGACGCGCCAAGAGTGGAACCCTTATATGAATCTCAGATAGTTTACCGTAACTTTTTCAGTCCTGCCACACTTG
>JBOHNC010000538.1:0-3255 GCA_050730415.1 Planctomycetota bacterium
CGTTGAAATGCATCCCCTTCGTTGAACGTTGGGTGCGGTTCCGCGCGATGGAAGTTCGCACGCGTAGATCTGCTTTGGGTCGCGCGGGCGCGTTGCTGCGCACCGCTTTCCCAGCAGATGGCCTCCAGGCTGCGCCTTCCGGCTAACTGCTGGGCTATGATTCTGCCGCGCCTCCGGCGCTAAAATCATCACGCGTGTGGCGGCCGCGTATGGGGGTGGCTGCAAGAACGGGGTGAAAGCCGGGGCTGGAAGACAAAATAGCACCCAAAGAAGATGTGGGTAATGTACAGGTGTGAACGCCGGCGCTCCCAAGGGGGCGCGGCCATGGGGCGCGATCAGGTTTTCGGATTTTCGGTTTTTTGGATTTTCGCTAGGCCGGGTCCGCAGCAGTTCCGCCCGGCGGCTTGACGACAATTGGCGCGAGAATCGTCCGCGGCGCAGATTCGAGCGTGAACTCCACCGGCGTCTGCGCGAATGGATCGCCGTCCAATTCCACCGGGCAGGGCGGATCGCTTTCGATCGTCAGCCGCTGCGCGGTGCGGAACACCACTCCCTTCATGCGCGGCAGGGTGCCGAGCACCATCCCGCGCGCGAACCGCAGGAGACTCCATTTGTCCCGCGCGTGCAGAAAGGCCACCGCCAATTCCGACCGGCGCGGCTGCGCATGCGGCAGCACCGGATGGGCGCCGCCGTAGTAGGGAATCCGCCCGACGATGATGCCCAAAAGCCGGCCTGCCCCGCTCGAACGATTGGCACTGCGCGAGCCGCTGGACCGCGCCGATCGGGGCGATCGAGCCGACTGGGGCGACCGCCCCGACCCCGGTCTGCCGGCCTCGGCAGTTTCCGCCTCGAAGCGATACGGTGTCCCATCCAGCGTCACGCGGAATTCCGGCGGGCGGTACCCCGCAAAAGCCCGCAGCGCTTCCACCGCGTAGGCGCCCTGCTGAATCCATTTCTTGAGCGTTCGGTTGACTTGCGCCACCACCAGCGCGTCGAAGCCGGTCGACGCCACGCACGCGAACGGCCGCCCGTTGCAGAGACCGAAGGAATAGGGGATGGTCGCACCGCTTTGCAGCAGCGCCAACCAGGCCTCCGGCTCGCGTGGAATATCCAGCCCGCGCGCGAACAGGTTCACCGTGCCCGTCGGAAACAGCCCCAGAGCAACGTGCGGCGGCAGGTGCTCCACGGTCTCGTACAGCGTGCCGTCGCCACCGAAGGCCACCACCGAATTGCAGCCGGCCGTCACCGCTTCGAGCGCCAGCCGGCCCGCATCGTTGGGCCGCGCCGTCGGCAGCACGCGGTAGCCGAGCGCGGCCAGCCGCTTCGCCATCGCCCGCGCCTTGCGCCGCGCCGCCGGCGCGCCGGAGACCGGGTTCAACACCACTGCCGTGGTTTCCGGGCGAAACAGTGCGGCGCTCACTGGGTTTCCGGCTGCGCCAGCCGCCGCAGTTCCTGGGCGAGGTTCCGCCGCGCGCCGGCTTCGAACCGTTCGCGGTAGGTGGGCGTGAAATAAATTTGGGGCCGGTCGAGCAGCGTCTGCAGGAACCGGGCGCGCTTGGTGCGATATTCGTCGGCCGGCACCCAGCCGTACTCCTGGCGGATGTGGGCGCAGCCGAGCGCAAACCCCTCCGCGCTGGCGCCGATTCCCGCCAGGTCGATGTCAGCCAGCAGCCGGCCGTCGGCGGTCGCCGGAGGCGTCTGGTGGCGCGTGTCGAGAATCAGCGCCTCGACCACCGCGGCTTGCGCCGGCGGCAGCGGCAGCCAGGCGCCGGCCAGCCGCGCACTCTGCGCTTCGTTGTCGGTCGCGTGCGTATCGTAGACCGCATCGTGAAACCAGATCGCGGCGGCCATCAGCCGCGGCGCACTGCAACGGCCGGCCGCCTCGTCTTCGGCGAGGTACTGCAAACACTGATCGATGTGCGCGAAATTGTGGTAGTACCGGTGCGGCTCGCTGTAGCGCGTCCGCAGATCGCTGAAGACCTGCACCGGCGACGGCGCCGCCGTCGGCGCGTTGGGCGGCGGGACCGGCAGTGCCAGCTCTCTCCAAAGCCGTTGAAATTCGACCAGCTCAGGCATGTCCGTGCCCCTGTTACTTTCGCCCGCACCATCATAGGCGCTTTGCGGCGCCATGCAGGGAAAATACCCTCCCTCGCTGTACCCGCAAGCACCTTTTCGCCGCCGTTTCCGGCCCAGCCGCTTGACACCCGTGACTTAGTGTAGTATATACACTATCAGGAAGCGAGGAGCAAACCATGGAACACGCAGCACTACTCACCGATCTCTACCAGCTCACCATGGCCTACGGATATTGGAAAACGGGGCGCGCCGATTACGGAGCGGTCTTCCATCTGCATTTTCGCACCGCGCCCTTCGGCGGCGGCTACGCCATCGCAGCGGGCCTGGAACCGGCGCTCGACTGGCTGCGCGATTTCCATTTCGCGCCCGACGATCTGGCTTGGCTGGCGCAGCTTTCCGGCAACGACGGCCGCCCGCTGTTCGACCCGGCGTTCCTGCGCGATCTCGGCGAACTGCGCCTGACCGTCGATATCGACGCGGTGCCCGAAGGCACGGTCGTTTTTCCGCACGAACCGCTGCTGCGCGTGCGCGGCTCCATTCTCCAGGGCCAACTGCTTGAAACCGCGCTGCTGTGCCTCGTGAACTTCAGCACGCTCATCGCCACCAAAGCCGCCCGCATCTGCCGCGCGGCCGGCCCCGATCCGGTGCTGGAATTCGGCCTGCGCCGCGCGCAGGGTTTCGACGGCGGACTCACCGCCAGCCGCGCGGCTTACCTCGGCGGCTGCGCCGCCACCTCCAACCTGCTGGCCGGCCGCCGCTTCGGCATTCCCGTCAAAGGTACGCACGCGCACAGCTGGGTGCTGTGCTTCGACAGCGAACTGGAAGCCTTCGAATCCTACGCCGACGCGCTGCCCAACAATTGCGTTTTTCTGGTGGACACCTACGACACCCTCGAGGGCGTCCGCCACGCCATCGCCGCCGGCCAACGGCTGCGCCAGCACGGCCACGAACTGATCGGCATCCGCCTCGATTCCGGCGACCTCGCCTGGCTCTCGATTGAAGCCCGCAAGCTGCTCGACGCCGCCGGCTTTCCCAACGCCCAGGTCCTGGCCTCCAACGACCTCGACGAACACACCATCGCCTCGATCCGCGAGCAGGGCGGGCAGGTGGCCCTGTGGGGCGTCGGGACGCGCCTGGTCACCGGCGGCGACCAGGCGGCGCTCGGCGGCGTCTACAAGC
>JBOHNC010000539.1:0-4055 GCA_050730415.1 Planctomycetota bacterium
AGCCAGCCGCCGCAGGGTGGGAAGGAGCACAAGGGGGATTGGGCGGCGAATTGAAAACGCCCGGAAAAACGGCCGGAACGGTGGGTCGGAAAAGCGCCCAACGGCTGCCAGGGAAATGACTTCGGCCTAAAAATGCGCCATTCGGCGGACCGGCCCGTGCCGCGATAGGATGCGCGCTTGCGCGCGCAGGAGCCGGCAGGATGCCGGCACTCCCGGGAGTGGACGTACCCGCGGAGCCGCGTGCGCGGTTTGGACGAAGAGCGGGTGAGGTCACCCGCGCTCCCAGGAGGAGGTGCGTTCGAGAGGGAGTGCTCGCGCCGGGCGCAGTGGTATTTCGGGCGAAAAAGATGGACACGCGTGTCATTCCCCGCCGCTGCACTCCGCACGCGGGGGTAGCCGCTTTTCGTCCAACTCGCGCGTTCGGTGCCGCGCTCCTGGCGCGATCATTTCGGGTCGGAGCCATTCCTCTGCGCCGCCTGGTAGGTGCGCAGCGCCGTGGCGTACTCCACCTGCACATCGGCGCGATGCGCCGGGAAGCGCACATGCACGCGATGCGCCAGCGGATCGAAGCGCACCCGCACCATCCCGAAGATGCGCCACCCTTCGATCGCCGCCAAAAGCGGCAGCGCCAGGGCGTACAGCCAGCCGGCGGGAACCCAGTGCATGCCGGTCGAGTGGTGGCCGAAGGTGGGTAGGCCGGCGGCACTTTCGGCCGCCAGCAAGATCGTGGCGAACACCACCACCCACCAAACGATCTGCACCGCCCACCAGCCCGTCACCGCGTTTTGGGTGAGCGGCAATTGCGGCGGCGGCACCTGCGGAATCTGACCGTCGAACAGGTCTGGCGGCTGGCGATTCAGCGCGCGGCGGTCGAGCTGAATCGGAATCCGCCGCAGACTCACGCCTTCGCGCGCGCCTGAAAACAGGCAACGCTGCGGCGCGAATGGGGAGCGGAAAAACTCCGCCGGCAGCTCCAGTTCAAGCGCCATTCGACGGCCTTCCTTTCTGCGGCGCGCGCGCTCGCAAGGGCTGGGGAGCTTTCAGAATTCCACCGCCCGGCCGATCACCCCGCCGGCGGATGGCCCGCGTCCTGGGCTTCCACCGCGGCGCGGGCCGCGGCCATCGCCGCGGCTTCCGCGCGTTGCCGCCGGCCGTGAATCCGCAGCAGTTGAATCCCGAACAGCAGGCCCACGACGATGTAGGTGCCCAGCGCCGCGGTGAAGGCCAGGATCAGGTCCCTTTGCAGGTACAGCACCGCCGAAAATGCCGCCAGAATCAGCAGGTCCAGCGTGAACTGAAACCGTCCCGCCCGGTTCATCTTCACCGCCGGGATCGGCGTGGTCATGTAGATCGCGAGCGCCACCGGCAGACACAGCCCCGCCACCACGTAGATGTTCGACGGCCCCGCCAGCGCCTGCATGCTCAGCGGCCCCGCCGCCGCGGCCACCCGGTGGGCGCTCACCCGCAGCGCGTTGTCCCACAGCACCGCGAAGGTCCCGAGAATCAGGCCCGCGCCCGGCGCCGGCAGGCCCTTGAACACGAAATGCGTCCAGCCGGTGTGGTGGCTGGCACGCAGCCGCCACTGCATCGCGCCGACAAACAAGCCGCAGCCCATCCAGATGAATGGGAACCACCCGAGCAGCGGCATGTCGCTGAGCGGCTGGCCGGCATGTTCGAGGGTCCGCATCTGCTGCAACTGCGCGATCGCCGCAGTGGCCCACAGCGTCGCCGCCGGCGCCATGCCGAAGGCGACGGTGTCGGCCATGCCGTCGAGGTCCTCGCCGCGCGGCGCGGCCGTGCCGCGCCAGCGCGCGATCGGGCCGTCGATGCCGTCGAGCAAGCCCGCCAGCATCACCAGCAGGAGACTCAGCCCGGCCCGTTTTTGCAGCATGTCGGTGGTGGTGGGAATGAAGAGAATGCGCGTCAGCAAGCTGTCGTTCACCGACGGCACGGTCTGGTAGGGCGGTCCGTTGATCAGCCACCAGGCCCAGATCACCGCGCCGATGTTCATCGCCACCACCAATAGGCCGATGCCCATGTAGGTGTAGGTGATCACGTCGGCGGCCGAGCAGCCGAAGCGGCGGTGCACGACCGGATGGGTCGGTCCGAAGGTCATGGCGCGACTCCGACTTCCGCCGCCGCGCCGCCGTCGCCGGGTGCGCCAGTTGCCCCGGTTGCTCCGGCTGAAGCGGTCGCCAAGGCCGCCAGCGCCGGCTCCGATTCACGTACGATCGCCAGGACTGTCTCGCCGGCGCGCACATTCTGCCCGGGCCGGATTTGAATTTCCAGCGGCACGTTCACCGGCACGTACACTTCGGCGCGGCTGCCGAACTTGACGATCCCGAAGCGCTGCCCGCGCGCCAGCCGGGTGCCCACCGGCACGCACATCGTCACGCGCCGCGCCAGCACGCCGGCGATCTGGCGCACCAAAATCTTCACCGGCGGCCGCGGCGGCACGCCTGCGCCGCGCTGATCGGCGGTCAGATTCCGCAGCACGCCCGGCGCGTCGGCGACGGTGACGCGCGCGGGCAGTTGCGGACATTCGAGGCCGGTCGAAATCCGTTCGTTGCCTTCGTAGGCGCCCTGGTCGTAGGCGGCCAGAAACTTCCCCGGCGTCACCTGCCGGTAGACCACCGTGCCGTCGACCGGCGAGCGGTTCACATGCACCACCAGCGGGCTCATGAAAATCCCGATCCGCACCGCCGGGCCGTCGATGAATTCGCAACTGTCCATGCGCGTGATGTCGGTGACATTGCCGTCGGCGGGGCTGACCAGATGAAAGGCATTGCCGGGCGGATCCCGTTCGGGGTCGCGGAAAAAGCACAGGATCAGCAGACCGGGGATCACGGGAATCCAGCACCAGACCGGTCCGAACGCCCAGCCCACCGCGAAGCTCACGGCCAGCGTGCAGCCCAGCACGGTCAGGACTTCATCCACCGCCCACTCGCACAGCCCGAAATAGCGCAATATCCGCTTCATGCCGTCTCCGGTCCCCGCCTTTGCGGCCAGGGTCTTTTAGTTCTCGCCTCAGCCTCCCAGCACGGGTAGCTCATGTCCGCCGGAGGCGAATTCGTGCCGAAGTGCCGTGCTGGGCTAATCTCGGGCGTGCCTCCGGCACTCCAGAAATTGGGAGAGAACTAAAAGACCCATGCCTTTGCGGCGTCTTCGCCCGTGTGTCTGCCGACTCGAAAGCATTCTACTCCAAGCGAGTACAATTTAAGCAGCGCCCGCAAACCGCTTTCAGGCGCGGGGCGGCGCCAGCGACAGGGAGTTCCCATGGCTTGGTGGCGCAGCTTGATTTCCGGCTTCCCCGGAGGCGCTGGCGCCGGCCGTTCCGGCACCGCTGCCGCGGAAGGCCGCGGCGAAGCGCTGTTCTCCACCGCCGACCGCGCGCGGCTGGAATTCCTGCGCCTGAACACCGGCGCGTTTCTGGCGCTGGCTCGCGACGGCGCGCGCGTCGGCCCGCGGCCGGGCGGGATGGTCGAATTTCAGGGCCACCAACGTTACGTGCCGGGCATGGACATCCGGCGGCTCGACTGGAGCGCCTACGCGCGCAACCGCCAGTGGATGGTGCGGCAGTACGCGCGCGAAGCGGCTGCGCACATTCATGTCTACCTCGACGGAAGCGCTTCGATGGGCTTTCCGCTTGCCGCGCGCGACGGTGCACGCCGCCGGCCGACGACCAAATTCCGGCAGGCGGCGCGGCTGGCCGCCATGGTCGCCTGCCTGGCGCTGAACGGGCAGGACCGGTTGAGTCTGTACGTGGCGCAGGCGCGGGGCGACCGGCCCGACCTGCTGTCGCTGCGCGGTCTGAACGGCATGGCCCAGTTGCCGGCCGTGTTGAATTTGCTCGCCAGCATCGAACCCCAGGGCCGCGTGCAGGACCGCGACATGATCCGCTCGGTGCTGGCCACGCAGCCGGAACGGGGCCTGTTCGTGTGGATCACGGACGGGCTCGACCCGGGCCTATTGGCCCCCGCCCCCGCGCCCGTGCCTGCGCCTGCGCCGGTGGCGGCGACGGCATTGGCCGCTGCACCGGGGGGACCGACCGTCGC
>JBOHNC010000540.1:0-3629 GCA_050730415.1 Planctomycetota bacterium
GCCGACACGGTGGCGCTGCCGCCCGGGCAGGCGCCGGGCGCCGGGGGCGCGACGGATACATCGGCGCTCAAGACCATCACCGCCGACCTGAATGCACTGCCGGGGCGCACACCGCCCCCCGGGCAGCTTCCGCCCCGCCCGACCGGGGGCGACACCGGTTCAATGAAGACGCTCATCAACGAAACGCCCTCCGCGGCGCGCACGCCGACCCAGGCCGGCGGCGACACCGGCTCGATGAAGACGCTCATCAACGACACGCCCTCGGGAGTGCGCACGCCCTCCCAAGCCGGCGACACCGGTTCGCTGAAAACGCTGATCAACCCCAATCCCTCGGCGGCCCAGTCCCCCTCGCAGGTGCTGGGCGACACCAGCCAGATGCGCACGCTGATCAACGACAGCAGCGCGGGCACGCCGAGCCATCCCACCGGCGACATCGGCAACATGGCCACGCTGGTCAGCGACGTGAGCAATCCGCCGTCGGCGGTGCGCACCGGTTCGCACCCGGGCTCCGGCGTGAGCGGCGGTTCCGGCGCCGGCACGCGGCCTGGTTCACGGCCGGGGTCGCACCCGAGCGGCCTGAAGACACCTTCCGGCGCGCGTTTCCCCATTTCCGGCAGCGCACCCGGCATGACCCCCTCGGGCAGTCGCTTCCCGGTTTCGGGCGGCAGCGGGAACAAACAAACACCGACTGGTTCGTCGGGGGTGCTGGCCGCCGGCATGGCGACCGGCAAACGCTGGACGCCCAGCCCCGAAGACATTGCCGAAGTCCACGCCGACAACCAGCTGGGCAACCTGCAGCCGGTGGAAAACGGCCGCATCCTGGGCCAGTACGTCCTGATGAAAAAGCTGGGTCAGGGCGGCATGGGCGCCGTCTACCGCGGCATCAAGATGGGGCTCAACACCGACGTCGCGATCAAGATTCTGTTCGCGCACTTGGCCGCCGCCAAGGGGGGCTCCGACCACCAGGCGCGGTTCCTGCGCGAAGCCCAGTTGGCCGCCAGCCTGGATCACGGCAACCTCGTGCGCGTGATCGACGTGCAGCAGGATTTCAACTCCGGCATCCTGTACCTCGTCATGGAGTTCGTCGAGGGCCATTCGGTCGCCGATCTGCTCAAGGACCGCGCCGAACCGCTGCCCGAGGAAGAAGGCCTCGAACTGATCATCGGAGCCTGCAAGGGTCTGCGCGCGGCGCACTTGCAGAGCATCGTCCATCGTGACATCAAGCCCGACAACATCATGATTCGCGCCCGCGACAAAGTGGTCAAAGTAGCCGACATGGGGCTGGCCAAGGCCATCGGCGACCAGGACGAAGTGTCGGTCTCGCGCACCGAATCGGTGATCGGCACGCCGGCCTACATGGCGCCCGAACAGGCCCGGGACTCCAAGCACGTCGATCTGCGCGCCGATATTTACTCGATGGGCGCCACCCTGTTCCACATGACCACGCTGCGCCTGCCCTTCGAAGACCCGCAGTTGTTCATGCTGCTGAAAAAGGTCATCACTGAGCCGGTCCCCGATCCGCGCACCTACAACGAGAAGCTCTCCGAGAACCTTTCGCGCATCATCAAAAAGTGCATGGCCAAGCAGCCGGACAACCGCTACCAGCGGATCGACGAACTGATCGTCGACCTGGAAATCGCCCTGCGCAACATCCGCGGCGAAAAAGACGCAGTCGTCGACGACCTGAAACTGGTCGTGCCGGAAATGGAGCCCGAGGCGCCGACGCCCTGGTACAAGCACTGGGTTACGTTCTCGGTCGCCGTCGTGGTGCTGGTCTGTGCCGCGATGTACGGCGCCTATTACTTCGCCTCCGGCGGTCTGTCGCCGTTCGAGCAGGCGCACAAGCGGGCCCTGGAATACATCCAGAACAATTCGCTGGACAAGGCCGACAGCGAAATCGCCGCCATGGAAAAACTGAAAGCCACGCCCGGCGACCAGAAGGAAATCGACGCCGTCAAAAACGGCATCCTCGACAAACGCTACGCCGACGACATGGCCGACGGCGTGCAGTTGCTCAATCGCGACAAAAAATACACCGAGGCCCAAACGGAATTCGAGGCCGCGCAGAAACTGCACGACACCCCCGAAGTGCGCAAACTCATCGACCAGGCCAAGCTGGGTCCGTTCACCGACACGATCCTGCATCTGATCTCCACCGACGTCAACAATTTCGACGGCGCGCGCGCGCAACTGGCCGCGGCGGCCAAGGCGCTGGGCCAGGGCGACACCTGGATCGCGCAGAACGATCTCACCGGAAAAATCAATCTGGCCGAAGCCAAGTTCCGCGTCAACCAGCAGATCGCGCTGGTCGGCCAGCCCAACGCCGACGAACAGACGGTGGAAACAGCCAAGAAGGTTGCCGCCGAATGGCTGCTCAAGACCGGCACGAATCCGCAAATTTCCGCGCTGATCGACGACCTCAAAAAATTGGCGGTGCGCAACGTGTATCAGCCGCAGGCGGAAAATGAACTGCGTCAGGAGCAGTTCGACCTGGTGCCCAAGAGCATCGCGCAGATCGGCAAACTGTCGCCCGGCGATCCTCTCATCGACTCGCTCACCACCCGCCTCAACGACGCCAAGCTCGCGAAGACCAACCGCGAGCGGCGCGAGAAAGCCGACCAACTGATCGCCGACGCCGAAAAACTGCTGGCTTCAAAGAGCTTCGAATCGATCGCCGAAACGCAGGACCTCAAGCTGCTCAACGCCGTCAAGCAGGACTACGTCAACGCGCAAAACTTCGAAGACGCCCCGCGCGACAGTAAGGGGGACATCCTCCGCGACGACAAGGGCCGTCCCAAACTGCGCCGCTCCGATCTCGGCGCCAGCCAGGTCCAGGACATGATCGACCGCTACAACCAGTACCAGAGCGCCATCCAGGAAGGGCACGACCGCCTGGAATTCCAGCGCTACGATGACGCCATCACCGCCTACATTGGCGCTCGCAAGATCATCAATACCGACCAGGTCGCGCAACTGATCAACGAGGCCAACAACCGCAAGTCCACTCACGAGGCGATTCAGAACCTGGAAACCACCATTGCCACCGACCCGGTCAAAGCCGCGACCTACCTCCAGGACAAACTTGAAAAAGTCCCCAACGACCCCGACCTGGGCCGCGTCAAGCAGCAGTTGCTCAAGGTCACCCGGCCGGCCGACTACGAGCTGCCCGACCTGCAGATCCGCTTCAAGCTCATCCCCGCCGGCACCTTCAACATGGGTTCCAACGACGGCAACGAGGATGAAAAACCGGTCCACAAAGTCCGCTTGAAGTACCCCTTCTACATGTCCGTCACCGAGGTCACCGTCAAGCAATACGAGGCGCTCATCCCCGGCTACAAACGCCCGCTCGATGCCTCCGGCAACCCGGTCCCCGACGACATGCCGGTGACCGGAGTTTCCTGGGAAGACGCGGTGCGTTACGCTCAGCTCCTGACCGACCGCGAAAAGGTGAAACTGCGCGAGCACGAAATCTACCGGCTGCCCACCGAGGCCGAATGGGAGTACGCCTGCCGCTCGGGCAAGAGCAAACCGTATCACTGGCATTTGAGGCGGAAGCCCGGCGACACATCTGGCGAGGCCGCCTGCATCGTGCCACCTTTGCCGATGGCCAAAGTCGGCAGCTACCCGCC
>JBOHNC010000541.1:0-3451 GCA_050730415.1 Planctomycetota bacterium
ATTGCGGATTTAGAGACCCTCAATTTCGCCCCGGTCGCCGGAGCAGGGCTAAACACTGGAAGTCATTTTCTGGCAGTCTCTTATAAAAATGTAATCCTTATCTTTGTGCCATTGGGGACAGCGTCCCCTGCCACAACGCGGACGCCATTTCAATCGCTTGATATGCCCCCTATCCCGCGCCGCAGAAATGCCTTCGGCCCCAACTGCTGCAGAGCACCGCGTTCAATGCGGGTGCGCGGCCAGCTCCGCCGCGCGCTGCGCCAGAAACTGCCGCCGCAGCGCCTCCAGATTCACATCCGCCGGCCCCGGCTGCGAAAGCAGCTTCACGAAAATGGCGCCGACCTTGTGCGCGGCGAGAATGTCCAGCAGGTCCTTTAATTCCCCCAGCTTGGGCGGCGCGCCCTGCTTCCCCGCGTCGGCGCCGGCGGCATCCGAACTGCCACTCGCGCCACCCGCGTCGGCGGGCGGATTCACCCAGCGGTCCCAGTCGCCGCGATCGACCGTCACCACCACCGTCAGATCGTGCAGGTCCGGCGCCTTGCCGTCGGGCGTGTTGATCAGGCTGTCGGCGATCAGCGCGTTGTAGATCTGGTCGTCGGTGAGCAGCAACTGGCCGTCGTGGCGCAGCATCCCGTGGCTGGGCGTGGAAACGAAATCGAACATCGCTCGGTGGTAAACCTGCATGCCGCCTTCCGGCGCCAGCGGCCGTTCGGCGATCTGCTTGATCTGCTCCTCCTCCTGCGGACCCAGCGTGTAGCGGTTGCCGGCGGTGTACTGCGGCACCGGGCCGACCAGGGTGGGCAACATCCAAAAATGCTTGGCCATCGCCGGATGCGTCGAGACCCACGCCTGGTGCTTGTAGTACCATCCCGCGAAGTCGACGACGGTGAAGCTGTGCTGCTTTTCGACCAGGTCGGTGTAGACCGTGTCGAACTGGTGGTTGCGGACCGAGACCGGCATATAGAAGGCGAAAAATTCCCCGTCCAGATTCACCGCGATGCCGTAGATGATGAAATAGCTGTGCAGGTCGAGTCCGAACCGCCGCGACAGCGCGATGCCCGGCGCGCCCTGCACCGCAACATCGTCCGGCCGCAAATAGCCGATGTTGCCGATCACCCCGTAGGTGCGCACCACCTTGCGGCCGCGGTCGGCTTCGGTGAGGTTGAATATGCGGTTGGGATCGGGGCCGCCCGTGCCGGGCGCGGCCGCCGGATCGGGGCAGGCGGCCAGCCGAGTGTAGTCGGTGGTCAACGCGCGGCGCAGCAGATAAGCCAGCGGCTCGTATTCGATCGCGCCGATCTGCGCCGAAAGACTCGGCTCGGTCTGCAGCGCCAGGCGGATCGGCAGCAGATCGCCGGCGGCGGTGTACACGTAGGTCTGATCGTTGGTGTCGATGGCCTGGCGCAGAATGGCGTCGCGGCCGGTCGGGCCGTAGCCCAGTTCGTCGAGGGTCTGGGTGGTGTCCGGGCAGGGGCCGCAGCCGGCCAGGGCGGCGCACAGCGCCATGCTCAGCACGGCCAACCCGCCCAAACACGTCCGGCGGGCCCGGCGGGCCCGGCGCGCGCGCGCGCGGAAGTTTGAACCTGGCGCCATCGCTTCAGCTCCTTCCCAAAAGATGAGCGGCCGCGAACGGCCGGCGGCGGCCGGCGCCACGCTCGACCGCCGCACGCAGCCATTGTGCAGGCACTCGCCCAAAACAGGATTATTTTGCGAAATGTTGTTGAAACCGGGCGTTTGTGTGCGCAAATAGTCCCTGCATTTTTCGTCCCGGCTGTCTTGCCAAGCGGCTACCGGTCGGTACTTTGGTTCGCTTTGCAGCCGTGCGGACGGTCAACGGGACCGCGCCTGCCCCCCAACCCGCGGATGAGCGGCATCCGCCTGTCTGGAATCGGACGTGACCAAAAAACAAGCCAAGAAATCGGTGGAAAGCAAACGTCTGAGCCCCGCCTCGGGCCGCGTCAAAGCCCAGCCGCCGGCCGCCAAAAAGCCGGAGACCGACGAAGCTGAAAAGCCCGCGACCGCCAAGGTCAAAGGCCGCGACAAGGCCGGCCGCCTGACCCGCCAGGCCATCGATCAAATCCGCGACATCCTTCGCTCCAAACTCGAAGCCATCCAGAAAAACGTCGACGAAGAAGTCTACCTCGCCCGCGACCGCGACCTCTCCCTCCTGCTCGATGAATCCGACATTGCCGCCGACGCCGCCGACGGCGACCTCGCCCTGCGCATCGCCGAAGCCGGCAGCATGGCGGTGGCCGAAATCCAGGACTGCCTCGCGAAAATCGAGGAAGGCACCTACGGCCTGTGCGAAGTCTGCGACAAACCGATCGAACATGACCGCCTGCTGTTCATGCCCTCCGCGACGCTGTGCATCGAGCACGCCCGGGAGCGCGAACTGCAACGCAAGGCCAGCGACCGCAACGTCATGTGGGGCACGCTCGACGAGGAAGGCGGCGACGCCTGAACGGCCGCCGCCCAGCCGACCAGCCAATGGGCCCGCGCGAGGCTCCGCCATGTCCCTGCACCTGACCGCCGCCCGGCTCAACCATCTGTTCCGGGAGTTCCACGGCCGTCCCATCGCGGTCATCGGCGATATCATGCTCGACCGCTACCTCCACGGTTCGGTCAAACGCATCTCGCCCGAAGCCCCCATTCCGATTCTGCACGTCGAACGCGAACACGCCCGGCCGGGCGGCGCGGCCAATGTGGCCTGGAACCTCGCCCGCCTGGGCGCGCGCTGCACCCTGGTGGGCCTGTGCGGGCGTGACGCCAACGCCGCCCTGCTCAAGGGCACCCTGCGCGAATTTGGCGTCGAAACCACGGGCATCGTCGCCGCGGCCGATCGTCCGACGGTGGTCAAGACCCGCATCGTTTCGCGCCAGCAGCAACTGCTGCGGATCGACCGCGAAGCCCCGGCCGACGCGCCGCCTACCTCCGCCGCCACCGAAACCCGGCTGATCGCCGCCGCCCGCCGCGCGCTGCAAAAAGCGCAGGCCGTGATCTTCAGCGACTACGTCAAGGGCTGCCTGACACCCCGGGTGGTGCGCGAAATTCTGGCCCTGGCCGCCCGCCGACGCATTCCCGTCCTGGTCGATTCCAAAGACAACCACGTCGAACACTACCGCGGCGCGGACTGGATCAAGCCCAACCGCCATGAAGCCGCCCGCGTGGTGGGCTTCGAACTGCATTCGGACCGCGATTACGAACGCGCCGGCGAGCTGTTCTTCCGGCGCACCGGCTGTCGCGTGGTTGCCATCACCCGCGGCGCGCAGGGCATGAGTTTTTTCACCCGGGCCGGTCGCGGTGTTAAGCGCCTGTACGGCCCCAACCACGCCCTGGAGGTTGCCGACGTCACCGGCGCCGGCGACACTGCCATGGCCATCATGGCGCTGATGGCCGCCGTCCAGGCCACCGCCACGCCCGGCACCCCCGCCACGCCCGCCACGCCCGCCAC
>JBOHNC010000542.1:0-12950 GCA_050730415.1 Planctomycetota bacterium
GCGCCGCGGCATTCCGAGCCGCGCTGCGAGCGCCGGGTTTCAAACCGGATCGACGAGCCGAACGTGCCATGCAGATTCCTTGGCGAAGCGCCACGTTCGCGAGCGAGAACGGGCCCGTGCGGCACGCACCGCGCGCGTTTATCTCATTGTACTTCCAGCCCCAGTTCTTTCCCCAGGTATTCGCCGATGACCTGAGGGTACAGCGCTCGTTCGGCCGCTTGCACGCGTGCAGCGAGCGTGTCCGCCGTGTCGCCGGCCTCCACCGCCACTCGCGCCTGCGCCAACACCGGCCCGTGATCGTATTGCTCGTCCACGACATGGACGGTGCAGCCGGTTTCCCGCGCGCCCGCGGCCAGCACCGCCGCGTGGACGTGGTGGCCGTACATGCCCTTGCCCCCGAAAGCCGGCAGCAGCGCCGGATGGACGTTCAGGATTTTCCCGCGGAGCCCTGACGGCACGGTGATGCGGCACATGTAGCCAGCCAGCACCACCGCGTCGAACGCGAAGGGTTCCAGCGCCGCCCAGACCGCCGCGGCGTGGTCGCGCCAGGACCCGAAGGCCTTGCGCTCCACGCAGACCGCCGGCGTGCCATGGCGACGAGCGCGTTCCAGACCATAGGCCGCGGGGGTGCTCGCGAGCACCACCGCGAGGGCCGCAGGCAGCCGGCCGTCGGCGATGGCGGTGTAGAGGTTTTCGAGCGTCGTGCCGGAGCCGCTCAAAAGCACCGCCAGACGGATCGGCCGCCGCAGCGGAGGGGGAATCGGATGCGTTTGCGTCATGGCGCCATTATCGGCGCGGCGGCGAAAGCGGCCACCACGGAAGGCGGAAGCCCACCGCCCCCTCCCGGACGCTGGCCATGACCCCAACTTTTTATGTGTCGGCCTTTTACGTCCAGCCACACCCTGGGGTGACGTTTCGGCGTTTGCGTTGCACGGCGGTCGCATCCGAGAGGATTTCCAGCGCTGAAAGCGCGGGGGATCGAAGCCAGGGGTTGCGCCGGAGCGCGCCGCGCGCAGGTGCTACCCCTGGAAGCGGTGCGCAGCACCCGCCCGCGCGGCCCGATACGATGTCACGCTTCCCACGTTCTCCCGCGCGGAACGTCGCGAGCGTCGCGCCGAAACCCATCGCTTCATTGAACGCCGGGTGCGGTTCTGCGCGAGGGGAGAACACGCCCGTCGTTCTGCCTCGGATCGTGCGGTGACGGTCTGACGACCGTCTCCAGGTGTGTGCACGCGGAAGATCTCCGGAGAACCCTGGCTTTGCCACCCCGCGCCGTAGGCGCGCAAAGGCGGCGCCGGCCGGATGCCGACCCTCCCAGCGCCTGCCCGAAAGATAGGCGTCCTGCTCAGCCCCAGCCGGAAGCACCGCCCGCCAACCCAACGCCCTGCGCTACAATACCCCCCAACGACTTCACCGCCGCCAACCGCCGCCGCCGCCGCGGCAAGGAACCGCCGCCGCCATGACGCTGCTTGACGACCTGCGTTTTCCACCACCGCCGAAACTGATGGGCATCCTGAATGTCACGCCCGATAGCTTCGCCGACGGCGGCCGCCATGACACGCTTGAATCGGCGCTGGCCCACGGCCGCCGGCTGGTCGCCGAGGGCGCCGACGTGATCGACGTGGGCGGGGAATCCTCCCGCCCGGGCGCGGATGCGGTGGCGGCCGACGAGCAAATCCGCCGCGTCGCGCCGGTGATCGCCCAATTGCATCGCGAGTTTCCCGCCGTGCCGCTGTCGGTGGATACGCGCTCGAGCGACGTGGCGCACGCCGCCGTGCAGGCCGGCGCCACCTGGATCAACGATATCTCCGGCGGTCACGCCGACCCGCAACTGATGCTGCTGGCCGCCTACACCGGCAGCACGCTGGTGCTCATGCATATGCAGGGCACGCCGGCGACGATGCAGGCGCGGCCGAACTACACCGACGTGGTCGCCGAAGTCGAAAGCTACCTGCTCGACGCGCTGAAAGCCGCTCGCGGCGCGAACATTCCCGACACCAAAATCTGGCTCGACCCCGGCATCGGCTTCGGCAAGACGTTGGAACACAACCGCAAACTGTTGCATGCCTGCGAACGCTGGGCGGCGCTGGGCTGGAGTCTGCTGGTCGGCCACAGCCGCAAGAGCTTCATCGAAAAAGCCTGGCGCGAAGCGCAGCCGATGCCCGCGCGCGGATCGCTCCCGCCGCTCGCCGCGATGGCCCCCGCCGCGCCGTCGTCCGGAGCGCCCGTGCCCCCCGGGGCGCACGATCTTCCGCCCGACGATCGCCTGCCCGGCACCCTGGCGATCAGCCTGCGCTGCTGGCTGGCCGGCGTGCGCATGCTGCGCGTCCACGATGTGGCCGCGCACCGCCAGGCTTTCGCGCTGTTCCGCAACGACGTTTCGCGCTATATTTGAGGAGCCAAAAGGTCCGAGGTGCGAGGGGAATGGTGAGAATCGTCTGTTGCAGCCATCGACCACGCCTGATGTTTGAGTCCTGCATCCGCAGGACGGCAGAAGCATTGCCCAGCACTTCAGTGCTGGGAAGACGGCCGCACTCACATCCATCTTCCGCGCGCCCCGAGGCGACCAAGGCCTCCCCGACCTGCCATCGCGCGGAACCGCACGCGACGCCCTGGAAGCGAAATAGCTCCGCGGCCCACCGCGCAGCGGACCTGGGTGAAGCGACATTTCCCCCTTCGAGAACCCCATGTACTTTCTGATCCTCCTCGCTGCCGCCTTCGCGCTGGCCTTCGCCGTCAGCGCAATCGCCTGCAAACTGATCGTCGGCATCAGCACGCACATCGGTTTCGTCGACCGCCCCGCCGCGCACAAACAACACGGCCGCATCGTGCCCTACGGCGGCGGCGTGGGACTGTGGGCTGGGTTTTTTGCCGGGTTCACCGCACTGACCCTGCTGGCAGGGTACTACTACGTCAGTTTCGTGAACTGGGATAGTGAGCCGCCGCCCACGCCGCTGATCGATCAGGATTTCCAAGGCGTGGCCTGGCAGCTTAACGTTCAACTCCAATCGCCGCCCAAAGCCCGCGATGAAGGCATTCGTCTGGGCAGCCTGACCCTCTGCATTTTTTTGTTGGCGACGCTGCTGCTGGTATTGGGGCTGAGGGACGATCGGAAACCAATGGGCCCGTTCGTGAAGCTGGCGGCGCAGCTCCTGTGCGCCGCCGCCGCGGTCGCCATCGGCGTGCGCGGCGGCTTTCTGATCGACCGCTTCGGCTGGTGGGGCGAAATCGCCGCCTGGCTGATCTCCGCAGGCTGGATCGTCTTCATCACCAATTCGTTCAACCTGCTCGACAACACCGACGGCCTGGCCGCCGGGGTCGCCGCCATCGCCGCCCTGTGCCTGTGCCTCATCGCCTATCTCACCGACCAAGTCGCCATGGGCGCGCTGATGGCGGTGCTGGCCGGCGCCTGCACCGGCTTTCTGCTGCTCAACCGCCACCCCGCCAAACTCTTCATGGGCGACGCCGGGAGCCTCTTCATCGGCTTCCTGTTCGGCTGCTTCACCATCACCTTCACCTACTATCACCTCGATCCGCAGCCTGGCAGCCACGCGCTCGTGCCGGGCGCGGGCAGCCCCCTGAGCCTGCTCATCCCGCCGCTTTTGATGGCGCTGCCGCTGTACGACACCTTCTCGGTGATCTACATCCGCGTCCGCGAAGGCCGTTCGATCTTCGTCGGCGACCGCCGGCATTTTTCGCATCGGCTGCTCGATCTGGGCCTGTCGGTGCGCAAAACCATCGGCGTGATTTACCTCGCCGAACTGGCCATGGGCCTGGGCGCAACCCTGCTGATTTTCCTGCCCTTCAGCGCCGGCCTCCTGGTCGTCGGCCAGGGCCTGATCGTCTTCACCATCATCACGCTGCTCGAACACGCCGGCCGCCAGAAGCACCGCGCGCTGCTCGAACAGCAAACCGCCGCCGACGCAGCCGCACCGCAGGGAGCTGCCGCGCCGGACGATGTGCCCACAGCTTCCAGGCCATCCGAGCCTCCGGAATTGCCGCCACCTGCCTGAAATTTTACTTAGATTTTCGCCAGCGTTTTCGCCACCAGCGTGCGGGCTTCAATGTCCTTGTCGGTCCGCACCAGGTTCACCACCACGTCGATCGTGCCTTTGCCTTCGTTCATCTGCGCCAGCAGTTTCTCGGCGCGCCCAAGAGCTTTCTGCACATCCTCGGTGCACTCCCCCAGCGCCGGGCCGGCCGCCGCTTTGGCTTTGGCGGTTTCGGCCACGCGCAGGAAACGCATCGCTTCGAAGGCGCCCGCCAGCGTGAAGTAATCCGCGGCGACCTCCGATTCCAGCAGCTTCTCGCGGCAGGCCAACAGCAGTTTTTCCAGGTCGCGGATTTTCTTGGCCATGTCGATCTTCGGTCCCAGCAGTTCCTTCAGCGAAGCGATCTCCGCGGTCTGCTCGATGATCGTTCTTTCATGTTTGACGACGGATTCATTGAGCGGCGGGACATCCATCTCGTAGCGCTGTTTTTCGGCCGCCAGTTGCGACTTCAACTCGGCGGTCGCGGCCTCCATCTGCGCGCGCAGCGCTGCGTTTTCCGCCTTCACCGCCTCCAATTCCGCCCGCAGCGCTTCCAACTCGTCCTTGGACATTCCGGCGCGCTGGTCGAGCGTCTGTTTCAGCTCCACCACCTGCGTCTCGAAGCTCTTCAAACGCAGAATTTCCGCGTCCTTCTGCTCGATGATTCGCTTGAGTTCCGCGATGGTGTTCACCATCTGGTTTTTGCCGGCCGCCAGCTCGGCCGAAATCCGCGCCAGGTCTTCCATCGACTTGATGTCGACATCCATGCCCAACGCATTCAACATCTTCGAGATGAACGACAGCAGGTTTTCCCACTTGATGCGGAACCGACCGGCCTCGTCGTAGTGCCCGAGCTTCTCCAGTTCGGCGCGAAAATCCCCGCCGCCGTCCGCGCCGCCCGCCGCGCCCGCTTCGCCAGCATTCCCTGTCGTCATGCCCGGTCTCCTTCGATTCCCCGCGCAGCCGGCTCCACCGCCAGTCCGCCATGCGCAAACGGTCCGATTCTAGCGCCCATTCACCGCCTCGCCAGCGCTCCGATTTTTTGCGCTCCCGCGGGCTCGCCTCACTGCCCCGCGTTGGGAATGTAGCGCACCACGCCGCCGGTGCTGCCATCGAGCAAATAAACATGCCCCAGGCTGTCGATCCCCACCGCGGCCGGCTCCGCGCAGCCCGGCGGATTGGGCGCCGCGACCGTCGCCAGGCCGCTCGAACCGTCCACGCCGGTCAATTGATGGTTGGCCGGATCGACCGCATACACCATGCCGGTGGGCGAGGCGCACAGCGAACCGAGCGACTTGAAGGCCACCTGCCAGTCCGGACCGGGGCCGCCGTCAGCCTTGATCGTGTGCACCGCGCCGCCGGCAGCGTAGAAAATCCGCCCGGCGGCATCGATCGCCGCCTGCGTCGCGCCCGGCAGCGCCGGCGTCGCGGTCGCCTTGCCTTGCGCGAGGTCGATCACCAGGCCTTTGTCTTTCAGCAGCACCAGCGCCTTGCCGCCGGCCGCCGCCAGATCGATGCCGTCGGCGCACTGCCCCGCCAACAGCGCGCCCAAGGCCTTGCCGTCCGAGCTGAAACGCGCCACGCTGCCGCCGTTGAGCCCCGGATCGAGCACCAGCAGGTTGCCGTCCGGATCGCAGGCGATCTCCACCGGATTCGTGAGCGTCCCCGCGCCGATCATCCGCGTCAGCAAGCCCGAAGCCGACAGCCGCGCCACCGCGTGCGCCTTGGCATCCAGCAGATACCCGCCGCCGTCGGGCGCGATGGCCAGATCGGTCCAGGTTCCCGGCGCCGCCGGCTGGCTGTCCAGCCGACCGAGGAATTCCCCATCCAGCGAATATTGCTGCACCACCGCGCCGCCATGCGACACCACGTACACCCGCCCCAGTTGGTCCACCGCGATCGAATCCACGTCCGACAGCGCCGCCAGCGTCGAGTCGTCATTCGGACCGCGCCCGAACGGCAGGTCCTTCAGCCAGGCGCCGGAGGTCGTGTCCACCGCGTAGACGCGGCTGAGGCCGCGATCGAGCACGAACAGGCGACCGGTGCCCGCATCGATCGCCAGCGCCGCCAGTTGCTGATTTTTTTGGTTGTCCCCCACGTCGAAGGAAACTTCCCGCACCATCCGGCCGCCGTCGAAATGAATCACGCAGTGCCGGCCGGCATCCAGCACGAAAGCGTGGCCGCGGCCGTCCACCGCCAGCGCCACCGGCCGATCCAACTGCCCCGGCTCCTGTCCGTACGATCCGAACGACATGATGTACCGGCCGCCGGGCGTGAACAGGCTGACCGTGCGCGCGGTGCCGTCGAGAATCGCCACTTCGCCGAGCGGCGTGACGACCAGGTCGTCGGCGGTCTGGTACTTCCCGGCGCCCTCGCCCGGCCCGCCGTAGGTGGCCGCAGCCGCCGGCAGCGCCGCGAACAAATTGTCCTGCGCGGGGTAGCCCGTCACGCGGTTGTTTTTCCGGTCCAGCACGAATACCCGCGTGCCGTTGAAGACCGGCGCGCTGCTGACGACCACCTTCAGGTTGGTCGCGTCCTCCTGGCGCATCAGACTGATGTCGCCCGCGCCGGCCAGGTCGCTGGTCAGCCGCGTGAACACATAGGAATTCGCGCGCTCGACCACGGCGTAGCCGGTGTTGGTTTCATCGAAGCACAGGCTCAGCACCTTCCCGGCGCCCGGCTGGTGCGTCGCGGCAAACGGCGTGATCGCGTGCGGCCGGTGGTCGGTGTCGGGGCCCAGGCTGGCGAGCGCGAAATGCGCCATACTGCGGTGCTGGCCGTAGACCGATTCGGCGACGACCTCGATTTTGCACTCCCCAGCCAGCGCCGGCGGAAACCATTCGTTGGAGGGAATATTGGTGCGCGCGTACAGCCAGCGGCCGCCCCCGACCGAACTCCACTGGTAGTGCACCACATTGCTTTCGGGATTCACCACCGTCAGTTGGACCTTCACGTCCTCTTCGGCGTGAACCTTGGTCTGCGTCACGGCGACGGTCACCAGCGACGGCATCTTCGGCAGCGCGCCCCGCAGCGGCGACTGCACCACCACCATCCCCGGCTGCAGGTCCGCGATCTGCCCGGACTGCACCACGCAGACGGTGGCGTCGGTTCCCGGCACATCGACCCGCAACGAGCCGATGTATTTGCCTTCGATCACCGCGTTGACCTTCGACAGCGGAAAGCTCACCACCTTGTCGGGCGTGTACACATCGAACACCATTTTTCCGCCCACCGCGCCCTGCGTGGCATGGTCGATTTCCTCCCGCGTCAGGCTGATCGTGACGGTGGCTTCGCCCTGCGCGGAAACCAGCTTGGCTGGGTCGTCGCTGGCCGTCACCGTCTGCGGATGCACCGCGGTGACGGTGCCGGTCAACCGGTGCACCGGCGGCAGATCCCCGACGGTGTTGGGCGTCGGCGGAGTTGGCGCCGTGCCGCCGTCGCCGGCGGTTTCGGCGGCGGGCACTTCGGCGCCGGTCTTCACGTCGGTCACCGCCCACTGGCCCTGCTCGAGCGCCAGCGTCAGTTCCCGCGGCAGGTCGCCTTTCAAGTCGGCGCCGTAGGGCAGGCTCTCCACATCGTAGCGCCAGCGCGTCAGCACCTTCACCGTCCGCCCGCCGCGATCCTGAAAGGCCAGCTTCACGATGCTGTGCTGCGACTTCAGAAACTTCAGGTCGTGGTCGAATTCGCCCAGGTCGCGGTCGAGGTCGGCCAATTCCCCCTCCGGCCGCAGCGTGAGATGGCGTTTCAGGTCCCGGTCGTCGCCCTGAATATAAGCATGGTCGAAGGAGGCCAGGAAATCCTCGATCGACTTCCGGTTCAACCCCCGCAGCACCTGCGAGGTGAGGTTTTCGACCAGCGGGATGTCCTGGAAGTCGTCGGGAATTTTTTTCAGCCGCTCCGAAGCCTTGGTGAAATTGCCCGCGGCCACCGCGTCTTTGACTTCCTGGATGAGCTGCCCGGTTTCGCCGCTGGGCTTGAGCGCCATGTCGATCTTGCGCAGCTTGTCGATGATTTCTTCGTCGTGCGGGGCGATTTTTTTGGCCGACTCGAACTGCACCTTGGCCGCCGCATATTTGCCGTCCAGGAAAAGCTGCGTGCCCTGGTCGATGTCCGCCCGCACCGCCTTCAGGTCGCCGGCGATTCCCGCCAGGTCCGCGTCGCCGGCGGCGGCCAGATCGACCGCATTGACCATCCGTGTGTCGACATCGGCAAATTTGCCGTTGCCCAGGTCCAGCCGCATCTGTTTCACCAGCGCCGTCAGCGCGTCCTGGTTGGCCTGCGCGGTGCTCAGCAGTTTCTGCGCCTGCGGATATTCCTTCGCGTCCGCGGGGATGCCCCCCAGCAGACCGATCGCCGCGGTCCAGTGGCGCGAGGCCACGGCCTGCTGGGCCGAGCGCAGCGCGATGTCGCTCGCCTTGGCTGCCTGCGAAACTTCCTGCGTCAGCGCGTCCAGCCGCGCCTGGGCGTCGCGGAAGGTCGGATCCAGCGCCACCACCTTCTCGAACTGCTCCTGCGCCCCCGCAAAATCGCCCGCCGTCTGCTTGGCGCGCCCGACATCGTAGGCCCCGGCCAGCTCCGGCGTCGGCTGCAGCGTGGCGTGAATCGAGGCCAGCGGCGGCGTGACGCCCGACTTCAGATCCAGCGTCAGCGGCACCGCCAGGTCGGTGTAGCCGGGCTTCGAAAACACCAGCGCGTAGGTTTTGTGTACGTCCAGCGGCTGATCCTGCGTGGGCAGCGGCGTGGGCATGCCGTCGATCTTCAGCGCCACCTGCACGCCGCCGGCCGGCGCCGGCAACTGGCTGAAGGGCACCGTCACCAGGTCCCCGCTCCCGGTCGGCGGCGTCACCACCGCCGTGCCGCCGCCGGTCGATCCCGGCGTGTTCGATTTGCCATGCAGCGCGAAAAAGGCGCCCGCGACCGCCAGCGCAGCGACCACCACCACTCCCGCGATGAGCACCAACCCCCGGTTCGAGCCGCCCGCCGGCTTGCCCCCTGGCGGCGGCCCGCCGGTGGGGCTCCATGGGCTCGATGCGCCGGTCACCGCCGTCACCCCGGTGGCCGCCGTGGCCAGGGCGGTCCCGGGGTCGGTCAGCCCGGTCGCCTGCGTCGATTGCGCACCGGCCTCCGCGGCGGCCCGTAGCGCATCCAACTTCACATGCGTCGTGCCTTCCTTGTCCACCAGCGACAGCGCGTTGCTCGTGGCGGGCGGGCCGCCGGCCGCCGGCCGCGGTCCGGTCTTGCGCACCTGCGTGGTGCGCTCGGCCATGGTGCTCAGTTGCGTCTTGTCGCCGTCACTCTGCTGCTTCGTCGAGGCCGTTTCCATCCGCGTCTTGGCGGTGGTCCCGCCAAGCGCCTCCAGCGCACCGTCTCCGTCCGCCTCCAGCGCTCCGCCGCCACCACCGCCGCCGCCGCCGCCACGGCCGCCGACCGGTTCGAGCGTCCGGCCCGGCCCCCCCTGACCGCCGGTGCCGGCCGTGCCAGTCCCCAGCGGACTCCCGCCGGTCGCCAGCGGATTGCCGCCGGCCATCGACAACGCCCCCGACGGCCCGCGCGAAAGCAAGGTCTGCGCGAAATTCGCGCCCTGCGTCTGCGCCGCCGGCTCCCGATGCGCCATCGGACCGACCAGGCTCATCAGTGTCAGGTCCTGCGACAGCTCCATCGACTGCGTGCGGCGGTCCTTGGGCGGCTGATTCTGCTCGATCGCCGCCCGCGCGGCACGCACCTTTTTCCGCAGATCGTTGGGCGGGGTGTCCGGCGGAAACTGGAGCCGTTCCAGCGCCTGCACGATTTCCATCGGATGCGCGAACCGCTCTTCTTTTTTCTTGGCGAGCATGCGGTGGCAGATTTCATCCAGGCCGGGCGGCAGATCGCCGCGCAGCTGGCCGATCGGCCGCGGCGCTTCGTAGATGTGCTTGTACAGGATTTGCGCCATGGTCGCCGCGGCGAACAGCGGCTGGCCGGCCAGCATTTCGTAGAACACGCAGCCCAGCGAATACTGGTCGGCGCGCGGATCGACCTCCTCGCCCTGGCCCTGCTCCGGCGGCATGTAGTTCGGCGTCCCCATCACCGTGCCTTCCATGGTCAGATTGTTCCGACTGGGGTCGGCCACGCGAGCCAGGCCGAAGTCCATCACCTTCACCACGCCGTTCAGGTCGAGCATGATGTTGGCCGGCTTGATGTCGCGGTGCGTGATGTTGCGGTCGGCGGCCATCGCCAGCGCCTGGCAGCAGGCACGCACGATTTCGACCGCCTCCCGCACGTTCGGCGCGAACGGCGGATTGACCAGCAACTGCTCCAGGTCCCGGCCCTCGACATATTCCATCGCGAAGTACGGCCGGCTGTTCGCTCGGCCGATGGTGTAGATCTGAATGATGTTGGGGTGGACGATCGCCGCCGCCGCCTTGGCTTCGCGCTCGAACCGCGTCACGAATTCCGGGTTGGCGCTGGCCGCCGGCGGAAGCACCTTGATCGCCACGTACCGGTCCAGGCCGGTTTGCCGCGCCTTGTAGACCGCACCCATGCCGCCCTCGCCGAGCTTCGCCTCGATCACGAACTCGCCGACGCGGAATTCCGGAATCTCGTCCATGCCGTCCGCTCTCCGTCTGCGTCGTGCCCCACCGGGGCCGCCAGGTTGCAAGGACCGTGATTTTACTCCCTGCCGCCGCTTCGGGCGCGGACCGAATCCGAGTTTCAGTGGCGACGGGAAGACGTGGCGCTTCTATTTCGCGCGCACGGTCACTCGGTGGCCGGCGACCTCGGCCACGACCACCGCCCGGCGCGTGGCGATGGCCTCCCCGGCGCTGATCACATTGATCCGCCGCCCGGCGATGAAGGCCACTCCGGCTGGGTCGATGGGGGTCTGGGTCACGCCTTCCAAGCCGGCCAGCGCGGCCAGTTCCTCGGCGCTGGGCGGCGTGGCCGGGTCGGCGCGCAGGCGCGGTTCGAAAGGAGCCATCCAGAGCAAACTCAGGTACACCGCCAAAGGCACGGCCAGGAAGGTGGCCGCCAGCGCGATCAGCCCGGGGGCCCAGCCGGAGGCAAAAGCGCAGGCCAGCCCGCCCACCCCGGCGGCCAAAGCCAGCAGGGCGAACAGTCGCGTTCGCGGCAGCAGCATCTGGACCACCACCAGGCCGGACATCAGGACCAGCAGCAGACAGGCCCACAGGATCAAAGGTTCAGCCTCCGGAGGTCAAAACGAGTGTCGCACGATTGTACAGGCGGACCGGGGAGCCGGTCCGACCCCGAAATACAAAACGAAGCTAATGTAACATATGCTACCGTAGTTCGTTTGGTTGGGTGCCCGGCTGGGCTGGGAGCCGCTCAGGCCACCGCTTCCGACCCGCCCGCCCCGGCGGTGCCATCGCCCTCATGAGCACCACTGCTGCCGGGAGCGGCGGCGGCGGCAGTGGCCCGGTCGTGGCTGCGGCCGGCTTGGCGTTCGACCTCGATCGCCAGCGCGCGGAAGGCTTCGGCCCCATGGCTGTGCGGGTCGAAATGAATCACCGGCACGCCGTCGCGCTGGCTTTCGGCGATGCGCACATTGTTCCGCAGAATGGTCTCGAACAGGTGCGGTGCCAGCCGGGAGTCCTTCAGCAGGATATCGTAGACCTGTTTGCACACGTTGGTGCGGGGGTCGAACATCGTGACCAGCACCCCGTTCAAGCGCAGCCGCTCGTTCAGGTTGGCGCGGATGATGCTCAGGACCTCCATGAACTTGCCCAAGCCTTCCAGCGCAAACGGCTGCGCCTGCATCGGCACGAAGATTTCCTCGCAGGCGACCATCGCGTTGATGCTCAGCAGCGACAGGCTCGGGTTGCAGTCCACCAGCACGTAGTCGAAGTGCGGCAGCAGCGGCGCCAGCGAGCGGCGCAGGCGGGATTCGCGGTTGAGCATCGAGACCATCTCGAGCTCCGCGCCCGACAGGTCGATGTGGGAGGGAATCAGGGCCAGATTCGGCCACTGCGTGGCGCGGACGATCTTGGCCGGCTCGGGCGTGTCGGCGGTGAGCAACTGATAGGAGGAGTCTTCCAGCCCGTTGGCGCGCAGGCCGAGGCCGCGGGTGAGATTGGCTTGGGGATCGAGATCGACCAGCAGCACTTGCAAGCCGAGTTCGGCCAAGGCCGCACCCAGATTGAGGGTCAGCGTGGTTTTGCCCACACCGCCCTTCTGGTTCATGATGGCAATGGTTCGGGTGGTTGTTTCTGACACGCGTCGGCCGCCTTTTTGGTCCTCCCCCCTTACCCAGTGCGATTCTAGAGCGCCGGGCGCAAAACACAAACGACGTTTGATGAAGAAAGGATGAAGCGTGAAGGATGCGGCTGAAGGGAAGAGCGCGCCGAGACGCGCAGGATAATCCTGGTGCCTGAATCTTGAATCCTGAAGGAGGAAGGAAAACCAAAACAAACCGTGCAATCCGCGCGCCCCTGGGAGCGCCGCGCTCCAGCGCGGCTTCTTGGATTTGGCTTTTCCCCGGGCCCGCGGGCGGGCACGCCCGCTCTTCCGCCAAACCGCCCCTTCGGCTCCGTGAGTAGAACCCTTGCAGGGTTTCGACCGCAATTTAACCCGTACCCAGGGTTCGCGCCCCCGAGCGGTCGGAACCCTGGGCTTTCAAGTCTTGCGCTTTCAGCGCAAACTCAAGACCAAGACATTCCCGATCGTTTCGAATCACGCTCCGATTCCCACACCCGCCCCTGGCTCCCCTACCGTTCACCGTTGTGCCGGGTTGCGACCGGAAATCCAATTCGCTTCCCGA
This sequence comes from Planctomycetota bacterium, assembly GCA_050730415.1. Taxonomy (GTDB): domain Bacteria; phylum Planctomycetota; class SZUA-567; order H5-PLA8; family JBOHNC01; genus JBOHNC01. The sequence goes on from JBOHNC010000542.1 coordinate 12,784, forward strand.
TCGCCTCCGCGCACAAACGCGCCCGGGTTGACAAGAAACGCGACCGAACGAACGCACCAAGGTATACGGGGCCGCACGCCGGACGAAAAATACCGGCGCATCCGACCGAAAGCAACCTACCCTCGCCGTGAACCGCGCGCGCAATGGCCGCCAGGCAGTCCATGCGC
>JBOHNC010000543.1:0-5574 GCA_050730415.1 Planctomycetota bacterium
GCAGGCTACCCCTGGAGGCGGTCCCCAGACCGCCCCCGCGCGATCCAATGCAGAACCACGCCCCCAACGTTTCATCGCGCGGAACCGCACCCGGCGTTCAACGCAGCGAACGCGTTTCGACGCCCCCGCATTCTCTCCGGCCCTTATGGTGCCGGCTTCCAGCCGGCTTGGGGAGGTGAGCATCCCTGCCCACCGAGTTTTCTTGCGGGCCGAGCATTGCATGCAATGTGCGCGCGGCGCCAGGGCCAAGAGCAACAAGGCACCGGCTTCGCCGACACTGTTTTTAGGCGGGTGAGGTCACCCGCGCTCCCAAGACGGCGTGCCATTTCTCTGGAAGAATCCGCACACTTCACGCCACGGCGCCGTACCCGCCGGTCTTTTTGCGACGACGGGGTTGAGACCCGCTGGCAGCAGTGGATCCGGCAGACGTGCCCGCACTCGCCGGCAGGCCCGCCGCCCGCCGAACAATGCGCAAAACCTCCTGCACCAACTCGCGCGTGATGTTCAAGTGCGGCCGGAACCGCACCGTGCGTTCGCCGCAGCCAAGCGCCAGCAGCCCGTCCTTTTTCAGTTCGCCCAGGAACTCTTTGCGCGCAGCGCTATCGGGCAGGTCGAAAGCGATCATCAGCCCCGCGCCGCGCACGCTGGACATGACCGCGGCGTCGACCGCGGCGATTTCGGCGGCAATTTGTTTCAGGCCGGAAAGCATCTCCGCGCCGCGCGCCTTGGCGTTTTCCACCAAGCCCTCCTCTTCGATCACCTCCATGATTTTCGTCGCCCGCAGCATGTCCGGCAGCGTGCCCCCGAAGGTGCTCGAAATCCGGCTCGGCACGTTGAACACATTCTGCGGTTCTTCGTCGATGCGGCGCGAGGCGATAAACCCGCAGATTTGCGCCTTCTTGCCGAAGGCGATCAGGTCGGGCCAGACCCCGGTCTGTTCGGCCGCCCAAAACGTGCCGGTCAGGCCGAAGCCGGTCTGGACTTCGTCGAAAATGAGCAAAATATCATGCCGGTCGCAGACCTCGCGCAGATAAGCGAAGAATTCAGGCCGAAAGTGATTGTCGCCGCCCTCGCCCTGGATCGGTTCGATCAGGATTGCCGCAATGTCGGTGGCTTTGTCGTGGAGAATTCGGTCGATTTCTTCCTTCGCGCGATCTTCCCGTTCGCGGGTCCGCGCGGGTGCGCTCGCGTCGCCCGAGAAATCGATCTTCGGGTTGATCACCCGCGGCCAGGGGAACTTGGCGAAGTAGCGGTGCTTGTTGGGGTCGTAGGTGTTGGTCAGGCTGAGCGTGTAGCCGCTGCGGCCGTGGAAAGCTTCCTGGAAATGCAGGATTTCCTGCCCGCGCTCCCCAAGCCCGCGCCGCAGATTGCGCCGGACTTTCCAGTCCATGGCGCATTTCAGCGCGTTTTCGACCGCCAGCGCGCCGCCGTCGATGAAGAAAAAGTGCGGGTACCGCGCCCCGGCCGAACCGGCCGCCACCCGCGCGAAAGTCTCCACAAAGCGGGCGTACACGCCGGTGTAGAAATCGGGGTTGGCGATTTTCATCCGAGCGGCGGTGAGCAGCTCCTTTTCGAAGGCCGGCGTGCAAAAGGCCGGGTGGTTGTAGCCCAACGGCAGCGCCGCGAAATGGCTGTTGCAGTCGAGGTAGAACCGGCCGGTCGTCTGATCGAACAGATAGGCGCCCCGCGACCGTTCAAGGTCCAGCACGATGCCGTCGGGGTCGATCTGGAGGTGCTCCGCGAGTGTCGCCAGAACCTGCTTGGCGGAGCGTTTGGGGTTCTTTTCAGGCCGGGGGGTCATGGCGGGGGCTCCTCGCGAGCGTTCGGTTCGATCAGGGGACGAAAAATTGGGCGATCAGAAGTCAGGCGTGCGGCGCGGAGCCAGACTGCACCAACCGCCCCGGCGCAGGGGGCGCGCCGCACGTCTTCTCCATTCTAGTATATCATAGTAGTTACTTCAGTGGTTACTATTCTGGCGAAAAAACCGGAAGTATTGCCCAAAACGATATGTAAACGATAATTACAGATATAAAATACGATTCAAAAAGTATCATATGTTACATTAGCTTCGTTTTGTAAACGGGCTTTGCGCCCCACGCCGGCCTGGCTATGATGGTTGAGCCGTCCAATTGCCGGTCCCTTTGAGGTTCCACCATGCACGAACTGCTGACCAAGCTTCAGGGTTTGGGCCTGACCGAATATCAGGCCAAGGCCTACCTGGCTTTGCTCGAACACCACCCCGTGACCGGCTACGAGCTGGCCAAACGCTCCGGGATTCCGCGCTCGAAAATCTACGAGGTGCTCGACCGTCTGCAAACCGACCAACTGGTGATGAGCCTCCAAAAGGAAGGCCAGGCGGTGTTCGAGCCGGTCCCGCCCAAGCAGGCGCTGGCGCGGCTTAAGGAGCACTACCTCGCGCTGATCCGCGGCCTGGACGACGACCTGAGCCACTTCGACGCGCAGATCGCGGTCGAGCCGGTCTGGAACCTGCGGGGGTACTTCGACATCATGAAGAAGGCGCAGGAGCTGCTCGGGCGCGCCGAGAAGACCCTCCTGTGTTCGCTCTGGGACGTGGAGATCGACTTCCTGGCCGACGACCTGAAGGAGGCGATCCAGCGCGGCGTCGGCGTGGCGATGGTGACCTACGGCAAGCCCGCCCAGCGAATCGGAACGCAATATCCGCATGGGTTGGAAAGCGCGCTGTACGAGGAGAAACACGGCCGGGCCTTCACGCTGGTGGTGGACGACCGGGAGCTGCTCACCGGCGCCGCCCACGGCGGTGCCCGCGCAACCGCCTCCTGGACCACCCAGCCGGTGATGGTCGATGCCGCTCAGGACTACGTGCGCCACGACATCTACATATTGAAGGTCTACAACCGCTTGGAGCCGCGCCTGTTCGAACTGTTCGGCAAGGACTGCGAACTGCTCCGGGATGTGCTCCACGACAACGACTACGAAAGCCTGAAAAAGGCGGCGTCGGAGCCGGCGGCGGGATAGAATTTGAACCCGCCGGGCGTGATTTGCGTTGTAGCGACTGGCAGCCTGCTGGCCCGGCGGCTGATCGCTGCATTCAGGGTGGGGAGACAGTGGCGCCATGACCGATCCCAATGCAACCTCGGCGCCGCCTGCTGCCGCGCAGCCATCCACGACTCCTGCGGTTGGCACGGCCGCGGCGGCAATCGCGCCTGCGCCCGCGGTCGAAACACCGGGTGCAGTGCGCAGTTCGCGCCGCAGTTTCGTGGCCGCTGAACCGCCGTCGGCGGCGCCGTCACGGCCCTCGCGCGCGGCGCGCCGCTGGGCTCTGGGCCTGTTGGCGGGGGTCCTGCTGGCCCTGATCGCGGTGCCGGTGGTCATCACTTGGCGGCTGTACACGGCCGGGCGAGCGGCGGAACGGCGGGTCGATGCGCTGGGCGTCGGCAGCGCGGCCGACCGCGAGCAGGTCGAAACCGACCTGTTGGCCGACTGGCCGACCATGCACGCCGCGGTGGCGGCGGCGGTCGAGGATTCGGCCACGCCCGCCGCGGTGCTCTGGCGCTGTCGGGAAATGATGCGGATGCGCGCGGAGGACGAAGCGCTGGCTGCTCGCGCCCAGCACGAACATGAAATCCGGCTGGCCTTCACCTATGGCGATTTTCTGTCGCAGGAGCGGGCCGAGGACAAGTTCCTGGCCGACTGGCCGCAGATGGAACAGGCGGCTTTCGAGGCGGCCAACGATCCCAACCTGATCGACCGGGTGCGGCTGCGCTGCCAGGAAATGGTGGAACTGAAGTCCAGCCAGCCGGCGGCGGTGGCCATGGCGAACTACAGCCGGGCCACGCGCTGCTACCGCGCGGCCGGAGACGCCAGCCATCCGGCCGCCGGCGACGACGTGCCGACGGAGTGGATCCATGACGACGCGAACCAGTACCAGACTCCGGACGCCGGCGTGCCGCTCGGCACCCCGCTGGAGGAAGCCTACACCCGCGCGCGCGACGGGTTCGGCCTGGCGCAGAACGAGTACTACGATATTTCCGATGTGACTTCGGGCAACCAGAAAGCCAGCGCCGAAGAACGGGCCCAGCGCTGCGCCCGGCTGTATGAAGCCTGCCTCAAATTCATGCCGCTGCCGTTCTACGATGCGTGGAAAAAACAGCACGCCAAGGACGGGGCTCCGAACCCGGCGGGCGCCGCGCCACAGCCCTGAGGGCGCCTTTCTTTCGCCCGCCGGCACTGAGGAAGCGCCTTATAATGGTCGCCGCGGCGGCCGCCATAAGGCCGGCGCGGGAGAATCTCCGATCATGCTGGAATTTCGCTACTGCAAATGGCTGGCTCGCGACGTGGATGTGTACGCGGGCGAACACCGTCTGGCGCGGATCGATTTCCGGTGGATGTCGTTGACCGCGCAATTTCAATGCGAGGGGGCGCGCTACACCTGCCGCTGCCACGGGTGGCGGAGTCAGGATTCGGAACTGCTTCACGATCACCGCGTGATCGGCCGCGCGTGGCAGCATGGATTTCTGACGCAACGTTTCGACATCGAGTTTCCGAGTGGCGACTATGAACTGCGGGTGGAGGGATTTACCGGGCGAACAATGCGGCTGATCGCGCAGCATCGCAACGTCGGGTATCTGCGTTTGACCGGGGTGCTTTGGACCTCGGCCCGGTTACAGGCTCCGGCGGAACTTTCTCTGCCCGAACAACTCTTTTTGTACTGGCTGGGCGCCTGCTATTGGCATCGCCAGAGCAGCAACGCGGCGATTGTGGCCAACCTCTGATTTTCGACCCCGTTCCGCAAATAGTCCAATCTGGGTATCTGGCATCAGGTGCAACAAAACGTGTAGCCGGTATCGGGCGCTTCCAGCGCCAGCCGTTGGCGCGCAATGTCGGTGGCGACGGCGCCCTGGTCGCAGGCGACGAAGCGGCGGCTCGATTGCGCCGCCGCCAGCGCCGTGGTGCCGCTGCCAGAGAAGAAATCGGCGACCAGCCCGTCGGGCGGGCAGGAGGCGGCAATGACCCGCTTGAGCAGCGCCAGGTTCTTCTGCGTCGGGTAGCCGGTTTTCTCGCGCGAGAACGATTTGATTTGGATCGAGTCCAGGCTGTCGGCGCCGGCCAGTTCGGCTTCGGCGGCGTTGGCGTTCCAGACATCGTCGACGGGAATGCCATGCGCCCCCTGTCCGCCGCCGCGGCGCGAATAGCCGGCCGGATGCGGCACGTACTGCTTGGCAAAGAAAAACCGCGTGGGGTGCTTGGTGTAGAACAGAATCGTGTCGTGGTTGCGGATCCAGTTTTTGGCGCGCGACTTAAATCCCGACACCCAGCCGATGCGCCAGATGATTTCACGCTGGAACGAACCCGCACCGAAGATTTCGTCCAACAGCACTTTCACGTAATGCACCACGGTGCAGTCGAGGTGAATGTAGAACGAACCGGTGGGCGCGAGCAGCGCGTGCATGGCGGTCAAGCGTGGGCGCAGCATCGCCAAATAGCCGGGCAGGCCGCCGGGCCACAGGTCGGAGTAGGCGGCGGCTTGGCCGGCCGAGTTGGCAGCGGCAGCGGCAGCAGCGGCTGGCGCGTGCGGTGCGCGGCGGCCGCGGC
>JBOHNC010000544.1:0-3800 GCA_050730415.1 Planctomycetota bacterium
GAAGTCTATTCATCCCCTTCGAACGCCCGAAGCATCGTGGCACGGGTCGCCAGGCCCGTGCATAAAAAAAGCGCGCGAAGCGCGCGCCTTTAAACTCCCCCAGCATGAATTTGAATCCCAAACCCCCGTCCGCGCACCTCTTATACGAATCCCAGTTAATCGCTGCCGCCCGTTTCTTGGCCCCCCCTCTCAATAAGGGGGCCGCCGATAGGTAGCCGTGGGTCGAATGACCCACGGTTGGAGGGTCGTGGGCGGCTTCCGCGCCACCACCCTCCCCAAATGGTTCTTCCGCGCGATCAGAGGCGATCACAGCATCGCCGTCACAGCATCGCGCGGAACCGCACCCGACCTGCACCGCATCCATCGCTTTCAATTCACCCCCGCGCGCCGATGTCGAACAGGCATGTATTTTTCGGGGTTCTTATAATGTCCCATGCCCAAGTGGCACGGGCCTGTGGCCCGTGAGTAAAAAAGTCCGCGGCGCAGCCGCGGTCCGTTGACTTCCCATTGCATTCGACGCACCCGACCCAACACGCGTCCGCCAAAAAGGCGGCACATGAAAAGGGCGGGCTTTCCAGCCCGCCCTTTCAAGGCATTCGTAGGTTGCCGGCGCCGGCCGGTCGCTCAGTTCTCGAGGTCTTTCTTATCCACCCGCAGCGTGGACAACGTGTCGAACAGGTCGTCAAAGTGATCGGTCCGCCCGTCGCTCGCGCCGCCCAGCTCCGCCGCATGTTTCTGCACATACGGATCGGCGTCCATCATCAGCGCCTTCGCCTTCTGGTGGAGGTTCGGGTTCACCACGCGCAAGGCATCCAGCGCCGCGCCGACGATCATCGGCGACTGCTGAGACGGATCGCACAGGTTGTACAACGCCTGCGCCGCGTCATGCACCCGCAGGTTGCGCGCCGCTTCGATGCACGGCAGCCGCAGTTCGTCCGACGCCGGCGTGCTGAGCACCTGCACGATCGGCATCTGCGCGTCCTGCCACTTCAGGTTGGTGTAGCGCGGATCGATCTGCGCCAGCGCCTGCGCCGCGCTGATCGCCATCGACCGCGTGTAGTTCGCCTGCACCGCCGGTTTTTCGGCGTTGCTGATCAGCTTCTCCACCGGGTCGCGCAACGCCGACAGCATGCCGCCGCCGATCGTGAAACGATCCCCCGCCTGCGGCAGCTTGCCCGCCGCGATCCCCGGATCCTTCAGGAACAACGTGTCCGCCTCGTTGCCGGTGATCTCCAGCAGCAGCCCGCGCGCCGGACCGGTCGTGAACAATAGCGTCTTGCCCGCCAAACCGATCTTCGTGTCGAAGCCGCCTTCCATCGAGACGATCTTCTTCGCGGTCGCTTCTTTCACCGGTCCCTGCATCGCCCCGAAGTCGTCAAACTTCGTTTCGATGTAGATCGTCGTGTCGCGCGATCCGTACAGCGCCTCGTAGCTCGGAATCGTCCCCGGCTCCACCAGCAGCGCCTTCGGAATGTAGCGCGTGCGCAGGTTGTTGTCGAGCTGATCCCACAGCTTCTTGGTCGTGTAGTTCGCCGTCAGGTTGGCGTCGATGATGATCCCGGCCTTGGGCGGATACCCCATCGCCTGGTCGAACGCGTCGCGCCCGTTGTCCGATTCCGACACCGAGAAGCCCAGCTTCTCCAGCGCCGAACGGATCCGGTTGCGCTTGCCCACGTCTTCGATCACCAATAGAATCTGCGGCGCGCCGCCGATCGTGATCGCCTGCGACAGAATCGAAACCACCTTGTCGCTGCCCTGGAAATCCTCCGGGTAGCGGTTCTGCTTCGCCAGCGTGATCGCCGACGCAAACCGGATCCGCTGATCCTCGCTGTTCAGCGCCTCGATCAGCGCAAAGCCCTCCGCCTTCGTCGGGCTCCACGGCTGACGGCGCACCGAGCCCTGGTTGGCCCCGGCCGTCAACACATCCGGCGGACGCGTCGTGTCGGTGTCCAACGTCACCACCTTTTCCATCCCCGACGGCGCCGACTGCTGGTTGGTCTTCGGCGCCTTCGAAATGTCGGTCATCGCCTTTTCCATCTCGTTGCGCTGATCGATGTACAGACCCGACGGCTCGCCCACCAGTTCCCCGGTCTTCGTGCTGTAGGTCTCCTGGTAGTACTTCATCCAACGCGCGCCGTCCGAATTGATCGTGTCCGCGAACTTCACGTAGAACGTGTTGGTCGTCTTGTCCCCGTCCACGCTCGTTTCCTTCCGCGTGAACGCCGGCAGGTAGTTCCCGTGCGGGTCCAATTCCGCCAGCATGTCCGCCAGCATCACGCTGACCTCCGGACGCTTGTCGTTCAGCGACAGCGACAGCCCGCGGTACACGTACTTCGCCCCGATCTCGCGGATCAATTCCAGGTAAAACCGGTAGCGCTCCGAACGGCTGATGATCTCCGCCCGCTCCACGTCCGTCAGCGGACGCGAATCCGGCTCCAGCGCCACGATGTCCTGCATCCGTAGCGTGTCCTGGTAGCAGCCCGCATAAACGCACGCCAACAAAGGCGGGAATTTCGCCGCCCGCTCCGGGTGATCCTTCGACACCAGCGCGAAACCTTCCAGCGCCGATTCCTCCGCCATCACGTCGTTCCACACATACGCCGGCTCTTCGGTGTAGGTCAGTTTGCCGTCCGGCGTCAGGTGCCAGACCAGCCCCTGCGAACGCACCGCTTCGTCGCCCACCCCCGCGTCACGCAGGAAATAGCGCGTCGCCTCTTCGTAGAAATACTGGTCCGCCGTGCGCAGATTTTCCGTCGGCACGCTGGTCAGAATCGTCAGCGCGATCCCCGCCTGCTGCCGCACGTTCGGCGTGACCGCCTTGTCTTCCAGCACGCGCTTCAAAGCCGGCACGCTGCGGATGTCCTTCGGGTGAATCTGCATCAACACGCTGATCGCGTTGATCTTCACGTCGTCGTCTTTGCTGTCCAGCAGCTTGATCACCGGCAGCACCGCCCGCGGCCCGATCAGCACGCAGCCGTTCACCGCCTTCGCCCGGATCGTCTCGTCGCGGTTGTTAAAGTACCCCGCCAGGTCCGGAATGATGTACGGCCCGATGATTTCGATTTCACGGTAAATGTCCGACTGCTCGTTGATCGGCAGGTTCGGGTCCATCAACCGCGTCACCAGCTTCTTCATGACCTCGGAGTTCTTGCCCAGCACCTTCGAACGCACCGAACGCAGCACATCCAGCATCGCCTGGAGTTGCACCGTCCGGGTCTGCGAATTGCCCAGCATCCCGACCAGCACCGATTCACCGGCTTCGTTCACCAGCGCTTCGATTTCGCCCGGGTTCGGCCGCAACGCCCACAACGCCAGCATCGCCTGCTGGTTCTGGTCCGGCTTGTTGTCGGTGTAGTAGTCCACCGCCTTTTCCCACAGATACTGGATTTCCTCATGCGCCACCAGTTCGGCCTTCGCCTGGTCGGCGTCGGACAGAATCCGGTACACCTTGAAGGCCTCGTTGTAGTCGCCCGCCGCGTATTTTTGCTTCACCAGCGCGGCCAGCGCATCCGGGTCGGTCGGGTAGGCCGTCGTTTCATCCGCGGCGCGCAGTCCCGCCGAGGCGGTGCACAGCACCAGCAGGGTGGCCAACATCAGCCCCCAGCCGACCCGACGCAGGTGGATCTTTTCAGCGCAAACCATGAGCAAACTCCCAATGAAGCCGCCGCAACACCTGACCAGAGTCCGGCAAAAGGCTTCGCCGGCCGCTCGGTCTCGGTACAGAATTAGGGAACGCCTCTCATTCTAAGGACTGCCGCCGCCTGTCAATACCCCCCCCGCCCGCCAAGCCCCGCCAGACC
>JBOHNC010000545.1:0-30613 GCA_050730415.1 Planctomycetota bacterium
CTTTCACCTCTCCCCCCTCGTTCCCGGTAACTTATGTAACGTTAGCTTCGTTTTGTAAACCCCCGCAGCCGCCATCTTCCCCACCTGACCTCCCCACCTCAGGCCCGATCAGACCTTGCGCCCGCCGGCCATCTGCGAGGATGGTCTGCGCGGCGGCGTCGGAGTTTCGAATGCGGGATCACTTGCAGGCTTTGCGGATTTTGCACTTCGTCTTGGCGGCGCTCGATGCCGTCTGGCTGGCCGGCGCCGTGCTCGAGACGGTCGCCTTCACGGTCATGAGCGCGGCCGGGCCGGCGGCGGCCGGGCCGGGCGGGCCGGGGGGCTTGCCGGGCATGCTGGGTGCCGCCATTTTCGGCTTCGCGGCGCTGGTGATCGGGACGGTGGTGGTGCTCAATATCCTGGCCGGCGTGAATATCGGACGCGGGACGCGCTGGAAGCTGTGCCTGGCGGCGGCCATCGCCAACCTGATTCCCCTGCTGTCGTGCTGCTACGCCTTGGGCATCCCGCTCGGGGTGTATGGCCTGGTGGTGCTGCTGATGCCCGAATCGAAGCTGATTTTCCAGCGCGTCGCGGCCGGCGCGCCGTACTTGGAAACGGTGCGGCAGGTGGAGCGCGAATTTCGACGCCCGGGCCGCCCGCGGCGAAACGAGCCGGGCGCGGGCGGCGACGAGGAAATGGACGTGGATGGCGGTTGGGACGAGGGCCGCAAGTAGCGGAACTGCCGGTTCCCTTCAGCGCTGCGGCGCGAAATCCATCAGGGCGAGGATCTGCTGGTCGCGGTCGATGCCGGGGGCGACTTCGATCAGCTTGAGCCCGCTTTGGCCGGGCGGCGGGGGCGTTTTTTCGAGCGCAAAGACGCAGCGTTCGGTGACGAACAGCACCTCCTGGCCGCGCTTGCGGGCTTCGGCGGCGGAAAATGAAACCTGTTCGATGGTCTTCAGGAATTTGCGTTCGCGGCCTTCGCTGGCGATGACGACCTTGCCGCCGTCGAACTTGGCGCGCATGCCGCCGGCGGTGAAACCGAGGCAGAAGACGACTTTGCGGGCGGCTTGCGAGATGTTCACGAAGCCGCCGATGCCCGCCACGCGCGGGCCGAAGCGCGAGACGTTGACGTTGCCTTCGGGGTCGATCTGCGCGGCGCCGAGGAAGCAGATGTCGAGCCCGCCGCCGTCGTAGAAATCGAACATGTAGGGCTGGTCGATGATGGCGTCGGGGTAGTAGGCCATGCCGAAGTTCAGATTGGAGGCGGGGATGCCGCCGATGGGGCCGCTTTCGACGGTGAAGCAGAAATCCTGGAGCGCGCCTTTTTCGGCGGCGATGGCGGCGACGGTTTCGGGCAGGCCGATGCCAAGGTTGATGATGTGGCCGGGCTTGAGTTCGCGGAAGGCGCGTTCGCCGATCAGGCGGCGTTCGGAGTTGGGCAGTTTTTCGCCGAGACCGGCGTGGGCGCGTTCTTCGGGCGTGCCGCCGCGGCCGACGAAGGCGGGGTTGAAGTCGGCGACGAAGGTCTGCTGATGTTCGGCGGGATCGGCCTGGACGATGTGGTCGATGAGGATGCCGGGGATGGTGACTTCGCGCGGGGGCAGCGGTTCGGCGCAGAAATCGCGGACCTGCACGATCACTTTGCCGCCGTTGTTGTGGGTGGCGATGGCGATGGCGAGGTTGGAATCGGACATGCCTTCGTCGCACATCGAGACGTTGCCGTGGGGGTCGGCGACGGTGGCGCGCAGGAAGGCGACGTCGGGCCGGGGGATGCGGTAGCGCAGATATTCGACGCCGTCGAATTCGAGCAGTTCGACGCGATCTTCGCGGGTGCGGGGGCTCAATTTGCCGCCTTCGCGGCGGGGATCGACGAAGGTGCCGAGGCCGACGCGGGTGATGATCCAGTCCTTGCCGGTGGCGGCTTCGCGGTACCAACTGGCGATGACGCCGAGGGGGAAGTTCCAGGCTTCGATTTTGTTTTCGACGGCGAGCGCGCCGAGTTTCGGGGCGAGGTTCCAGTGGCCGCCGATGACGCGGGCGACGAGGCCTTCGTGGCCGAGATGGTTGAGGCCGCGGTCGGCGCCGTCGCCCTGTCCACCGGCGTAGACGAGGGTGAGATTTTTGGGCGCGCCGGCGGCGAGGAATTTGCGTTCGAGCTGGGCCGTGAGGGCCTCCGGATGCGCGCAGCCGACGAAGCCGCCGGAGACGAAGACCTGGCCGTCCCGGACGAGATCGACGGCGGCTGCGACGGAAAGGAGTTTGGCGGTGCGGTCCTGCATGGGCAGTGGGTCCTTGGCGGATGGACGATGGACAAGCAGGCTCGATTGTAACGAAAAGCCGCGCGGCGGCGATATTCGTGCCAGGGTGCGCGAAAGGGCTGGTGGGAAGGTCATGGGCCGTTCGTGCCGCGTTTTCAGAGGGCGCGGTTGATGGGCTCCTTCAGGTGACCTTTTCCTCGGCGGTGATGGTGAGGAAGAGTTCTTCGAGGTTGGCTTGGTGGGCTTGGGCTTTTTGCTGCAACTCGGCGAAGTTGCCCTGGGCGATGATTTCGCCCTTGTTGATGATGGCGATGCGCTGGGCGACTTCCTGCGCGATGCTCAGGGTGTGAATGGTCAGGAAGATGGTGACGCCGAGGGCGGCTTGCTCCAGGAAAATGTCCTTGACGCGGCGCATGTTTTTGGGGTCGAGGCCGACCATGGGTTCGTCGACCACCAGCACGCGCGGCTTGTGCACCAGCGCGGCGGCGAGCACGACGCGCTGCTTCATGCCGTGGGAGTAGCTTTCGCCGAGGTCGTTGATGAAATCCTTGAGGTCGAGTTCCTTGATCCAGTGCTGGGATTCGCGTTCGAGGTCGGCTTCGTTCATGCCGTACATGCGGCCGACGAGGCGCATGTTTTCGAAGCCGGTGAGTTTCTCGTATAGATACGGTTCGTCCGGAACATACGCCATCAGCGCGCGGGCGGCGATGCCGTCGGTGAGAATGTCGTGGCCGCCGATCCGCGCCGACCCGCCGCTGGGCCGCAGCAACCCGCACAGAATTTTGATGGTGGTGGTTTTGCCGGCGCCGTTGGGTCCGAGGAAGGCGAAGATTTCGCCGCCGGGGATCTGGAGGTTGAGCGGCTTGAGGGCCTGCTTGCGGCCGAAGTTTTTGTAGAGATTTTCGGTTTCGATCATGAACATGGGGCGGGGGACTCCTGGCGCAACGCGCACGTGGTTATACAGCGGGCGTGCTAATTGCCCTGGGGCCGCGCACGGACGGCAGGTGCCGGTGCGCGGACGGATGGATCGGCGGCGGCCGGTGGAGCGGCCGGCGTGGCCGGCGTGGCCGGTGCGGATGCGGCCCCAACGCGAGCAACCGGTTGCGCGGGATGCGCCGGGTGGCTGGCGGCGGCTGGGCCGAGTTGGCCGCCTTGCCCAGCTTGGCCCGGTTGGCCCGGTTGGCCCGGTTGGCGCGGTTGGCCGGATGGACCGGCAGGGTCGGACGGAACCGGTGGCGCGGAGGGTTTGCGGGGCGCCGGTTCGGGGGAGGGGGCGGGCGCGGCGGTTTCCGGGAAGAACCGATTGAGCAGTGCCTTGCGGTCGAACAGCGCGGCGGCGGTGTCGCCGCCGATTTCGGGGTCCTGCGATTTTTTCCAGGAGCGGACCACATGCTGCAGGGTGGCGGTCAGGCGGTAGCCGAGGACTTCGGTGCGGACTTCGAGCACGGTGCCGTCGGCCAGATAGAGCGCTTCGAGGCGGAAGGGGTCCGGGGCATCGTTGATCCGCTGGGCCAGCTTGCAGACGGCGCGGTAGGCGGTGATGGGCTGGCCGTTTTCGGGCGAAGGCACCGACAGGCGCTGGGTGATCACGACCTGGCCGAGGCGGTAGGGAACGTTGGTGGAGGCGGGGTCACCGTGCATGTTCAGCAGGGTGTAGATGTCGTCGGGGCGCAGGTATTTGACCGGCCAGGAGGACTGGGGGCCGTCGAGCGCGACGCCGGCGCGCTGGGTGAAGGGCGAAAAGCAGATGCCGGCGAGGTCGAAGTCTTCGGTCTTGACGACGATGGGCGCGCCGCCGCCGGAGAGGTGTTTCAGGTCGATATTGGAGGGCAGCAGGCCGGCAAAGGACATGAAGCCGGAGGCATTGTGGTCGAATTCGAAGCGCAGCGGCATGGTCTCGGGGCCGGGCGTGCCGGCCTTCAAGTGCAGGTGGCCGTTGAACTGGCTGAGCAGCTGGTTGGCGTGGACGAAGAGATCGAGATCGATGTTCTGCAGGCCGATCACGCTGTTGATGGAGGTGGTCGATTGTAACCAGAGGCCGGCAAGATTGTCGAGCGGCGGGGGCGGGCCGAAGTGGTAGGTCTCGACCAGAATGCGGGTGCGGGGCGATTCGTCCTGCTTGATTTCGCGGATGAGGGTGCCGATATGGATGCCATTTTCGGCGTCGTCCTTGGCGGAGTCGGAGTCGGTGTCGGCGGCGCGGCGGGCGCGGTTGAGCGGTGCGGTCGAAGAGGCCCGGTCGGCCCGGTCGGCCGGATCAGCGGGGAGATGGGGGCCGAGATTGCGTTGCCCATCCTCGGCGGCGGCGCCGGCGGGGAGCCGTTCCAAGGTGATGTCGTAGACCTGCTTGATGTAGGGCGGCTGGTCGGGCACGAAGTAGGCATCGTAGATGTGCTGATCGTTCATCGCGGCGTGGGTGGATTCCTTGTGGACCTCCCAGGCGAGCTTGGCGAACAGCGACAGGAACAGCAGGGTGCTGACGGTGAAAAAGAAATGGCGGCTCATGAGGCGGCGGTTGCTCCGGAGGCCATCGCCGGCCGATCAGGCGCCGGCGATCGGTGGCAGGTTGAAACTGAGCCAGACGCCGGCGGCGGTCAGATGGGGTCGCCAGCGAACGGCGCAGGCCAGGCGGCGCCGAACCATTATCCCGGCACCGCCGGTGAGAATCAACGGCAAAGGGCCGCGAGTGGGGGAATTCCGGCGGAAAACCCGGTCTTCGGCGGCGTGGATTTTCTCGATCAGGGCCACCAGCGCCAGCAGGCAGCCGAGGCGCATGGCAGCGGGGGTATTGCGGGCGGGAAAGGTCCTGGGGGGGGCGGCGGTCAGCCGCGGGAGCCGACTGGTGCCCTGGTGGAGGGCTTGGAGGGCCAGTTCGAAGCCGGGGGCGATCAGGCCGCCTTCGAAGCCGCGCGCGGAAACGCGGTTGACGGTGAGCGCGGTGCCGCAGTCGCACACCAGCGCGCCGGCGGGGCATTCCGCGTGCGCGGCGAGGCTGGCGGCGAGCCGGTCGGGGCCGACGGTTTTCCGGCCGGCGGCGTCGAGATGCAGCGGCAGGCTCGGGCCGAAATCGCGGGTGTACAGGTTCAGCGGGAGGCCGGCGGCACGGGCGAAGACCTGGAGATGGCGCAGCGCCGCGGCGTGCACCGAACACACCGCCAGCGGGCCGCTCAGCAGGCGGCGCCAGGCGCGCGGTGGGCGCGCCAGGCTGGCGGCGAGGAAATCGACGGTGGGGAGGGTGAGTCGCTGCGCCGGCAAAAGGCGGCGGCCGTCGGTGGGGTAGGCTTGGACGGTGGTGTTGCCCAGCAGCAGCACGGTGGGCGCGGCGGTGGCGGGTTGGCGTGCGGGCCGGCCTGCGGATCGGCGGGCCGGCCGGCGGGCAATTTGGGCGGGGCTCATGGGTGGGTCTCGGGGCCCGGCGCGGCCTGAACGGTGGGCGTGGCGGCGGGCGCGATGGCCGGTTCGGTGGTCGGTTCGGTGGCTGGGCGTGCGAGCTGGTCGGGCCGGTCGGGCGGGGGCGGCGGGCCGGCATCTTCCGGTTCGGGGGGCGCGGGCAGGGGGTGTTTTTCGCGCTGGAGGGTTTCCAGATCCTTCTGGAGCGTGGTGAGCACCTGCCACATTTCCGCGCCGTTCTGGATCGGATCCAATTCCTGGTTGCGCACCAGGAATGCGACGTCGCCTTCGATGCGGAGGCTTTGGGCGGCGACGGCGAGGCGATGCAGCCGTTCGTTGATGTCCGGCTGGCGGGCGCGGGCGGCGATGGCGACGGGGTCGAGGCCGACGGCTTGCAGCGGCGCGCGCCAGTAGGTGCTGCCGGGGGCCTGCGCGCAGGCGGCGGCGTAGGCGAGCAGTTTGTCGGGGGCGGTGTCGGCAACGGCGAGCAGCCGCGCGGACTGTTCGAGTTCGCCCAGGCCGCCGCGGGCGATGAGCTCTTCAGGCGCCCCGGTGTCGGGGTCGGCGGGGCGGAGGTAGACCAAAGGCTGCAGGCGCACCCTCGGCAGGGGCGCATGGGGGAACTGTTTCTGCAGCAGCGCCAGCGTGGATTCCAGGCGCAGGATGGCTTTGGCGGCGTTGGGCGAGTGGACTTCGTAGAAAATATCCAGCGTCCCCAACGCGCGCGGGCGGGTGAAGTGATCGTGGGAGTAGAACGGCAGCGGCTGGAGCACGAACCAGTCGCCGACATACCGGCCGAATTTTTCAACGTCGGCCTGGTTCACCGCGTCGCGCAGATTTTTGACCACGTAGATCGGCAGCGTGGCCTGGCCGGTGCGGGCGACGATCTGCCGGCCGAGGTCGGAATTCACATCCACCGCGGCGACGTGCATCTTCGCGAAAAACCGCCCCAACTGGGTGACCAGATCGGGCGCGTTGGAATGCACCGCATCAGGATCCTGCACGACCCAGACGGTGACCGGCTGATCTTCGATGAACCGGCATTCGGCGGTCGGCTTGCCGGCGTCGAGGCAGCGGGTGATGTAGCCAGGCTTCTTGCAGTCGCCCTGTTCGAAGCAGCGCGGCACGCCGCTGCAGACTTTGCCCGGCGCAGCCAGATCGGCTTCGACGGCGGCCGGATCGGCGGCGCGTTCGCGCAGGACGGCGCACAGGCTGGAAGCGATCCGCAGTTCCTCGAAGGGCGCGTCGAGGTACTGCCCGTCGATGTACACCGCAGGAGTGCCGGGGACCTGGCGTTTTTCGGTGAGCGCGAGATTTTCCTCGAGCAGCGCCTGATCCTCGCCGGCTTCGAGGGCGCGTTTGAGCCGCCAGGCGGGGAAACCGATGGAGCGGAGCCCGACGTCGAAGTTGCCGTCAGGGTTGTTTTTCACCCATTGGAAGAGCGCCCAGACTTTGTCCGGCGCGTATTTGCCGACGATCAGCAGACGGCGGGTGGCCTGGTAGGATTTTTCCTCCGCCGCGCGGCCGGGCTGGATGCCGGTGATCCAGCGACCGTCGGCGGTGCGGTGGACCATGAAGCGCAGATGAATGTCGGCGTGGCCCTCGAAGCGCGCCACCAGCCGGAGGGTCGGTTCGACCGCCACCAAGCAGTGCGGGCAGTCGGTGGCGAAGGTGAAATCCAGTTGCGGGCGGGCGGTGGAAATCAAGGCGCGGATGCGATCGGCGATGGCGCCGGCGGCCGTGGCGGCGGCGGATGCGGCCTGTTCGGCGGCGGCAGGGCTCGCTGGATCGACGGCGGGGGGCGCAGGGTTGTCGCCGGTCACGGTCACGGGCGGGGAGATGGCGGAGGTGGCGGGGCTGGCGGCGGCGGCGACGGGGATTTCGTCGAGCTGCGGGAAGCCGACGCCGGCATGGAACGCAATCGACGCGAGGTACTGGCCTTCGCCGCGGACGTACAGGATCGGCGTGTCGGCGACCGTCTGGCGGACTTCGGCCGGGCGGTGATGCCCGGCCATGACGGCGAGAATCGAATCGACGCCGACGGGTTTGCCGTCGGAGCCGGTGCCCGGGTGCTTCACCAGGTCGGAAAGCAGCGCGTCGGTGGCGGCGTCGCCGAGGTGGCTGAGCAGAATCAGACGTGGATGGGTGGGATCGGCGGCAGCCTCGGACAGCAACAGGCGCAGGACAGGATTGGGGTCGGTGGCTTCGAAGCCATCGGCGCCGGCGGCGTAGGAACCGGGCGGGGCGAGCGCCGCGATCCAGAAGGCGCCGGCCGGCGTCGCGACCGGGATTTTGAAGGCAATGCCGAGTTCGGCGCGGTCGGCGGCCGTCAGGCGCAGGTTGGCGCAGGTGAAGGGCAGGGGCGGAGGTTCGGGCGCGGCCGGGTCGAGGCGCAGCGGATGGCGCGCGGTGCGGAAGAAATCACGGCCGAGCGCCAGCTCTTCGTTGCCCAGCGCGATGGCGCGGTAGGGGCACAGGCGCAGGAAATCGAGCATCAGGCGGCTGCGTGCGAGGTCTTTCACGGGGCCGGCCGAACGGCTGTCGAGCGACCCGCCGGCGACGAAACCGCCGGTGTCGACGAGCAGCGTGCGGGCGGGGTCGCGGGCGGTTTCGACGTGGATCAGGCGGGCCAGGTTGGCCAGGCCGCCGACGGGATTGAGCGGGCAATCGCAGGAATCCGGCGTGGCGTGAATTTCGCCGGTGCCGAGAATCCGCACGGCAAGCGGCGCGGAATCGGGCGTGGCTTCGGCCGCGCGAACGGTACAGGCGGCCGCGGCGCAGGCCACCAGCAGGGCGGCCAGCAGCGGCGCCCTCGGTTGGTGCAGCGTCCTCGGTCGGCGCGGCGCGGGACAGGGGAAGCGGCGAACGGTGCGCATCACGGGGCGGGGTCCTCGGAGAGATTCCACCCTGCCATTGTAGCGAGCGAAGCGGTGAATGAAAAAGGCCGCGCGACGCTTTCGACCTTCGGGCGCAGGCGAGAACTAAAAGGCCCAGGCGCAGGCACGGGGCCGAGCGGGTAAGATGGTGGCATCCCGCGGCGCGGATTTTCGACATCGCGGGGGACCGGAAGGCGGCGGCATGAGCGAATCGCAGTTGGATTCGGAAGCAGAGGGCGTGGCCGCTCCCGGGCCGCGCGGGCGGCGGCGCGCAAACGGCGCCGGCAATCTGGGGCGGCGCTCGGAAAAACTGACCGCGGCCGACGCGGCGGCGCGCGCGCCGGTTGCGCCGGCGATGCACGCGGCACGAACCGCGCCCATCGCCCCTGCCGTGCCTGCCGCGCCGGGCGCACAGACCGCCGCGGACGCAGCCGCTCCCTCGGTGGCGCTCACGCAGCCCGAGGAGGTCGCCGAAGATCGCGAGCCGGAGCGCGCGATGCGGCCGCGACGCTTCACGGATTTCATCGGCCAGGCGCGCGCGCTGCGCAATCTGCGCATCGCCGTCCAGGCGGCGCTCAAGCGCGAAGAAGCCCTCGATCACATCCTTCTGTCCGGCCCGCCGGGACTGGGCAAGACCACCCTGGCGGAAATCGTCGCGCACGAATTGGGCAAGCGCTGCTTCCGGACCAGCGCGCCCAGCATCGAGCGCGGCGGGGATTTGGTCGGGCTGCTGACCGAATGCCAGCCGGGCGATGTGCTGTTCATCGATGAAATTCATCGGCTGCGGCCGCAATTCGAGGAACTGCTGTATTCGGCGATGGAAGATTACATCGTGGACATCCGCATCGGCCAGGGGCCGGGCTCGCGGACCGTCCCCATCCCGGTGAATCCCTTCACCTTGGTGGGCGCCACCACGCGCGAGGGCTTGCTGTCACGGCCGTTCCTGGACCGCTTCGGTCTGCCGATCAAGCTGGAGTACTACTCGGCCGGGGAGATGGCCGAAATTCTGCTGCGCGATGCTGCGTTGCTGGAAGTGCCCATCGCGCACGATGCGGCGGTCGAGGTCGGGCGGCGCAGCCGCTACACCCCGCGCATCGCGATCCGGCTCTTGATGCGGCTGCGCGACTTCGCGCTGGTGGAAGGCGACGGCCGCATCCACCTGCAACTGGCGCAGCGCGCGCTCGACGATCTCGCCGTCGATGTCCACGGGCTGAACGACATGGATCGCAAAATCCTGCGCAGCCTGATCGACCACGGCGACCAGGCCGTGGGTCTCAAGCAGATCGCCGCGGTGGTCGGCGAAGAGCCGGACACGATCGAAGAAGTGTACGAGCCCTTCCTGCTGCGCGAGGGCTTCCTGCTGCGCACGCCGCGCGGGCGGCTGGCGACCGCCAAGGCGGTGGCGCTGATGGGCGCCTGAGGCCGGTCCGGCCCCCGCAAGAAACCGCAGCACTACAACGCGACATTCGCGAATCGCCGTTCAAACCGTCATGGGCATAGATGGCACGGGCCGATGGCCCGTGGACAAAAAACCGCGGCGAAGCCGCGATCCGCATCCCGTTTTCGTGCGCCCCAAACGAAATTCGCGTTGGCTAGTTCCGCCCGGGCTGGCGCGAGCCGATCTGCACCGTCCGGAGCCCAGTGGAGCCCGCTGGAACCCGCTGGAACCGGCTGGAATCGGCCTGATCCGGCCCGAGCCGGACAGAACCGGGGTGGACCCGGGACGCCGCCGCTGGATTCGCTGAAGTTTCAACCCCCGATGGCCGATGAAATGGCGTGCGAATTTGTAGGCCGCGCGTGCAAGCGCCGCGTGCCTGCGCGTGCCTGTGGGTGCGTGCGCCGGGGAGGATGCCGTGCCAGGAACGCAGCGGAGGAACGGGCGCCGGTGGCCGTCGGCCATCCAGCCGGCCGGCCTGGCGGCGATGCTGGCGGGGCTGGCGCTGGGCGCCACGGTCAGCGGTTGCGGCGGAGGACCCTACGAAGGGTCGGCCTCGGGCTGGCCCAATGCGAGCCGGAATTTCGCCACCGCGCCGCTGCCCGGCAATCCCAGCCCCACTGCAACGCCGGCCCCGGAAGACGGCGCAATCCGCAGCCACTACCTGAACATGCCGAATTTTCCCGGCGCCGCCGAATGGGTGCGCGTCCATCTGGTCGCCGGGCAGAAGAGCTTCAACCTGGCCGTGGACGGGTCGGTGGAGGTCTTCGACGAAGACAACGGGTCGATCGAAATCCGCGACCGCATTGCGTCGGCGCCGGTGACGGTGACCGGCGCCAGCCTGGCGATCGGCAGCCGCATTTATTTCGGCCAGGACCGGATCGAACTCCGCCCGCAGCCGGGCACACGGATGGCCGTCAACGGCGAGGACCTCGGTCCGGCCGTGCAGCTTCTGACCATCTACCGCAACCAGGGCGAACGCACCGTCCAGTGCGTGGCCAGTTGGGATCTGGAGCGCTACCTCGAGGGTGTCGTCGCGGGCGAAGTGCCGGTGGACTGGCCGGCCGAAGCGCTGAAAGCGCAGGCGGTCGCCAGCCGGACCTACGTGCTGTTTCAGATGCAGGACCGCCGCTACGAACCGTGGGACGTGGAGCGGACGGTGCACTCGCAGGTGTTCAAAACCGGCGACCGCGAAAAAATCGATCCGCGCGTCACCGCCGCGGTGGAGGCCACCCGGGGCGAATACCTGACCAGCGCGGGCGCGCTGTTTCCGGCGTTTTTTCATTCGACCAGCGGCGGGGAAACCTGCAGCGCGCAGGAGGCCTTCGGGCCGCAGGCCAGTGACGCGCCAGCGCTGCGCGGGCACGTGCAGGACAGCTTCGGCACGGCCAGTTCGTTGTATCGTTGGGAGCGGAAATTTTCGCTGGCGACCTTCCAGGAACGGCTGGCGAAGAAAGGCCTCTGGAAACCGGCCGACGGCAACCGGATTCTCGACATTCAGCCCGTCGGCGTGCCGGCGGCGGGCGGCCTGCGCGCGACGGTCTACCTGGTGATCGGCGTGAAAGATCGCCGGTACATTCCGGCCAACGATTTCCGGCTGGCCTTCGGCGGCGGCCGCGACGATCTGCCCTCGACGCTGGTGTTCGCCTGGAAGGTGGCGCACGGCAGCGTGACGATCGACGGCGGCGGCTGGGGGCACGGCGTCGGCATGTGCCAGTTCGGCGCGCTCGGCCGCGCCAACGCCGGCCAAACCTACCGCCAGATTCTCGCCGCCTACTACCCCGGCAGCGACCTGCAATCCATCGGCCCCACCGCCGCGGCCGTACCGGTCGTCGCCTTCCGACCCTGAGCCAAAGGCGCTTCCCTGGGCGTGCCGACGTTCACGCCGGTTCTTGGCTTGGTGCGCCGGTCTCCCGACCTGTGAATTACCTACATCTTTTTTGGTTTGGCCTTTTTGATGTCCAACAATATCTTGGGCGGAGTTCCGGCGTTTGCGCTGCACGGCCGTCGCATTCGAGAGGTATTCCACGCTGAAAGCGCGGTGTAGCGAAGCCAGGGGTTGCGCCGAAGCGCGCCGCGCGCAGGCGCTACCCCTGGGAGCGGTGCGCAGCGCCGCCCGCGCGGGCCGAGACGATGTCGCGCTTCCCACATTCATCCGCGCGGAATGGCGCGGGCGATGCGTCGAAAGGCATTCGCTTCGCTGAACGCCGTTTGCAATTCCGCGTGATGCGCGGTTGGGTGCGTGGTTCTGCTTCGGATCACGCGGGGCGGTCTGGCGACCGCATCCAGGGGTCGCCTGCGGAAGCCCTCCGGCAACCCCTGGCTTTGGGGCCTCGCGCCGTTGGCGCGAAGAAACTGACCCAGCGGTCGGCACTCCCGGGCGTGGTCGGGCATGGGCATGTCCGCGGAGCCGAAAGCGCGATTTGGAGGAAGAGCGAGTGCCCGCGGTCCCGGCGGCGGTGCAGGTGAAAACAGCCATCCCCTATGCCACCCCCAAATGCCACCTGCCTGAAGTTCGCGGTGGGGGTGCTTGTTCCGCGCTGGCTGTGGAGCGGCGCACGATGGCCTTGCCAGGCAGGTGAATCGACCTGCGGCTGTTTAAAAAACTACCGCGCGGGGCCTTCTTTCAGCCCGCCGTCGTCGGGGTCGGAGTTGGGATCGTCCCAGGGGTTGGCGGTGCCGCCGCTGGCGCGCGAATTTTCCTTCGGCGGGTTCTTGGTGCGGTACAGCATCGCTCGCTTCTGCAGGTCGCGCGCCCACGGATATTCCTGCTGGCTTTCCAGGTAGTAGGAGATTTCCTCCAGCAAATCCGGATCGTCGATCAGCACTTCCGGGACGCTCCGCAGCCGTTCGATCGCGTCGTGGTTCTGGCCGATTTCGCGGTAGGTTTGAAACAGAAAAAAGTTGGCCCAGTCGGCCGGCGCACCCGGGTACTGCAACGTGACGGTCTTCAGGTAGTCGATCGCGCGCAGGTACATTTTGAGTTCGATCATGGTGCGGGCGAGCCCCAGCAGCGCGTCGGGGCAGCTCGGGTCCAGCTCGTAGGCGCGGCGGTAGTGTTCCTGTGCCAATTTGGCGCGGTTGGTCATCAGGCAGGTGTGGCCCAGCAGCAGGTGGGCTTCGATCGGTTCGAACATGAGTTTCTGCGCGCGGGTGAGCAGCCGTTCGGCCAAGGCCAGGTCGTGCAAATTGAAAAAAGCCAGCTTGCCCAGGCCCAGCGCCAGCGTGCCCTGCGTGGGACGGGCGTCGAGCACCGCTTCGATCGCGCGGCGGGCGTGGTCGGGCCGTCCGGCCTGGCATTCCAGATACACCAGGTTGATCACCGGCGCGGTGGCATCGGGCATCTGCCGCGCGGCCATTTCGAGCGCCTGGCGGGCTTCGCGCATGCGGCGGGCTTCGGTCATTTCGACCCCGCGCACCAGCGCTTCGAGGCCCGGTTCAAAGCCGCCTCCGGCCAGCAGCTTGCGCCAGAATTCCTGCCACATCGCCGGCTTCCAGCCGCCCCGGCCGGCGACGTGATGGGCGGTGTCGCCGACCAGCTTGAACAGAGCTTCGGCCAGCACCTGGTCCATTTCGCCCGGGTAGGCGACGGCCAGTTCGATCAGGCGGTCGATGAACTCGATTTTGTTGCGCCGGTACTCCGGGTAGTTCCGGCAGAACTGCAGCGCGCGGGTGGCGTCGCCGAGCGGATATTTCAGGAAGTCGGCGATGTTCCAGTAGCGGCCCTCGGCGAAGTAGGGGCAGGCGGCGCGGCCGCGGTCGGCGGTGTCTTCGATGGTGGAACGCGGGCGCAGCACGAAGCGAAAGAAGCCGGCGACATCGAGCAGCGTCTGGAAGTCGGCGCTGGGCACGCCTTCGGCCCACATCCGTTGACCCAATTGGTAGACCTGGTTGTGCCGCCGGTCGCGCAGCAGGCGCATGGCGACGATGCCGGCGCCGCCGGTCCTGAGCAGCCGTGGGCGGGACACGCGCCACCATTCGATCCAACTGTCGCCGTGCGCGCGCAGGGGCGCTCGGCCGACCATCGCCGTCAGCATCTGGACGGCGTCGGCGGCGGGAATCAGGTGCGGCACCGCGGTGGATTCGACCAGGAGGTCGAGCGTGGCGATCAGGCGCCGGGCCAGCCGGTCGAGTTCACGCAGCGGCAGGGTGGTCAGTTCGTCCACCAGCGCGCGCTTGGAAAGAGCCGGCACGCCGCGGCAGAACATCTGCCGTTCAATTTCGGGGCAGTGCGGATCGAACAGGCCCAGGCCGTCGTGGTGATTGAGCATCGCGCGCACGACGCAGATCCCCTGCAAGCCGGCGATCACCGCGGGCAGGTCCGGCACGGTGGCCAGCGCGGGCGCGGGCGCGGCGGCAAGTGCGGCAGCCGCGGTATCGGCGGCGGGCGGCGGCACTGCCGCGGCAGCGGCCGTGGTCACGGGGAGGTTGCCGGCAACGATTGCGGAGCCGGACGGCGTCACGACTGGCGCGGGGTGTTCGATTTGATTCTGGAGTTGCCGCAGGATCGCGGCCGCGTGCAGAAGATCGCGGCTGCGGTCGGTGTCGAAGGCGTGGAACACCGCGGCCAGATCGTGGCGGGCAGCCGCCGGCAGGTCGGGCAGGCGCTGTTTGATGATGTGACGGCGTTTCAGGCGACGGCGCAGGCGCACGACCAGCGGCACGAGCAGCCAACCGGCAATCAGGCCGGCGAGCACCGCGCCGACGGCGAGTTGCTCGGCGACGTCGGCCAGCGGCACGGCGATGGCAACGAGGGCCAGAACAGCGAAGGGCAACGCCAGTTGCAGAGGTCGGCGCCAACCGGGACGAGCCATGGCGGTGGGACCATTCCTTTTCAGCCCGCGCGACCCGACGGCCGGGCGGCAGGGTTCAACCTAAAGTGCCTGTTGGAAGCGGGAGAAATCATCGCCAGCGGGCCGGCCGGGTCGGTGGGGAGGGCCGGGCTTGGTCCGACGCCGATGGCCCGGCTCCAAGGCTCCTTCATCATACCTTGGGCGCACCGGAAAATCGCGGGAAAAAACGCGGCGAAACAGCGCCATGTGCAGAAAGTTGCCGCGCGGCGAGCGTGCTACAATGGTCGCGCCGCGTGCGTCGGCTGCGCGGCGCGGGTCGGCGCTGGCTGCACGTGTGCAACCCGCTGTGCGTCCCCCCGGTTGGCGGTTCGAGGAGCCCATCATGGTGCGGATTTTGGTCGTGCTGCGTGCTTCGCTGCGCGATACTTTTCTGAACGAGCACGCCAAGGGGCTGTTGGCGGAACTGGCGCCGACCCATTTCGAATTTTTCGACGACGCCGCCGGCCGGCGCATGGATGAAGCCGCCTACATCGCGTTGCTCCAGCGCCTGCAACCGGAAATCGTCGTCACCGCCTGGCAGTCGCCGCAGTTCACGCCCGCGGTGCAAAAAGCCTGTCCCAGCGTCAAATACATCTGCCACCTGTGCGGCACGCTGAAGGCCATCACGACCGCGGAGGCCATCCGCAACGGTGTGCTGGTGAGCAACTGGGGCGATGTCATCGCGCGCACCATCGCCGAAGCCACCTTGATGATGATGCTGGCCGGCCTGCGCCGCGTCGCCGCCTTCCAGCACCTGCTGCACGAAGAAAAAGGCTGGGCGCACGACGGCATCGCCTGCGCCAGCCTGTTCGAGCGCCGGGTGGGACTGTACGGCATGGGGCCGATCGCGATGAAAACGGTGGAACTGCTCAAACCGTTCGGCTGCAAAATCAGCGGCTTCAGCCGCCACGCGCCGCATGCGCAGTTCGTGGAGAACGACATTCATCCGGCGCATTCGCTGGAAGCGCTGTTCGAACACAGCCAGGTGCTGTCGATCCACACCGGCTGGAACAAGGAAACCGAAAAGAGCGTGACCGCCGATCTGCTCCGCCGCCTGCCCGACGGCGCGCTGGTGGTGAACACCGCGCGGGGGCAGATCGTCGACGAGCCGGCGCTGGCGGCGGAGCTGAAAACCGGCCGGATTTTTGCCGCGCTCGATGTGTTTTCCGAGGAGCCCCTTCCGGCCGATTCGCCGCTGCGTGGCCTGCCCAACTGCCTGCTCATGCCTCACGTTGCCGGCCCCACGCCGGACCGCCTGCCGGACCTCGGCGCGCACTGCGTGCGGCAACTGGCAACCTACCTGCGCGGCGGCAAACCGCTGTACACGGTCAGCGCCGAGCAATACGAGCGCGCGACGTAGCTGGGAGCGCCGGCCGCCAACGCCGGCTCCTGCGCGCGCAGCGCGCATCTTCCTTTGGGGGAACCGCGGGCGCGGACTGGCGCGGACGCGACCAGCGCGGAAGATGAATCCTTGGCGCCCCGCGCAAGAACGCGGTGCAGGATGTCAGCCCGCGGCGCCCCAGGAGCAATTCACCGATGGCCAAGCAACGCCGTGCGCGTGCAGCGCAGCCCAAAGCCCCCGGAACCGAGCACGCTCACGCTCACGAAACGGGGCCTGCGCACGACCACGCCCACCCGCACCCCCACCCGCAGGAACATTCGCACGCCCCTGCGCACGATCACGCGCAGGGTCACGGTCACGGGCATCCGCATGACCATGCGCACGGTCACGCGCACGATCACAATCACGCGCACGACGACGAGCCGCACGAAATCGAAGTCACCGTCGCGCAGCGCCTGCGCCGCCTGCGCCGCACGCCGGCCCTGCGCGCGATGGTCCGGGAACACACCGTGACGCCGGCCGATTTCATCTACCCGCTGTTCGTGCGTGCGGGGAACTCCCGGCCGATCGCCTCGATGCCCGGCCAGCAGCAGTTGAGTTTGAAAGACGCGGCGGCCAAGGCGCGCGAGGTTCGCAAGCTGGGCATCCCGGCGGTGCTGCTGTTCACGGCGCTCGACGAGTCCGCCAAAGACGCCGTCGGTTCGGCCTCCTGGGATCCGCACGGGCTGATGGCGGAGGGCATCGACGCGGTGAAGCAGGCCGCGCCGGAGCTGTGCGTGGTCGCCGACACCTGCTTCTGCGAATTCACCGCGCACGGCCACTGCGGAGTGATCGACGAGGATCACGGCTCGACGGTGGACAACGACGCGACGCTGGAGAACCTGGGTCGGCAGGCGCTCACGCAGGTCGAAGCCGGGGCGGACATGGTGGCTCCCAGCGGGATGATGGACGGCGCGGTCGGCGCGATCCGCGGGGTGCTCGATCATGCCGGCTACCTGCACATTCCGATCATGGGCTACAGCGCGAAGTACGCCTCGGGTTTCTACGGCCCCTTCCGTGACGCGGCCGGCTCGGCGCCGCAGTTCGGCGACCGCGCCGGCTACCAGATGGACCCGGCCAATGCGCGGATGGGGCTGAGCGAAGTCGCCGCCGATGTGGCCGAAGAGGTGGACATCGTGATGGTCAAGCCGGGCCTGGCCTACCTGGACATGGTCTGGCGGGTGCGCGAGAAATTCGGCAAGCCGACGGCGGTGTACAACGTCTCGGGCGAATACGCGATGGTGAAGGCCGCGGCCGAAAAAGGCTGGATCGACGAAAAGCGGGTGGTGCTGGAAATCCTCACCGGCTTCAAGCGCGCCGGGGCCGACCTGATTATTTCCTATCACGCGCCGGAGGCCTGCCGCTGGCTGTAGCCGGCGGCTGAAAAAAACGCGCGGCGGGGGGCGATCCGGAGGGGAGCGGCAAACGGTGGCGATTCTGGTCAGCGCAACGCAGGCGGAACCGACGCGGCTGACGGCGCTCTTGCGGCGCAGCTTTCCGGCGCCGGGCGCGGTGGAGCAAATCCAGACGGTGACTTTGCGCGCCACCGGCGACTGCGCGGTGCTGGCCGGCGTGCTGAATGGGAATTTCCTCCCGGTCGGCGGCGGCGAATTCAGCGCGGCGGCGGCGGCGCCCGACTGGATCGTGCTGACCAGCCCGGGCGGCATTTCGGTGGTGTTCGGCGAACTGCGCCGGCTGGGATTCACGCCGGCCCAGGCGCGGCATTTGCGCTACGCCGTGGTGGGCGACGCAACCGCCGATGCCCTGCGCGAACAGGGTCTTGAACCGACCTACATCAGCGGGCATGCCTCGCCACCCGCGGCCGATTCCGGCCGGACGCCCGAGAGCGCAGCGGTGGGCGGCGCGGCGGCGGCCGGGGCGCGCGCGCTGGCCGAAGGGCTGGCCTCGAGCGGCCTGATCGCCGGCGCGGTGGTGCATGTGCTGCAATCGAACCGCGCCGATTCTTCGGTCTGGGCGCCGTTGCAGGCGCGCGCGGCACGCCTGCGCCGCTGGGTGGCCTACCGCAGCGACCTGATGCCTGAGAATTCCTCGCCGCTGGCCGCCGGCGCGGCGGCGGGCGCGTTTTCGGCGCTGGCCTTCACCTCCGGTTCCACCGTCGAAGGCCTGCTCGCGGTGGTGGGGACGGCGCGCGTGGCCGCGCTGACCGGGTGGCTGAAACGCGCGCAGGTGTTTTCGCTCGGGCCCACCGCGACCAAGACGCTGGCGGCCCTCGGCGTGACCGGCGTGCTGGAACCGAGCGAAGCGACGGTGCCGGCGCTGGCGGCGCTGATGCAGGCAAAATTGAAGGCGTGAAGAGCCCCCCTGAGAGCGCCGGGTTCCGGCGTGGCACGGGCCGACCAGCGCGTGTTCAGCCCGTGTTCAGCCCGTGTTCAGCAAGTCCGAGCGTTTCCGTGGGACAGCGCGTTTCGCGCTCTCTTGCCCTGGGAGCGCGGGTTCAGGGGCGTGGCGAGGCGGCAGGCGGCGGGCCGCGGCGAAGGATGTCGGCGACGGCGTCGAACTGCCGGTCGGCCGCGATTTTCAGCGCGGTGCGATCATAGCGATCGGTGCGGGCCGGATCGGCGCCGCGGGCGACGAGAATGGCGGCGACGGCCGCGTGCCCGGCTTCGGCGGCGGCCATCAGCGGAGTCAGTCCGTCCTGGTTGGCGGCGTTCAAATCGGCGCCGCGGTCGGCCAGCAGTTGCACGATTTCGGCGAAGCCCTTGAAGGCGGCTTCGTGCAGCGGCGTGTAGCCTTTTTTGCTCGCCGCGTTGACCGTCGCGCTGCGGTCGAGCAGCAGCGCGACCAGATCGCGGTGCCCCGCGAAGGCGCTCCAGTGTAGCGGCGTGCGGCCTTCATGATCCCGAAAGTCGATCCGCGTGCCGGCGTGCAGCAGCATCTCCACTGCCGCGCGATGGCCCATCCCCGCGGCCATGTACAGCGGCGGATAGCCCAGCAGGTCGGCGCGGTTGGGATCGGCGCCCGCGCCGATCAGAAAGGCCACCCCATCCCCGCGGCCGCTCCAGGCCGCGCCATGCAGCGCCGTCCAGCCGAAGCGGTCGGTCGCGTCGCGAAAGGCGGGCGTTTGCGCCAGCATCGCTTGAAGCTGGGTCAGTCGGCCGGCCTTGGCGGCGGCGACAAACATCTCCCCTGAGGGCGGCGGTGCGTCGGCTGACGACGGGCCGGAAGGGGGCGAGCCGGCGGGCGGCGGGCCGGGCGGCGGCGGCAGGGACACGGCGCGGCTTGCTGCTAGCCCCGCGCGCGGCGGCGTTTGGTGCCCGCCCCGCCCGGCGAGCGCGGCGTCGCGGCGCCGGATTCGAGCCCGTGGAAAAATGTGTAGTACGGCCCCTGCGCTATCAGCCGCTCGACGTACAACGCCGCTTCGCGGGCGTGGTAGTCGCCCCACAGCGACGCTTCGCCGCAGGGCACTTTCCGTCCGGGCGGGACGTAGTCCCAGCCGTTCGGGCGGTGGTAGACCGAATGCAGAATCAGGCCCTCGTGCTTGGTCGAGGTGCTCAGGTAGGGTTCCTCCAGCAGCGTGCGCAGAAGGGTCAGGCCGGCCTGGGTGTAGCTGCGGGCGCGGGTTTTTTCGGCCGCTGAACCGGCGGCCAGCACGCGGCCCAGCCGCAGGAAACCCTGGCAGGCGATGGCGGCGGCGGAGCTGTCGACCGGCTCGTGCGGATTGAACGGATCGGCGGGCGCCTGAGTGTAGTCGCCAAGGCGGTGGAGTTCCGGCGCGCCGGTGTCCCAGAAAGGAATGCCGTCGGCGGCCGAATGGGCGAGGTAGAAATCGGCGGTGGCGGTGGCGGCATCGAGAAAGATTTTGCGCACCGCGTTGCGGCCGCCGCAGGGCGCCAGCGCGGCGGATTCAAGCTGCGGCAAAAATTCGAGCTGTTCGGCGAACCCGAGCAGAATCCAGGCCAGCCCGCGGGTCCAGGTCGAGAACGGCGTGTAGCCCTGCTGTGTGCTGGGGCAGCGGTAGACGCCGTTCACCGTGTTGAAGATGCTTTCGTGGACCACCCGGCCGCGGGTGGCCGGCGTGTCGTAGGCATCGCGGCCGGCGCCGAAGTAGACGTTGTATTTCGCGGTGGTCAGCGCGTGCTGGAGCAGCCGCTCGGCGAGCGAAATGCGGCGGTCCTGTTCACCCATCAGCGCGTGGCCCAGCCGATGCGCCACCGCGAGCACCCGCAGCGAGCGAATGGTGTCGGAGAACAGCGAGTGCGGACCGTTGAAGGAATAGATGTAGCCCAGGCCGTCGGCGGTCGGCGTCCAGCGCTGCGCCTGGACGGCGCCGGAGGCCTTGAGCGCCAGCACGCAGGCCTCGCGGTCGCCGGCATGTTCGGGGATGCGACCCTCGTTCATCAGCCGCAGCAGGTTGCCGTAGGTTGAAACGTTGTTGAAGCCGTGGTCGTGTACGCCGAAATGGGTCACGTGCGAAGCCATGTGCGCCAGGGTGTCGGCGCGGCCGGCGGTCAGGAAGGACTTTTCGCCGGTGGCGTCGAATTGCAGCAGCGCCGAACCGTACAGAAACCCCTGGGTCCATTCGGTCCAGCCGCGCGAGGTGTAGCGGCCCTTCACGGTGAACACCGGCGTGCCCCGCTCGATGGGGTAGGATTGGGCGATCGAACGCAGCTTGGCGGCGGAGAGCTTCCACATCCGTTCGAGAGCCGGTTTCAGGTCGCGGGGCTGGAGCGTCAGGTCGATCTTCAAGGCGGTGTTCCTTGCCGGGTGGGAGGGATTGTTCGCGAACGGTGGTCATGCTACCCGAAGCGCCGGAACCTTCCACATTCCGGAGCCGCCGACCGTGGCGGTCGTCCGGCACTGCTCACCACCGCCGGTGGAGCGAATGTTCGGGCCGGTTCGCGGGTCCAATTCAGGTCGCGTCACCGGTATTTCAACTTGCATCACCGGTATTTCAACTTGCGTCACAGGTCCTTCAACTTGCATCACCGGTTTTTCAGCTCGCTTCAAAGGGGAGTTTGCGCCATGGCCCAATCCGCTTCCACGCCGCCCGCCGCCCAGCCTCGCCAGCCGGCGTTGTTTCTGCCGCACGGCGGCGGTCCGTGTTTTTTCATGGACTGGACGATGGGTCCGCCGGACACCTGGGAGCCCATGCGGGCGTGGCTGACTGCCCTGCCAGCCACGCTGCCGGCGGCGCCGCGCGCGATGGTGGTGATTTCCGGCCACTGGGAGGCGCCGACGTTCACGGTGAACGCCTGTCCCGCCCCGCCGCTCCTGTACGACTACAGCGGTTTCCCGGAACACACCTACCGGCTGGAATATCCCGCGCCGGGCGATCCGGCGCTGGCCGAGCAGGTCCGCGGCCTGATCGCCGCCGCCGGGCTGCCGGCCGCGACCGACACCGAACGCGGCTTCGACCATGGCGTGTTCGTGCCGTTCAAGGTGGCCTTTCCGCAGGCGCGGATTCCGATCGTCCAACTGTCGCTGCGGCGCGGGCTGGACCCGGCCGAGCACCTGGCCGCGGGGCGGGCGCTGGCGCCGCTGCGCGACGAAAACATCCTGATCGCGGGCAGCGGGATGAGCTACCACAATTTGCGCGCGATGTTCAGCGGGGCGCCGATCGCCGAATCCGATCGCTTCGACGAGTGGCTCACGGCCACCGTCCAGGCGCCGCACGCAGCCGACCGCGACGCGGGGCTGGCGGCCTGGCGCGCAGCGCCCGCGGCGCGCGCGGCGCATCCGCGCGAAGAACACCTGCTGCCGCTCATGGTCGCCGCCGGCGCCGCCGGTGCGGAGGTCGGACGAAAAATTTTTTCCGACCGCGTAATGGGCGCGACGGTCAGCGCCTTCCGCTTCGGTTGATCCGCCCCCCGCAAAACCGACTCCGCGCAGCGTGGCACGGGACGCGGTCCGCTTCCCCTTTCGCTCCCCCACCACTGCGATGCATCACCCCGCCGGCGCGCCAGCGCGACCGGCCGCCAAGCCCGTTCCTGCGGCGGCGGCCGGGGGCTTGTTTTGGCCGGCGATGGGCTACCATCGGACGGCGGAACGCGCCGCCGCCGGGCAGCGCGCCGAATAGGCACGCGCGGGCAACACGGAGAAATCGCCATGGCCGTCGTCGTCACCTTTGGAGAGATCATGCTGCGGCTGAAACCCCCGGGCGTGCTCCGGCTGGGCCAGTCCGAGGCCCTCGAAGCCACCTTCGGCGGCGGCGAGGCCAACGTCGCGGTGTCGCTGGCGCAGTTCGGCCACGCCACGCGGTTTGTTTCGGCGCTGCCGGCCAACCCGATCGGCGACTGGTGCGCGCAGACGCTGCGCGCGCAGAACGTCGATGTCACGCACTGTCTGCGGCGCGGCGAACGGCTGGGCATCTATTTCCTGGAGGCCGGCGCCAGCCAACGCGCTTCGACGGTCACCTACGACCGCGCCGGGTCGGCGGTCAGCCGGCTCGAAGCCGGCCAGCTCGACTGGAAATCCATCTTTGCCGGCGCCTCCTGGTTCCACCTGACCGGCATCACGCCGGCGCTGTCGGCCGGTTGCGCGGCGGCTTCGCACGAGGCGCTGACCGCCGCCAAGCAGGCCGGCCTGACCACCTCGCTGGACCTGAACTTCCGCAAGAAACTCTGGAGCAAATCCGCGGCGCAGAAAACCATGACCGGCCTGATGGATCGCGTCGATGTCGCGGTCGCCAACGAAGAAGACTGCGCCTTGGTCTTCGGCATCTCCGCCGGCGATGTCACCACCGGCCGGCTGGAACGGGACGGCTACCTCGAAGTCGCCGCGAAAATGCTCGCGGCTTTTCCGGCGCTCAAGCAGATCGCCATCACGCTGCGCGAGAGCCACAGCGCCGGGCGCAACGGCTGGAGCGGCCTGTTGGCCGACCGCGCCGGCCATGCCTTCGGCCCGCGGTTCGACCTCGAGGTGGTCGACCGGGTCGGCGGCGGCGACAGCTTCGCCGCGGGGCTGATTCACGCGCTGCTGACGGGCAAGTCGCGCGAGGCGGCCATCGCCTGGGCGGTGGCGGCGAGCGCGCTCAAACACAGCATCGTCGGCGATTTCAACCGGGTCTCGGTCGCGGAAGTCGACCAACTCGCCGGCGGCGACGGCAGCGGCCGCGTCCAGCGCTGAGATTCCCCATCGCCGGCTGCCCGGCCGCGCGCAGCACCCCTGACGCAGCGATTTTGCTTGAATTCACGGCTCGCGGACGGACGATATACGTTGGCTCCGGTTCGGTCCACCCACGCCCAGCCGGTGGGCCGCCCTTGGGAACTCGATTCGCATCATGTCGACCGAAGAATTCAAATTCCTTCTGCCGCCCGCGCAGCCGATCCCGGCCGATGCTCCGACCGTGGACCACAAGATCGCCGAAGAACAGGCGGCCAAACGCGAAGCGGCGCGGTCGGCGCGCCGCCAGGCGCTCGGCGTGGCCGTCCCCGACCGCATCCCCGACCAGCTCAAGTCCTTTCTCGGCGGCGTCCAACCGGACCTGCTCAAGATTTTCGACGCGCTGCTGTCCGACCAGTTTCATGCCTACGGCCTGCGCGACGACTGCCATGAACTCGCCCGCGTGTTCACCGTCCACACCAACGAAGAGGCCGGCCTGTGCGAGGCCGCCTGCAAACGCTGCAACAAAAAAATCGTGCTCTACGATCGCTCGCAGGCCTGGGGCGTCGCGCGACCCGTCGAAGAAGACACCACCGCCTACATCCACAAATGCACCTGCGGGTCGCACAGCTTTATTCTGGCCGTGGCCGTCGACTATCCCCAACATTCGCTGGACAATAACGACATCAATTCCTTCATGCTGGCGGCGCGCTGCATCGTCTGCGGCACGACCTCGCTGATTTTCCAGGATGACGCCTCCTGATGTCGAGCCGGGAGATGCTCCGGAGCACCCCGTCTGCGCGTGGCTGCCGCTGCGTGCAGCGCGGGCATGCCGTCACCGCGATGCTCTGCGCCGCCCTGTGGCTGGCGGCGTTGGCGCTCCCAGCGCGCGTGTACGCCGCCGAATCGCCCCAGCCCACGCATCCCGCGACCGCACCTGCACCGACGCCAGCGCCAGCGCCCGAACCCGCGCCAGCGGAGCCGCCCACCGAACCGCCGCCCGCGCCCGCACCGGAACCGTTTCCCGCCGCCACGCCGCGCGCGCCCTTTCAACCCCCGGCGGTGGTGCAGGAAGGCCCCTACTACGCCGCCGACGCCGGCCGCGCCGGACTGCTGTTCACCGTCAATCGCTCGCTGTACGGCGAGGCCTACTCGCGCTGGAACGCCGATCTGCGCCTGGAGTACGCCCGCGATCTGCGCCGCGCCGACGGCGGCCTGGGCCACTGGCTCGGCCTGGCGGCCGCGCTGCGCTACCGCGAAATCAGCCTGCGCGGCGCCTTCGACGAACGCTGGTTCGGGCCGTCGCGCCAGACCCAATTCGACGCGCTGCACCTGACCTACGGCGGAGCGTTGGCGGCCGGTTCCGCGCTGCCCTTCAGCGAAGGCGGCCTCGGCCTGTGCGCCTGGTGGCCGGCGGCCGACAGCGGCACGCGGGTGATTCCGGAAGCCGCGTTTCGCTCGGTGCTGTGGCGCTGGCCGCGTTACCGGGCCTCCCTGAGCGCCTTCCGGCGCGGCGAGGCGCAGGACAATCCGCCCTATTTCACGCAGGTGGAACTGTACGGCCGCGGCGCCTGGAACTTCCGCAGCGAACAGGGCTGGATCTACGACGGCGGCGCGCGCTGGATTTTCGGCCTGGGGCCGTTTGAAGCCGCCGTCGGCTACCGGCTGTACGGCCTCGGCCGCCACTTCGCCCAGGGCCCGGCCATCAGCGCGGCCTGGTTCTTCTAGCCCTGGGAGCGCTGGCTCCAGCCCTGTACATTACCCACACCTTTCGCGCATGACCCGGGAGCGCCGACCCGCAGGTCGGTTTCTTCGCGCCAACGGCGCGACCGCAACAAAGCCAGGGGTTGCCGGAGGTCTTCCGCAGGCGCACCCCTGGAAGCGGTCGCCTCGACCGCCCCGCGCGGGCCAAGGCGATGTCGCGCTTCCCACGTTCTACCGCGCGGAGCGTCGCAGGCGATGCGTCGAAAGGCATTCGCTTCGATGAACGCCGGGCGCGGTTCCGCGCGATGGAAGGTCGCACGCGTAGATCTGCTTCGGATCGCGCGGGGCGTCGCTTCGCGCCGCTTTCCCAGCCGATGGCCTCCAGGCTGCGCCTTTCGGCCACCCCGTTCGACCGGGGGGCTATGATTCTGCCGCGCCTCCGGCGCTAAAATCATCCTGTGGGCGGCGGCCGTATGGCGTGGCTCCAAGAACGGGGTGAATGTCGAGGCAGGAAGCCAAAAAACGCCCAAATAAAGATGTGGGTAATGTGCTGGTCTCCAGCCCGGCTCTTTTTCCTGCGCGCAACAGCGCGCATCTTCTCCCCTCGCCCGCCGCACCTCCCACTTTCGCTCCTCAGCCCTTTTCCCTCCGGCGTTTTTCGTTTATTCTGTAGCGCTGTTTTCCACCCCACGCTCTCCACGGTCCCACGCCCACCAAATGAAAGGGTTCGAACATGGCGAAGCAATCGCCGCAGGTCTTCAAGTGCGCCGTCATCGGCGCCGGCGGCATCGCGACCGATCACGTCGCGGGCTTCCAAGCCCATCCCCAAGCCGAGGTCATCGCCATCGCCGACGTCAGCGCCGAGCGCTGCAACGCGCTGGCCGACCGCTTCAAGGTCGCCCGCCGGTACACCTCCACCGAGGATCTGCTGGCCGACAAGGACATCGACGTGGTCGGCATCGCGCTGCCAAATTTCCTGCACGCGCCGGTTTCGATCGCGGCGCTCAACGCCGGCAAACATGTGTTTCTCGACAAGCCCTTCGCGCTGAATGTCGGCGAAGCGCGCAAGGTCGCCGCGCTGGCCAAAAAGAAAGGCCGCAAACTGATGCTCGGCATGAGCCACCGTTTTCCGGCCGCGACGCAGACGCTGCGCAGTCTCGTCGATGACGGGGTGCTCGGCGATGTCTACACCGCGCGCGCCGTCTGGCTGCGGCGCAGCGGCATTCCCAAGTTCGGCACCTGGTTCTGCCGCAAGGACCAGGCTGGCGGCGGCTGCCTGTACGACATCGGCGTGCACTACCTCGACAAGGCCATGTTCTCGATGAACTGCTACGACGTGGAGTCGGTGCACGGGCAGGTCTACACGAAGTTCGGCAACCGCAAGCTGGGCGAAGGCGGGTGGGGCAAATCCGACCGCGGCAAGCATGTCTTCGACGTGGACGATTTCGCGCTGGCGATGGTGCGCCTGAAAGGCGGCCGCACGATCCACTTGAACGTCTCGTGGGCCGCGCATCAGGCGACGCCGAACGAAGAATACGTCCAACTGTTCGGCACCGAAGCCGGCGCCATCGTCGATCCCTTGAAGCTCTTCCGCAACGGCAAGGACGGCCACGAGACCATCCAGTACACGCTGCGACCGCCGGCGGTCTCGACCAACCGGCACTGCCATTTCATCGACACGCTGCTGGGCAAAGCCGCGCCGCTGGTCACCGTCGATCAGGCGCTGAAAGTCCAGGCCACGCTGGACGCGATTTACACCTCCAGCGCGACCGGTCGCGAAGTCCGCCTGCCCAAAAAGTAACCGCCTGCATCGACCTGCATCCGCTGGGAGCGCTGGCCGCCAACGCCGCTCCTGCGGGCGCAGCACGCGTCTTAAATTTTCAGTGTGGCGCCGGCTTCCAGCCGGTTTGCTGGGTGGGCATCCTTGCCCATCGGCTTCGTTTTTGTGCGCGCAGCGCGCATCTTGCGGCCTCTTCGGCGGAACCCGAAACGCACCCACGTATGTGGCAAGAGCAAGAGCCGGCAGGATGCCGGCGGTCCCGCGCCGAGCCGGGAGCCGACGTGAACGTCGGCGCTCCCAGGGAAGCGCGCAACGCACTGTCCCGCGGAAACGCTCGAGGACTCGCTGGACACGGGCTGGTCAGCCCGTGCCACATCAAACGTGGGTGCTGGTTGCCTCAGGGTGCGTCGTTGGCTTCCGGCGGGAGCGGCGCGCCGCCGGGCGGAGTGTATTTGCTGCCGTCGGGCGGGCGGTGCGAGGAACTGTATTTGCTGTCCTCGATTTTCGGCGGGTACTTCCGGCCGTCGGTCGCCGGCTCACTCGCTGCACCTGATTCGCCCGCCCCGCCCGCCCCACCCGCCCCACTCGCCCCACTCCATGGGCCCGCCGACGTGGGATCGGAGCCTTCGCCGCCGCCTGTTCGGTCGCCACCGGCTATGCGGTCACCGCCGGGCGTGCGGTCGGCGCTTGGGTAGCGCATGGGCGTCTGCTGAAGTTCCTTTTCCATTGCGGTGTAGCGGCTGGCGTCGGGCGGCAGCGGCGCGGCGTATTTGGTGCCAGCCGTCTCGGCTTCGTATTTGCTGGCCGACTGCCAGGGTGGAATCACCGGCTTGCGCGTCGGCCGCAGGCGCACGATTAGCCGCGCATCGGTGCAGTCGACCACGTCGATTTCGCAGCCCGCATCGATCGTGCCCGCCGCGACCGCTTCAAACTGGCGGCCCTGAATTTGCACACGTCCGAAGGAGGCGCTCGGCGTCGCCCCGCCCGTCGCGCCCGGCCCGCCCGCTGCACTGCCGCCCAGCGAGTCGGGTTCGGTGGCGCGCGCGGGGGTGGGGTCCAGCGGATGCGGCGTCGCGCGCACCGCCGCCGTGGCGGCTGCGGCCGCCTTCGCGAGCACCGCTTCGGCCGGCAGAATCGGCGTCAGCGTGATGCCCTGGCGGCCGACCTGGCGGCGGAGATCCTGAAATAGCGACAGGTCCCAGTGCCCGAAACGCTGGCTCCAGCGCCGGCCGTAGCGCGGCAGGCGGCGCAGCCGTGCGACGGTGATCAGGCCCAGCGCGGCGGCGGCCAGCGTGCCGCCGCAGGCCACCAGTGCGGCGTTGCGCAGCGCCGGCGCCATTTCGCTGGTCAGGTGGCGGGTCGGCCAGCCGGCATCGATGAACGGCGTGTCCGGCAGCAGAGTCAGGGCGAGGCTCAGCCCGATCAGCGCGAAGCCCGCGATGCCGCGCCGGCCGCGCCGGGTGGGCCAGAGCAGTTCGGTGAAGACACCGACGACGCCAACAAAAAACAGGCCCAATTCCGTCAGGCCCAGCGAGGTGCCGGCGGCGGCGCAGGCCAGATAGGCCACCAGCACGCCGGCGGCGCCGGTCATGCCGTAGCCGCGCATTTCCATCCAGAGTTCGCAGGCCAGCATGAACAGCGCGAGGAGCAGCACCAGCAGGAAGGCGGTGGCCAGCAGAGCCGAACCGATGGCGCCGGCCACTTCGATCGGCCGCACCTGGGTCAGGTGCAGCACGTGCCACAGGCCGGCCAGATTGCCGACGGCGCCGCGCGAGAGACCGACGGTCGGTTCCGCGGCCTGTTGGGCATCGAGGTTCAGGCGCACCCCGGCGGGCTTGTAGACGGCGCCCAGCGCGATCTCGGCGCCCGGCCGTTTGCGCTGGACGATCGCGAGCGTGTCCGGGGACAGGATGTAGGGGCGGCCGTCGATGCTGACGTGCTGCAGCACGAGCCCGGCGTCGGCCATGGCGCGGGCGAGGTCGCAGTTGTAGCCCTTGCCGGTGGCGATTTCTCCCAGCAGTTCGGCCTCGGCGGCGGTGTGCGCGGCCACCGCGGGGTCGTCGCGTTCGGCGCTGTCGCGCAGAGGATCGTAGGGCGCGCCGCCCAGACGAGCGCGCGGCGCGAAATAAATGCCGTCGCAGGACAGGGCGATCCAGGCGGCTTCGTCGAGCGCCTGATCGTGAATCCAGCCGAAGACCGGGTAGTCGTGAATTTGCAGGACCTGGGCGAGTTTGAACAGGGCGTCCTCGGCGGTGCCGTCGAGTTCGCCTTCGGCGTTGATCTCGAACACCACCGCGTCGATTTTTTCCGGCGCGTCGGGGCCCGAATATTCGTTGATGCGCGCGATCACGGTGTTGACGGCGGCGGCGGTGAGTTCGGCCGGCGGAGCCGGCGGCGGCGGCCCGATCGACAGGACCAGCACGGTGGCGCCCGTGCGCGGCAGCCGGTTCAGGCGCATCTGCTGGGCGACCCGTTCCTGTTCGAATTTGGCGACGGGGTCAAGTTTGTCTTCGGCGGCGGACAGGGTCGGGGCGGGGTGAAAAGCCGTGACGGCCAGCGCCAGCGCGGCCGCCAGCGCCACGGCGCGGAGGACGGGGTGGGCGCGGCCGGGGCCGGCGTCCAGGTTGAACAGGTGGCTGATGGGCCTCATGGGCCGACGTGCTCCGCGCCCGGAATTCCCCGGCCGCCGCGGTCGGCGAAACCGCGCCCCGGTGGAAAATCCTCCCGCGGCGCGGCCTGCGCGGCAATCCAGGGGCTGCTATAATCGCGGGCGGCCATCTGTATTGTAGTCAGGGAATCCACCGTGACCGCTCCGCTTGCCAATCCCAGCGCCGCCACCGTCCTGCGCGAACTGCGCGCGTTGCGGCATGAAATCGAATCCTACATCGGGTCGATCAAAAACAGCGACACGATTCCGAAGGTTCCCGAGGACCCGCAGGTGGTGCTCGAACTGTTCGGGCTGCTCGGGCACAGCTTCCGGATCGGGCTGGAACTGGACGCGCTGGATATCGAACCGGACCGCGAAATCATCGACCAACTGCTGATGATCGAGGACGTGGTGCGCAGCTACTCCCGGCTGATTTCGCGTGAGATGCTGGAAGACATCGTGATGTACCAACTGCACCAGTTGGAAGAGGCCGTCTGCTGGGTGTCGGAGATTTTCCGGCCGCACGCGCTGGATGCGGCGGCGCTGCGCACCAGCTACGCCGGCGATTTCCTGGCCGCTCGGGATGTGCTGGAACAGGCGGCGATGGTGCTGTTTTTCCTCGAGCAGGTCGGGCGGGCCGAAGAGGCGCTGGACCTGGCTCACCACGTCCGCTGCTTCGGCCGGCAACTGGAATCGCTGCGGCTCGATCCGCATTTGAATCGCTACCTGGAGGGCGAAGGCGCGGCTGCCGCCGGTGGCATGAGCGGCCTGGGCGGCGCGGGCGGCAGCGGCGGCGCGAGCGGTAGCGGCGGCTGAAACCGCGCGCCCGGCGCGGCGTTCACCGACTGGTGTGCAAACCGCGCGCGCCGATCGATCACTGCCAGCCGAGCCAGGCGCGGATCCAGGCACTCGCGTGCGCCTGGCGGCGCTGGCAGGTGTGCCGCCAGCGTCGCGTCAGCACCGGCCAGGCCGACCATCCTTCGCGCGCGCCGACCCGGCCGGCGCGGCCGGCATCGACGCCGATGACCACCGGCCAGCGCTGCAAAAAGTGCCAGGTGAATCGCGCGGCCCAATACAAACTCCCGGCGCTGGGCAGCGCGGCGGCGACCAGTAGGCCCAGCGCGATCCACGCTTCGAGCCCGACGGTGGTGGTGGCGGTGGCGGCGGTGGCGGAAGCGTTCGATGCCAGCGCCGGGGCCGCGAGGCTGTGCAGCGCCAGCGCCGCGTCGTGGGTCAGGATGCCGCCGACGGCGCTCAGGATCGCCC
>JBOHNC010000546.1:0-3510 GCA_050730415.1 Planctomycetota bacterium
CCGCATGGCTTCCAGGATCAGCGAGGTCGCATCGGCCGAAATATTGCGCGGCAAAGTTGAAATCCCCGCGGAGAAGCGAAACGCCGTCATGTTGGCGCCGATCAGTTTCATGAAGGCGTCTTCGCCCATGCCGCGCTCGCCGGTGGCGGACATGAACTGTGCGCCGGCGACGCGGCCATTTTCGACGGTGATGACGCCGACCATGCCGAAGCCTTCAAGATGCATGTCGCCGGTTTTGTGGCCGACTTGGAGCGTCTGCAGCAGTTCGGGCAGGGTGAGCACGTCGAGGGTGCCTTCCCAGGTTCGCTGGCCGGGGGTGTCGGTGCCGGCGGGTAGCGGAGTGTGGACGCCGGAGCCTTTGTTGCCGATCGGATGGCGAGCGCCGGAACTGGGCGAAGGCGGGACCGACGGCGTCGAATCCTGAGCGCCGCGGGCTTCGCCGGGGCCGAGCACGCCGCTGGGCGGCCGGGTAGAGACGGGATTGAAGTGGCCGGTTTTTCCGCGGGTGACGGAGGAGGGGATGGGCGCTCCGGTCTGGCTGGGTGTGGGCTGCGCGCGATTGGGCGTGTAGCTGGGGTTGGCCGTGGTCGGGACGGTCAGGCGGCGCGAAACGGCGCGAGTGCCGGGACTGTCGACCGGGCCGGCGGACTGGGTGAGGGAGTTGCCGTAGGCCGAGGCTTCGGGGGTGAGCGGGGTGAGGCCGGAGCCGCCCGATCCGCCCGGGCGGCCGTCGGCGCGGCCGGGGCGGGCGGCGCGGGCGGCCATGTAGCGGGTGAGGGCGGTGGCGAGTTCGGGTTGAGTCATCATGACGGTGTCGAAGTCGGCGCCGGCGATTTCGCCCAGGGTGGTGGTGGTGGTGGCGCGATACAGGAACGGGCTGCGGTCGCCCGTGAGCAGTTCGAGTTCGGCGAAGCAGGTGCCGGGGCCGAAGCTTTCGACGACCTGGTTCTGGGCGTTGAGGGCATCGACGTTGCCGACCAGGACGAAGTAAAAAGATTCGACCGGGGCGCCGGCGGCGATCAGGGGGGTGTTGGGGGTGACGAATTTGACTTCGGCGAGTTCCTTGATTTTCTGTTCGCTGACGGCGGAAAGTTGGTTGAACAGGGCGGTGGCTTTGCGGCCGGCGGTGGGGAGGCGGCGGAGCTGTTCGAGGGCGGGGCTGTCGGCGACTTTGCGGCCGTCGCGGATGTCCTGGATGACTTTGCGCAGGAGGTCGGCGGTGAAGGGCTTGATGATGTACCCGTCGACGCCGATCTGAATGGCGCGGTCGATCATGGCGCGGTCGGATTCGCTGGTGACCATGACGATGGGAATGACGGCGAGGTTGGCGCGGCTTTTCATCTGGTGGGCGAAGGAAATGCCGTCCATGACGGGCATGTTCCAGTCGCAGAGGATGAGATCGACTTGGAAGCGGTGGAGGGCGAGTTTCTGAATGGCGTCGTTGCCGTTTTCGGCTTCGAAGACGTCTTGGAACCCGAGTTCCTCGATGACGCCGCGTTCCATGCGGCGCATTGCGCGGGAATCGTCGATGAGCAGAATGCGCATGTCAGGCCCTTGCACCGATCGGCGGGCCGTTGCGAGAGGCCGCGAAAGCGGCGCATCGCACGGTGAACAAGCATGATACCACGAGGGTGGTTCAGATGCCAGCGCACATTGTGCAGGGAGTGTTGGAAGGGCGCTGGGGCGAGCGAGCAGCGCCCGCCGCTGCCGCGATTGGTTCAGCCAGCCATGCGCCGGCGCGCGGACAGGATGGAATTCAGGCGAGGGTGATTTCAGCGATTTCGGCGGGAACGCCGATGCGCACGGGGATGCCGACGAAGCCGACGCCGACGCTGACGAAAAGCTGCGCGGGACCGCGTTCGAAACGGCCTTCGACGTAGGGGCTGAGCAGCCGGGCGGGGGAGAGGCGGTCGGTGAGGAAGTTGATTTGGCCGCCGTGGGTGTGGCCGGAGAGGGTGAGGTCGATGCCGACGCGGGCGTTGTGGTCCCAGGCGTTGGGGTTGTGTGCGAGGCAAAGGCGAAAGTCGTCCGGGGCGGAACCGTCGAGCGCGGCGGCGAGGTCGGGGCGGCCGTGCCAGAGATCGTCGAGGCCAAGAAGAACGAACGACTGGTTGCCGCGGGTGATGCGGACATGGCGGTTGATGAGCATGCGCACGCCGGCGGCGTCGAGTCCTTCGCGGACGAACCGTCCGCCGGCGATGTAGTCGTGGTTGCCGAGAATGCCGAAGACACCGTGGGGGGCGTCGATGCCGTTGAAGGCGGCGAGGAAGGGCGCGAGTTCGGCAGTGCGGCGGTCGACCTGGTCGCCGGTGAAGACGATCAGGTCGGGGCGGAGGGCTTGGGCGGTTTCGCGGGCGTGCTCCATTTGGCCCCGGTCCATGAAGACGCCGGAGTGGACGTCGGAAATCTGAACGATGCGGAAGCCGCGGAAGGCGTGGGGCAGGCGCGGGCAGTGAAGGGTGACGCGGTGCACGCGCAGGCCGACGGCGTCGGTCCAGGCGGCGCCAGCGGCGGTGAGGGCGGCCAGGCCGGCGAAACTGTAGCAGGCGCCGCGCAGCCAACGCCGGCGGGCGAGGAGGAATTCGGCGGCGGGGTCGGGGCGATGCGATGGCTCAGGCCGGTGTACTGGTGCAAGCGCGGCCGGCACTGGCACTGGGTTTGGCAGTGGCACTGGGTTTGGCAGCGATGCCGCCAGGGCCGCCAGGGCCGGCGGTGGCAACCCAGACGACGGTGGAGTCTGCGGAGCGGCAGGGGCGGGCGGAACGGGATTCGAGGCCGGGGCGCTCGCCACGGATGGGACGGTCGCGTTGGCGGACCGGCGGCGGCGCATGGCGTGCCAGAGGCGGCTGCCGAGGAAGCCGCCGAAGCCAAGGGCGGTGGCGAGACTGAAAAATAGCGCGCCGAGGAAGACGAAGATCAGGGCGAAGTTCATGGTCGGGCCGGTGGCGGGCCAGCGGGTATCGAGGCCGCACAGGCACCACAGCGAGGGGACGGCGAGCAGGAGGATGAACAGGTTCAGGCGGCGTTTGAAGGCAGGGGTGGGGTCGGGCGCCAGCAGGAGCAGCACGCGACGGACCCAGGCGAGCAGGGCGTAGAA
This sequence comes from Planctomycetota bacterium, assembly GCA_050730415.1. Classification (GTDB taxonomy): domain Bacteria; phylum Planctomycetota; class SZUA-567; order H5-PLA8; family JBOHNC01; genus JBOHNC01. The sequence continues at coordinate 3,098 of JBOHNC010000546.1, forward strand.
AACGGCCAGCCCGGCGAGGAAGAAAAGGTAGCGATGCATGGCGGGGGGACTCCGGGGGCGCTCGCCCGGCCCGGGACGGCGCTGTCGTTAATATATTACTCATGTGGCCATGAAAGTCGCCGGCTCCGGGGTGGAATGTTTGGTTTTTTCGGTCGGGGGGTGTCCGGCCGGATGGGACGCGGGTGGGTGACGGATGGCGTGGCAGGGCATAGAATATCGGCATGAATGCCAACACACCGCCTGCGGGCGGAAATTCAGCCGAACCGTCGCAACCGGCGGCGGGGGGAGCGTCGGGCGCTTCTGGCGGGCCGGGCGGGCCAGTTGGGCCGGGAAGGCCGGTGGGGCCGGGTAGGCCCAGCGGCAGGACGGTGCAGGCGCCTGCGGCGAGCTCCGCGCCTCCGCCGGCGGAGGCG
>JBOHNC010000547.1:0-5354 GCA_050730415.1 Planctomycetota bacterium
TCGCCACCCCGTCCACATGCCCCTGCACAATGTGCCCGTCCAGCCGGTCGCCGATCCGGCTGGCCCGTTCCAAATTCACCGCATCCCCGACCCCCATCGCGCCGAAGGTCGTCAGCCCCAGCGTCTCCGGCACCACGTCGAACTGCGCCCGCCCGCCCTGCAGCGCCGCCACCGTCAAACAGCAGCCGTTCACCGCGATCGAATCGCCGGTTTTCACCCCGCGCGCAACCCCCCCCAGCGCCACCGCCAGCCGCAGGCCCGCCGCGGTCTTTTTCGTCCCGACCACCCGCCCGGTGGCTTCGATGATGCCCGTGAACATGTCCCATTTTCCTCACCGTGAACCCGGTCTGTCGCGACGCACCACCCAAAGCCGCCAAGTCGCCAAGTCCATCCATAGCAGAACGATGAAATGCCTTGCGCAACTTTGCGATCTTTGCGTCTTTGCGAGAGAATTTCTTAAGATTTCTCGCGCCAAGTTCGCCAAGCCGCCAAGTCCCTGCATGCAACCCCCGAAATGCCTCAAGCAACTTCGCGTTCTTTGCGACTTTGCGCGAGTCCGTCTCTTCTTCTTGCTTTTCTCCCCCGTCTCACCGCAGCAGCGCCTTCAAAATGTCCTCCGTCTGCGGCACCTCCGCCGCTTCGATTTCCCGCGCCGCCCCGATCGGCGCCCGCAGCCCCGCCAGCCGCACAATCGGCGCGCGCAGCAGCCCGCCCAGTTCGCTGTGCACCCGCGCCGCCCATTCCGCGCCCCAGCCCCACGCCCCGATCGATTCCTCGACGATCACCAGCCGCCCGCTGCGCGTCAAACTCGCCCGCAGCGCCTCCACCGGCGTCTCGTCCAGCCGCGTCGGCGCCACGATGTCCACGAAAACATCCCGGTCCAGCGCCATCCGCGCCGCGTCCATCCCGAACGGCAGCATCCCCCCATACAGCAGCACCGTCGCCTGCGCCTCCTCGAATTCCCCCGTCGACAGCGTCGCCGTCGGGTAGTCGCCCGCGCCGGCATCGAGCGCAAACGCCTCCGCGTCGCCCTGCCCGGCCTTGATCAGCGGCCGCCCGTACAACAGCTTGTTTTCGATGAACAGCGTCACGTTCTCGTCGTACACGCAGGTCTGGAGTAACGCCCCCGCGTCCACCGCATGGCTGGGCGCGATGATCTTCAGCCCCGGCACGCCCAGCAGGTGTTTCTCCAGCGTCTGCGAATGCGTCGCCCCATACCCGCGCCGCGCCCCCATCGGCGTGCGGATCGTCAACGGCACACTCACGTTGCCGCCCCACATCCCGCGGAACTTCGCCGCGTGGTTCACGATCTGATCGAACGTCAGCCCCAGAAAATCGCCGAACATGATCTCCACGATCGGCCGCAGCCCCGACAGCGCCAGCCCCGCTCCCAATCCCACCAGGCTCGGCTCGGAAATCGGCGTGCTCACCAGCCGCCCCGGAAACTGCGTCGACAGCCCCTGCGTCAGCCGGAACGCCCCGCCGTAGGGATCGATAATATCCTCCCCCAGCACATACACCCGCTCGTCCTGCGCCAGCAGTTCCCCGATCGCCCGCCCGATCGACTTGGCGTACGTCACGATTTCCTGCGCCCCCGGCAGCGCATGCCGAAAACGCTCCGGCCGCGGCGCCGCCTCCCGCACCCATTCGACCGTCGGCAAGTCCTCCACCGAACCCGGCTGCGCCGCGTCGGCTTTTTCCGCCGCCGCCGCGATCCGCTGTTCCGCCCGCGCCACCGCCGCCGCACCCGCCGACCCCAGCTCGGCCGCCAGCTTTTCGAGCGGATCGCGGGTCTTCCACAGCGCCTCTTCCTCGCGCGTGCGGTAGCTCAGATCGTCGCTCTTCGAATGCCCGCAGAACCGGTAGGTGTGCAGAATCAACAGTTGCGGCCGCCCGCTGCGCGCTTTCGCGATCGTCGCCGCCGCCAAGCTCTGCACCGCTCGGAAATCTTCGACGAGTAGCTCCGCCGTCTCCAGCCCGAACGCCGCCCCGCGCGCCGCCATCTCCCCCGCCACGCCCCGCGCCGTCGGCGTGCTCATCGCGTAGCCGTTATTTTCCAGCACATACACGATCGGCAGCCGCCACAGCCCCGCCTCGTTCAGCGATTCGTAGAAAACGCCCTGCCCGAGTGTCCCGTCGCCCAGAAACGCGCACACCACCGGCAAATCGTGCAGCCAGCCCTCCCGCCGGTCGGCCGCGAGACGATTCGCCAGCGCCATCCCCGTCGCGTTGGGAATCATCCCCCCGGTGATGCCGTTCGAAAAAAAGCGCTCCTGCTGCAAGTGCTGCGTCCCGCCCCAGCCCTTGCAGATCCCCGTCCGCCGGCCCATGATTTCCGCCATCAGCCCGTCGGGGTTGTCGATGAAGGCCAGAAAATGCCCGTGCCCCCGGTGCGTGCTCGTCACCGTGTCGCCCGCGCGCAAGTTCGACACCACCCCCACCGCCGTGGCCTCCTGCCCGATGCATCCATGGCAGGTCCCGTGGACTTTCCGCTCCGAAACCAGCTCCATCACCCGCCGGTCAAAAGCCCGAATCAGCGCCATCCGTTCCAAATGACCCACCAGCTCCGCGCGAACCGCAGGATCGTCTGCATGCGTGGCAGAAGTCCGTGAAAGGTCGGGCGGCGATGGTGGCGGTGGTGGCGGTGGTGGCGGTGGTGGTGGCGATGTCGGCGGCTGATTCATACAGTGTCCCGGTGCGGCGGCTCGATCCCTGTCAACCCGCCTCTAAAAGTGTACCGCACGAACCCCCGTCCGGTCACCCTGCGTGCATCCCGCCCTGAAACGCCCCCCGCCCCGTGGCACGGGTCGCCAGGCCCGTGGAAAAAAAGCGCGCAAAGCGCGACCGTTTCCTCTCGCGCGCCCTCGCCCGTATCTTCCCCCTTCCTTCCTCCGCACAGCACCGCCTATAATAGGAGCCGTATCTTCTTCCTCGGAAACCCGCATGACCCAGCCCGGTTCACCTTCCCCTTGGTCGCCCCCGCCCGCCGACTTTGTCACGGCCCTGGTCAAACAAACCCACCGCGTGCGAATTCTCCGTCTCCTAATGATCGGCGTGCTGGTTTTGCTCGCCGCCTACCTTGCCTGGTGCGCCGCGGTAGGCAGCGCCTACCGCCAGTATCTGGTGATGAATTCCACCAGTGACTTGGCCGCCTGCCTGTACATTGCCGTCCTGATCGCCGGACTCATTGGACCCAGCACCTGGATCCGCCTGACCGCCGCCGGCGCCGCCGCCGCGGTGGGCCCGGTGATGGCCCAAGTTCTCCACTGGGAGGTGATTTCCATCGTAAAGGCCGGCGGATTCTTCCCGTTTGACTTGACCCTGTATTTGAATCTCCACTTCGCCGGATTGCTCGCCACCGTGGGCCTCACCCTGCTGCCGGTCTGGCTGGGCTTGGCCGATGGCCGCCTGCTGCAAGCCCGCGCCGCCCGCGCCCCCCAGGCGGTCCAATCGCCCCGCTCGCCCCAGGCAACCCCCCCGGAAGAGGATCGATCCGATCCGCTGCTCGGCTCCGCCGACTCGCCGCTGCAGTCGGCCCTCCCCACGCGCATCGACATCCGGCGCGTGATCGTCTTCGGCATCTGGACCATTTTCGGGCTGATCTACCTCGCCGTTTTCCTCTCGACCTTCCCCGCGGCCGTCAGAACCATGTCCCTGGCAAATGGCCTCGCCGTCGCGGTGAATGGATTTCTCCTGGCCGTTGCCGTCGCGGGACTCGTCGCGGCTGCGGCCTCTTCCGCGACCTGGCGGCTGCTCAGTTGCGGCGCCGCGGCCGGTCTCACCCTGGCGCTGACCGTTGCCTGCTTCCAGGGCGAAATTCGTTCCTTCACCTGGCACGTGGACGGCGGGTCGATTTTCCTGGTCGGGCTCCTCACTTTTTTCGGCGGAGCCACCCTGATGGCCGTCGCCGCCGCCCACCTCGAAGCCCGCCGCCTGCCGCACCTCGATGCCACCCTCGATCCCTTTTCCGAAGAATCCTGGTCCACCACCCCCCGCCCCGGCTGGGACCAAGCCACCCCCCCGACGCCCCCGTCCTCTCCGCCGTCTACACCACCCCCGCCCTCTCCCACCGACCCGCCCCATCGCTGAAACGCCCCCCGCCCCGTGGCACGGGTCGCCAGGCCCGTGGAAAAAAAGGCGCGCAAAGCGCGACCGTTTCCTCTCGCGCGCCCCGCGCACTCTTCCTCTTCCCTTCATCCTTCAAGCTTCATCCTTTCTTCCCAGCCTCTCTTCCCGTCCCAATCTCTCTGCAGACAATGCCATCACCGGCCGAGATTCAACCGGCCCCCCCAAAAGGACCGCACCCATGCCCCAGCGCTTTTTCGCCGCCGATAGTTTCTGGAACACCCCGCTGACCGCCAATCCCGCGATCGACCCGCGTAGCCCCGACTGGATCGCGCTGCTCGCCACCGAACCCAACGGGCCCTTCGGCGTCAATCTCCACCAGTGGACGATTCCCATCTACACGGTGGACGCGACCACCCCGCGCCGCCGCATCCATCGCCGCATCCACCGCGAATCCGACATCGCCGCCCGCGGCAGCAAGTGGGTCGGCGTCGGCCACCGCTTCGGCCACGGCGCCGCCTTCGCCGCCGACGCCCAAGGCCCCGGCATTCCCATGCCCGACCGGATCGAAGCCGACCCCGAAGAAGACGCTCACCTCGCGCTGGTTGACTGGCAGCAAGGCGTCGCCTGGGACATGTGGGGCGCCTGCCGCCGCGCCGACGGCGAATGGGAATCCAACACCGGCATGAAATACCCCATCGCCGGCCCCACCGCCACCGGCCTGTTTCACGTCGCCGACTACCCCGGCGTCCAGAACGGCGAAAGCATTCATTTCTACGGCCCCAGTCGAGCCGCCGGGGTGCCCGCCATCGCCGGCACCATTCTGTTCGACGAAGTCCGCGCCGGCGCGATCGAACACAAGCTCAGTTGCGCCACCCGCTTCAACGCGCTCCAGGAATTTGTTTTCCCCGCCACCTGGACCGACGGCCAGAACCCCGGCGGCATTCCCGAAGGCGCCGTGATCCAGCTCGACCCCGCCCTCGATCTCGAGCCGTTCGGCCTCACCCCCGGCGCGCAAGTCGTCGCTCGCGCCTTGCAGCGCTACGGCGCCGTGAATGTCGATGGAGCCGCCGGCACCGCGATGTACGGCGAGGGTCTCTGGGCGCACCCCGGCCAAAGCTGGAAGGGCCTGCTCGACCCCCTCGACACCCAGAAAATCCCCATGCGTCACTACCGCGTCCTGCACGCCACCCCAACGATTAAAATGGGCGACATCATCCGCCTCGGCCGCGGCGCCTGACCTCTTCCCTGGGAGCGCCGACGTTCACGTCGGCTCCTGGTTCGGCCTG
>JBOHNC010000548.1:0-6110 GCA_050730415.1 Planctomycetota bacterium
CCGCCGGCGCGGCGCGCGGCGCGGCCGGATCCGGCAGCGACAGCAGGTCGATGCAAGGATCGGCGAGCAGCTCGTCGCGCAGGTCGCTCAGCCGATTGGCTTCCTCCTGCAAATCGACCGCGACCAGCCGCAAGCCGGGAAAGCCGCGGACGAAATCGAGGTCGCGGGGATTCAGGCATTCACGCAGTTGAATTTTGAAGGCCCGGCAGCGGCGCAGTTCGCTGCCCAACAGGCCGGAGGCGTAGTCGATGGCGCTCAGGATGATCCCGCTGACCGGAAACTGCAGGTTGCCCAGATGGCGGATCGCGGCCAGCACCACCGCGCCGGTGTCGGAAGCGGTGACGACCGCCAGCAGGCCGTGCACTTCCAGCGGTTCGGCCAGCCGCGAAACAATGTGCCGCGCCAGCCGCCGGCCGGCGACCTCCGCCGCGCAGGCGCGACTCGTCAGCGCATCCGGTTCCAGGGAATTGGGGTCCTTCGAGTCGATGGCGGGCCTCCCCCGATTGGGCGTCTCCGAAAAAAATCCCGGCGCGCCGCGCGGATCGAACGCTTTCGACCCGGCAAGCCCCGCATCCGCATCACCGGTACGCTTCCAGCTCCATCACCGGTACGCTTCCAGTTCCATCACCGGTACGCTTCCAGTTCCGCCCGATCGAACACCGGGCCGTCGCAGCAGACGGCGCGGCGCTTGAGCCCCGTTTCCGGATGCGCCTCACAGCCGTTCACCACGCAGGCGCGGCAGATGCCCACCCCGCAGGCCATGCGTTCTTCGAGCGACACCTGGCAGGGCAGATGGCGTTCGGCGGCGAGTTTCGCCGCGGCGCGCATCATGCGATCGGGGCCCGCCGCGAACAACGCCGGACGGCTCCCGGCCGGCAACTCCGATAAGGTTTTTTCGAGCAGCCCCACCACCGTGCCATGAAAGCCGGCCGCGCCGTCGTCGGTCGCGACCGCAACCGGATAATGTTCCGGCGCCGACTGGAAAAACGCTTCGTTCAACAATCCGCCGACATCGCGCGCGCCCATCAGAAAAATCGGCGCCGGCCCGCCGCCGCCGGCATGCCGCCGCGCGCAGGCCTGCGCCCAGCTCACCAATGCCGCCGCGCCGGTCCCGCCCGCCAAGCAGATTGCATGCGTCGCCTGCACCGCCTGCACCGCCTGCACCGCCGGTGCCGCCAGTGCCGCCGGTGCCGCCAGTGCCGTTGGTGCCGCTGCGTCCAGCCAGAAACCGCGGCCGAGCGGCCCCAGCAGCCGCCAGGCTCGATCCCGATTGCGCGCCGGGTCGCACAGCAGCCGCGTCCCACGCCCGACCGGCATGAGCAACAGTCGCAGCGTGCCCTGCGCGGCGTCGGCATCGCAGATCGCCAAGGGTCGCGGCAGCAGCGGATCCGCGCCCTCGAAGCCATGCGCCATCACGAACTGGCCGGGTTGAAAAGCGCGTGCAATCTGCGGCGCGCGCAGCGTGACCAGCACATACCGCGGCGCCGGCCGTTCGATCGCCACGACCAGCGCAGTTTCCCGGAACATCGTCAAGCCTGACGCCATGGCGCAACCTTCTCCAAAGGCCATTCCACCCAGTATAGAAACGATTCCAAGTTTGTCGTGGCCCCAGAGGCCACACCCCTGCCTCGGTCGCTCCGCGTCCTCGACCGGCTGCGCCGCATCGGCCCTGCAGGGCCGGAATGGCGTCAGGTGCGTGCCCCCGGGAGGGGGGTCGTGGCGGCTCTGCAGCAACCTGCGCTTCCGGGTCTTTTTCTAGGCCCCGTACGGGGCCGCCTTTCGGGAGCCGTGGGTCGAATGACCTGTGCATGACCCACATCTTTCGCAAATGCCCCGGTAGCGCCGACCGTCAGGTCGCTTTCTTCGCGCCAACGGCGCGCGGTAACAAAGCCAGGGGTTGCCGGAGGTCATCCGCAGGCTACCCCTGGTGCGCGGTCGCCAGACCGCCCGCGCGGTCCGATGCGATGTCGCGCGGCCAACGTTCTCCCGCGCGGAACGTCGCAGGCGACGGGCCGAAATGCATTCGCTTCGTTGAGCGCCGGATACGGTTCCGCGCGATGGAAGGTCGAGTGCGTGCTTCTGCTGCGGATCGCGCGGGAGCGTTGCTGCGCACCGCTTTCCCAGCAGATGGCCTCTCGGCTGCGCCTTCCGGCCAACCCGATCGACCGGGGGGCTACAACGCTGCCGCGCCTCCGGCGCTAAAAGCCTCATTCGATCAGTGGCCTTGTGGCGCGGTTTCAAGAACGGACAAAAGCCGCGGCCGGAAAGCAAAAGGGCACCCCTAACGATGTGGGTCATGCACAGGTCGAATGACCCACGGTTGGAGGGTCGTGGCGAGACCCGAAGCAATCAGCGCGTCAACACCCATTCACCGCGCGGAACCGCCCCAGACCCTCTCCCCATGCATAGTTTCTACAGACCCGCCTGCGTTCCCGACGCCTGCCTGTGGCAGCAATCCCGATTCGTTTTCCACGTCGTACCAGGCCGTGCGGCTGTTTAAAAAACTAAATGCCAACCGCCAACCGCCGCGCGAATTTTTCCGGCAGGCCGTTCTCGATGATCGCCCGCTGCGCCGAACGCAGATCGTACGGCTGCCGGATGAAGGTCATCGTCCACTGCTGCGCGTCGAACACCCCGAACGACGCCAGCGGGCATTTGTCCCGCGGCTGCCCCACCGAACCGGGATTAATGAGGTAAATATCGTTGCGGTCCAGTTGGAACGTCTTCGTTTCCTTCAGGTCGGTGATGATGTGCTTGGTCCCGATCAGCATCGGAATATGCGTGTGCCCGAAAAAGCAGATCTTAAACCCCGGAAATTCGTTGATCATGCACTCCAGGTTGCGCTTCACTTCCATCGCCGAAAGAATGTACGCGTCGCGGTCTTCGAGCGACCCGTGGACCATGATGAACTGGTCGTCGATGGTCTGCCCCTGCGGCAGCGCGGAAATGTAGCGGAACTGCGCGCCGGTGATGTTGTCGCGCGTCCAGTCCAGCGCTTTGACGGCGGTCTTGCGCATCGACGGGTCGCGCTCGCCGCACAGCGAACGGTCATGGTTGCCCATGATCGTCGTCATGTCCACCCGGTCCATCACCGTGCGCAGCACGTCGGCCGGAAAGGCGCCGTAGCCGACAAGGTCCCCGAGATTCAGAATGCGATCGACGCCGACGCGGTTGAGGTAGTCCATCGCCACCTGCAAGGCCGGGTAATTGGAGTGTATGTCGGTGATGAGTCCATACCGACGGACAGGCGCCATGCGCGAAACACTCCCACGGCAGGAACTCCATCCGTCCTGCCCCAGCAGCAAATAGAAGCCCCCGCCGCCCATGCGGCCACGCCGCCCGGCTGGACTCCCGATCACTGTTCTATGCGCCTTACTTGTAAAGGAAAAATGCACTCTTTCAACGACAAATCGCCGGTGTTCTCCGCCGCGAGCAGGCACAAAGGTTCATTCCCGCTCGCTCGAACCCGGCATCCGCCGTGCCGCGTTCAGCCGCGGCTTCGGCCCGTTGCCGCTCGCGCCACCCACCGGCGAACCCGCCACGCCGCTCCGGCGGCGCCGCGCTCGGTTCGTAGGGTTCCCGCACGAACGTCATCGTCCACTGCTGCACGTCGAAGACCCCGAAGGCCGCCAGCGGACATTTGTCCCGCGGCTGCCCCACCGAACCGGGGTTGAGCAGGTAGACATCGTCGCGGTCGAGCTGAAACGTCTTGGTTTCCTTCAGGTCGGTGAAAATGTGCTTGGTGCCGATCAGCATCGGAATATGCGTGTGCCCGAAAAAGCAGATTCGCGGCCCCGGCTGGCGTTCGACGATCCATGCCAGGTTGCGCTTCACTTCCGTCGCCGACAGAATGTACGCGTCGCGTTCAAGGATCGACCCGTGCACCAGCAAAAATTGGTCGTCCACGCTGCGCCCTTCCGGCAGCGTGCGCAAAAACTCGACCTGCTCCGCGCTGAGCTGCTCGCGCGTCCACGCCAGCACCTCCCGCGCCGCCTTGCGCATGGACGGGTCGATCTCGCCGGTCAGGGCGCGGTCGTGATTGCCCTGGATCGAGATCACGTCTTCGCGGGCTTGGATGCGCTCGATCACCTCCCGCGGCTGCCCGCGGATGCGGTCGAGCGCCGACCGCGGTTTCCCGGCGTAGCCCACCAGGTCGCCCAACTGAAAAATGCCATCAACGCCCACGCGGTCGAAAAAATGCAGCGCAACATCGAGCGCCGCCAGGTTGCTGTGAATGTCGGCCAAAATGCCGATGCGGCGGCCGGGAGGCATGCGGTCGGGATTCACTGTACCACGCCGCCGCCGCTGCTGCCGGACTCGGTACCCGCGGCGGCGTCCCATCGGCCCTCCCGACCGTCGACCCAGTCTTCCTCGGGATCGCGCGTGGGGTCCACCTGCAGCGGGCTGTCGTCGCCTTCGAACTTGGCGACCGCTTCCCGCCAGGCCAGGTAGGCGCCCATCAGCCGGTCCGGAAAGGTGAACACGAATTGGGCCTGGCTGCTCACCCAATCAATCTGGAGATTGCGCTTTTTCGCCAATTTCCCCAGGAGCAACGCCGCCCAGGGGGCGGCAAAGAGAACGACGAGCAGCAGCGTCAAAAAGGGTCTTTCGGCCGCGCGGCCCATCGCCTGGAACACCGTACATCCCCCCAGCCACGGTACCGGAATCAGCGTCGCGCCGACGGTCGCCAAGGCCAGCCACAGGGACACCGCCGGCCCGGTCAGGCGCTCGCGCAACCAAAATCGGCCGGCCGCACCCGGGACCGCCATGACCTGCACCGGCGGCAAGCCGTTTGGCACGCCCTGCGGCATGGGCAGCGGTACCCGTTTCACGTTTTCGCGGCCGCCGGTGAAGATGCAGACCGGCGGCAGCGCGTTGGAGGTCAGAAAATCGAACCCGGCGGACACGACCAGCGCCATGGGGGAGCCTCGCGAAGGTCCCGGACGATTGTAGCCTCCCGGCCGGGCCGCCGATAGCGCCAATACCGGCGCGGCGCGGAATTTTACCCGCCCGCCGCCACCCGCCACATTTCCAGCAGCGTTTCGAACGGCGCGCGGTTGGCGGCCCGCCTTCCCGGCTTGGCGTTATTTTACACGCCTGATTTTAACTGTTTGTCGGTAGACGATTTCGAAGGCCGCTCCTTTTTTATCCAAAGGTAAGTCTTCATATAGTGAAAGAATGGTTGGCCATGCCTTAATCGTGTGTCCCAATTTCTCCCAATTCGAGCTGGAACTCCAATTTTTGTTGAAAACAAAAATAGTGATGTTCCCCTCCATAAACGCGGTCAATTCGGACGGCGTTTTAAGAATGTTTTTGTCTTCTGTCAGGAGCGCCCAGCCAGGTTCTTTCGCGAGTTCATGTGCGATTTCAATATCGCTCGGGCTACCTTTTATTTTATCCTTCACCGGCTGAACAAAATGGCCGTCATCATTCACGATGAGATTCATCGCACGTGCCAGGCGTGGGGCCAGATTATTATCGACGAGTAATTTCATGCAGCCAACAATGCCTGCTCAAATTCAATCGCCTTGGCAACTGCGTTTTCCGGAATCTCATACCACTGGGCGATTTCTTTGATGGACTCGCGTCCGGCGTTAAAAGGGTCGAATAACGCAATGGTCGGGATTCCCTCCAAGTCCAGAATGGGTTGCCCGAATTTCCGAGCGGGATCGAGCGCAACCTGACCCTCCTGCCCCAAGGGGAGCCATTTAACGGGTTTGTTGTTGGCGCACGGTTTCTGCCGCGAAAATTGCAGTTGATGGACGAATGGCATAAGGATCGCATTGAAACTTAATTGATTGTCCGACAGCCGGGTCAAAATCTGGTTCCCGGAGATCGCGGCTTCCTTTAGGAATAAATTTCTGCCGTCCGTTAGAAATTCCTGCGTGGAAAACGGATGGGGCGTTTCAAAGCGATTCATGGCCCACGCGGCAATCAGGCGCAGTTCACGCCAACGAACGCCGCTTTTCAGGAACGCATTGACAACCTGAACCTCGATCAAATCGAGGAAACTAAGCACCATGGGGCCGTTGCCTTGGGGCAATTCGGGGATGAGGATCGGGTCGTAAAACGTTCTACCCCGCGGGCCGGTGTAGGGATATCCCTTGTTC
>JBOHNC010000549.1:0-4265 GCA_050730415.1 Planctomycetota bacterium
GGCCGGTGTAGGGATATCCCTTGTACAGGCGGGAAATTCGCTGGGGGGAGACGGCAGGATTGCTCAGCCGAAGGAAACGTGCTGCATCCTTGAGCGTATAACAGCCCTTGCCGAGTATGTTGCATTCGTTAAATGCCATCCGGTCTAACCTCCGTAGCCAGCCTCATTATAGCCCAGGCACCCCCCGAGGTTTGAACCAACGTAGCGTCCTACCCCGGCCCCGCCGCCACCCGCCGCATTTCCAGCAGCGCCTCAAACAGCGCCCGGTTGGCCGCCCGGCTGCGGATCTGCATCCGGTCCCCGCGCATCTGCGTGCGCAGCGTCGCCACGCCCAATTCGCTGGCGATCGCGACATACACCAATCCCACCGGCTTTTCGACCGTGCCGCCCTCCGGCCCGGCCACCCCGGTCACGCCGATCCCGATCGGCCGCGCGTTCGGCCGCAGCGCTTTGGCCGTGCGGCAAGCCCCGCGCGCCAGCGCCCGTGCCACCGGCGCACTCACCGCGCCGTGCGCCTCCAGCAAGGCCGCCGGCACCTGCGCCAGCGCGGTCTTGGCGGCGTTGGCGTAGGTCACCAGCCCCGCGTCGAACACCTGGCTCACGCCCGGCACGTCGCCCAGCCGCGCGGCGATCAGCCCGCAGGTGCAGCTTTCCGCGGTCGCCAGCGTGAAACCCTGTGCCTGCGCGAATTCCACCACCGCCTCCCCCAGCGACCGGTCGCCTTCGCCGAACACATGAAACCCCATCGCTTCGCGCACCGCCGCCAGCGCTTCCCCGCCGGTCCGTTCGAGTTTCCGCACCTCCTGCGCCGTCGGCCGCTGCAAAAAACCGTCGATCCGCACCGCGCATTCCCCGTCGTTCACCCGCGTGCCAAACACCAAGGCCGGAAAGCGCGGCGCCAGCGTGCGCAAAATCTCCCCGATCCGGCTTTCGGGAATCCCCGACACCATCACCAACCGCCGGAAGCCGTGCCCCGGCCGGCCGAACAGCCGCTGCAGAATCGGCCGCACCCGGTGTTCCAGCATTCCCTTCATTTCCCGCGGCACGCCGGGCATCAGGAAAATATGCGACCGCCCATGCGTGATGTGCTGCCCGCACGCGGCGCCCCAGTCGTTCAGCAGCACCTCCGCGCCCACCAAGGTATGCGCCTGCTTGCGGTTGATCGGCGTGATCGCTTCGATCGGCCGCTTCCACTGGCGAGCCATGTGCGCCAGCGCTTCGGGGTGCACTTCGATGGCCTGGCCCAGGACTTCGGCCAGGCCTTCCCGCGTCAGGTCGTCGTCGGTGGGGCCCAGCCCCCCGGTGACCAGAATCACATCCGCCCGCGACAGCGCCAGCCGAAACGCCGCGGCGACGTCGGCCAGCCGGTCGCCCACGACCTGCTTGAACCGGACCAGAAACCCGTCCTGCCAGAGTTCCCGCGCGATGTGCCCCATGTTGGTGTCGGTCAGTTCGCCCATCAGGATTTCATCGCCGACGCACAGCGCCTCGACCACCACCGGCGCAACCGTCTCCGCCGCCGCCGCGGATTTTCCGCGCATGGACTGCGGCCGCTTGACGCCGCCTTTCTGAAGCGCGGCTGGACGCGCCGTTCTTGGCTGTTTGACTTTTTCTGCGCTTTTTCCGTTGCCCCGCCCGCCGGATGGGCCCTGCGGCCCCCGAGCGGCGGCTGGACGCGCCGCGGGCGAGGCCTGGGAAGCGCGCGCGGCGCGAGTACGCCGGCCGGCACGAGCGGCTTTGCGAGGCATGTTCGATCCTTGGAAAATCGCGTGGACAAAAGTGGGGGCAGGCTAGAATAGCCGTTTCCTTCGATTTTTCTCGCTCACATATTCCAGCCGACCGGGCGGCTGTCAATCCGACGGCGGGCGCCTGCGCCGCGCGCCTTGGGGGGGGATTTCAGCCATGGCCAGCAAACCGATTCAATATCGCAAAATTCGCTTCAAAACCCGCGTCCGGGAGATGCTCGCCGACGCCGTCGAACAGTTCGGCGGCGAAGACTGCGACCCGCGCTTCGTCGAAAAATTCGGCGACGGCAGCCGCACCACCTTCATCCTCGCGCGGACCGAAATCGTCGACGAGGAATCCTTCGACATCAAAACGCTGCAGCCGGTGGAACGCCGCCGCAAGCAGATCCGCGTCTGCGAATTCACCCTGGACTTCGAAAATGGACTGCTCGAAACCACCCGCCGCTCCGATGCCCAGGTCATCATCGGCTTCCTCCACGAAGTCTGCCCCGGGCAAATCGAAGTCGAGGAACTCGAAGTCAACGTCCCGGAAATCGTCCTGACGCTGGAAAAACAAAACGCGCTCAAAAGCATCGAGCAGCTCTCGATCAAGAACTGGCAGGTCAAGGAAGGGCGGCTGAAAAGCGCCAACCTCGCGCCCGAGTCCGCCGGCGTCGCGCGCGAACTGCTCAAGGATGAATCGCTCGAATTCACCCGCTCCGCCCTCGCCCTCGGCCAGCCGGTCTTCAACGCCAAATTGAAGGTCTCGCACGACTGCACCTTTTCGATCGCCACCGAAGACCCCGAGCCGATCGAGCAAATGGTGCGGACGCTGATCCGCCAGTTCGCCTTCACCGCCCGCGACAAGGAAGACGGCAACGCGCCGACGGTCGAACTGGCGCCCACGGTCGAAGGCGCCGAAGAACCCGCCGTGCGCGCCATGACCCGCTCGCCGCGCCGCCGCCCCGCCGCCGGCGGCGGCGGTGCCCGTGGTGCCAAGCGCGCGCACTAACACTTCAACGCCAATTCGCGGGAGAAAGAACGGAACGCAATAGGGACCGCGTCCCGTGCCAACATGCGTGTGCCATGTTTAAGGCCCTCCTGACGAACAGGGGACAGCGCGCGCCGCGGCCGTTTCACCAGCCTGCCAAACCGATTGCACGCCGACCGCGTTGCGATTTTTTCCGCCCCGCGCAAAATAGTTCCGCCCGGCGCTCGTCCAAACGGGGAATGCCCGTGGGCGGATACCGCGGGCACACCACCAACCGGGAGACAGGGATCATGAAGCAAAGCCTGGGACTGGCCATGGCCGCCGCCATTGTGTTGTGCGGTGGGCTGCACGGCGCTTGGGCGCAGTCGAACTGGACGCAGCCGGTGTGGGCGCAGCCGGTGTGGGCGCAGCCGGTCTACACCGAGCAAGGCGGCGGCGAATTCGGCCGGATGGAAAATCCCAACCACATCGATTTCATGCTGCAGTTCAACAATCAGCTCGACCACAACGGCGGCGTGCGCGACGGCGCGGGGCTGTGGATCGGCTACCGCTACAGCATCAACCCGGTGTTTTCGTTCGGCGTCAAGCTCGGCGCGCATGCCTACACGATCGTCAACGGCAGCAGCAACGACAAGGTTTCCTCGGCGCCCCTGCTGTTCACCGCGCAGGCGGAACGCAACTTCAACCACGCCTTCAACCTGTACGCGCAGATGGGGATGGGCCCAAGCTTCAACAAGATTTCCGGCGACCAGACCAACGCCTACGGCCTGAAACTGGAAACCTCCTTCGCCTTCGATATGTGTTTCGGCGCAACGGTGGAAATGACGCGCAACCTGGCCTTGGGCGCAAATCTCGACTGGTTCATTTCCTCGGCACGGATCAAGTCCGACTTTTCCGGCGCCGGCGACCATCTGAACGTCAGCCATCTGGGCCTCGGCGCCGTGGTGGTCGTGTCCTTCTGACCCGTCCCGCGATGATGACGAGCCCCGCACGCGGCGGACGCGCCGGCGTGCGCGAAGCCTTGTACCTGGCCCCGCTGACGGCCATCGTACTCGTACGGGAGCCGCGGATCAAGGCGTTCTACGACCGGCTGACGGCCAATGGCAAACCGTTCAAGGTGGCGATCACCGCCTGCTTGCGCAAGATCGTGGTGATCCCGAACGCCCGCGTGCGAGAACAGATCGCGGAGAATCCGGCGTGGAATCAAAAAACCGCTTGATTTTCGACCCAGTCGCTTTCGCGCATACCCTGGGAGCGCCGACTGCCGGTCGGTTTCTTCGCGCCAACGGCGCGACCGCAGCAAAGCCAGGGGTTGCCGGAGGTCTTCCGCAGGCTACCCCTGGAGGCGGTCGCCAGACCGCCCCGCGCGGTCCAAGACCCTGTCGCGTTTCCCACGTTCTCCCGCGCGGAACCTCCGCGGGCGACGCCTCCAAACGCATTCGCTTCGTTGAACGCCGGATGCGATTTCGCGCGATGGCAGGTCGAGCGGGTGGTTCTGTTTCGGATCGCGCGGAAGATTCGCTTGGGACGTGGGGTGGGGGGGGGGGGGG
>JBOHNC010000550.1:0-1903 GCA_050730415.1 Planctomycetota bacterium
CAACGCCCCCGTCGCCCTGCCTTGGTACCCCGCGCCAGCCGATCGCCCCATCCGCCGGCTGCTCGGCCCCGAACTCTGGAGGCCCACCCCGGCGCTGGCCGCCCTCACCTGGCCGGAACTGCTCGCCCTCACCTCCGACCAGTTCGACCGGCTCAAGCGCGGCACCGCACTGCGTCGCGTCCGCTTTGCAACCTTTCACGCCGCCGCCCATGCCGCCCATGCCTTCCATGCCGGAACAACCCTGCCACAGCCCTGATTCCGCCTGTTTGCCCGGTGCCCTCGGTCCCCGCCCCGCCGCCCGCCGCAGCTCCCCCGCGCACCCCCGCGCACCCCGACATCGTGCCGCAAACGCCCCGCCCCCCACCTGCACGGTGCAATCATTTTGCCTGCGCATGGTGCATCCGATGACCTTCCGCCGGTTTGCCCGGTTGAAAATAGATGTGCCACCGCAGGATTCTGCCCACCGCCCCGCCGCAGCGGATTTTTCGATTCGGCAGGTGCATCTTCCAGGCTGCCATGGTATAGTGGGAACCTCCTGAGTTCCCTTCTTGGTTGATGTCCGGCGATGCTCATGTCGCAGGGAGAGTGCATATGGCCCGCTCCAGACTCTTCGGAACCGTCGGGGTTCTGAGCGCTTTGCTGTGTTGCGCGATTTGCCTCGCACCGGCGCTGCACGCCGAAGAAAGCGCCGCCGCACCCGACGCCGTCGCCGTCACCAAGCAGCTCATTCCCATCCGTCTCATGGACATGAATCGCAACGGCCGTCTCGAAGAATCCGACATGGCCGAATACGGCCGCCGCCTGGTCGCCCTCTACGTCGATGAAGCCACCAACGAAATCCGCGAGCAGCTCAAAACCAACCCCGGCTTCCACCCCGTTTTCACGATTCCCCTCCTCAAAGATCTCTCCCGCATGGGCGACATCTACCGCACCCGCGCCAAGCTCCTCGGCGATCTCGCCAACGAACTGGGCAACCTCGACACCAATCGTGACGGCGTCCTCGACGGCCAGGAATTCCGCAACTGCGCCTACTACGTCACCGGCTCCAAAATCCTCTTCCGCGACCTCGACGGCGATGACGCCAAGGGCTTCATCACCGAAGACGACCTGATCAAGGCCGAAGCGATCCAGACCGTGGCCGACGTCAAGCAGTTGGGTCGCAAAGCCTACGCCAACGATGCCAAGCCGCTCTTCCTGCGCGATCGCAAGGCCGAAGTCTCCATGACCACCGAAGATGTCTCCCTCATCCAACGCTACTACCGCGACGCGCAGACGGTCTACGCCAAGCGCGCCGCCGGCATGGATTTCCTCGTCGGCGTCATCGTCAGCGAGGAAAAAATCCAGCTTTCCAACATCGAAAACAAACTGCGCCAGGAACATTGATCGCCTCCGATCCGGCCCGCTGCCCTGGCCCGTCCTGAGATCGCCTGCTTGTGACTGCGTCTGCCCGTCCCCCGCTTGACCCTGTCGACCCCTCCGAACCCGCCGACGCCACTGGCGATCCGGCTTGGGCCGCCGCCCTCAAGCGTCACCGCGCCGGCGACTTTCTCGGTCAACCTTACCTGCTCATCCGCCCCATCCCCGACTGGCATGCGCCCTGGTGGCTGGCCCTCGACTGCCGGGACAACACCTATCGAGCCGTGCTCGAAGCCGGCCCCGAATACACCCGCCTGCGGCCGCTGATCGACGCCGATCTGTACCTGCTCCCCGAGCCCTGGCCCGACGGCCCCAAACCGCGCCTGTACACCCTGCCGCTGAGTTCCGTCGCCCCCGCCCCGCCCGATCCCTTCGCCGCGCCGGCCGCCACCGCAACCGCCGCCGCCGATCGCGTCGCTGTCGGTCCCGCCGGCTCCACCGTCGCCCGCAGTCTGGTCGAACGCGCCGGCGCGCCGCGCCTCGATCC
>JBOHNC010000551.1:0-41664 GCA_050730415.1 Planctomycetota bacterium
GGGGCTGGAAGACAGTTTAACCAAACGAAGCTACCGTGTCATAGGCTATCTGGCTGGCGCAGGGGAGGGGTAGGTAGGATGGAGGCAGGATAACGAAACAAACCCATATGCGAATATTATGCGCAAACGCTTTGGATCAGCGGGGTGGCTGCTGGCCGGAGGGGCCGCGGGCTGGAACCTTGTGCATTGCCCACCGATTCGTCGGGTGCGGTTCCGCGCGATGGGACGGCGGTGGAGCCCTGATCGCATCGGGTCGCGCGGAGCGGTCTGGCGACCCCTTCCAGGGGTAGCCTGCGGCGGACCTCCGGCAACCCCTGGCTGTGATGCGATCGCGCCGTTGGCGCGAAGATAGACGAAGAGGCAAAGTCCGGAGGGGTTTAACCAAACGAAGCTACCGTGTCATATGTTATCCGGTCATGGCGCGGGGTAGGGGGGTGGGGATGGAGGGCGGGTTAACGAAACAAACCCATATTCGTATATTATGCGCATATTGGTTTTATTCGTTAGAGTGGTGCGGGAGCCGCAGACTTTCATGTTTGGTTCGTGGCCCCCCGTGAGCGGCCCGCTCCCGTTTTCAATTGTGCGCAAAATACCGGACGTTATCCAATCTCCAGTTTGAACTTTGTCACTGGTCTGCTCCATCACGACCGCCGGCCGCCCAGGGGCAGCGCCAAGGGAGGGTTTAAATGCAAAACGCCGCGCTTTGTGGGCGCGGCGTTTTACTTAATCCTGGCGACGACCTACTCTCCCGCATGTAAGCAGTACCATCGGCGCTGGAGCCCTTAACTACCGAGTTCGGAATGGGATCGGGTGGTATAACTCCGCTATAGTCGCCAGAAAGCTGTGATGGCTCTTTCCGGATCTACGGCATTCGCTCGCGGTACGGGCGCCCCGGACTAACATTTCACAATAAAGGGACGGCCTGACGGCGGCGATTGCGTAGAAGATGCAATCGTAAGAATGTATAGGACGAGGTGTGGCGCGCCGGTGTATCACGCGCGCTGCAAGCAGCGCGTCGCCGGCGGAACCTATTTCCAGTATTGAAGCCGAAAACATTCCCGGGTCACATCTTCGAACTTTCCTGCGCAGCGCGATTGGCGCGGCGCGAAAGTCATTGGAAGAAGCGAATACCGTGGTCAAGTCCAGGGGAGGGTTAGTACTGGTACGCTTAAATCATTGCTGACCTTACACTTCCAGCCTATCAACGTCGTAGTCTACAACGTTCCTCACGGGGAATTCTGATCTTGGGCTGAGCTTCACGCTTAGATGCTTTCAGCGTTTATCCCGACCGTACATAGCTACCCAGCGGTGCCCTTGTTAGGACAACTGGAACACCAGGGGTACGTTCATCCCAATCCTCTCGTACTAGGGACAAGAGCCCTCAAAATTCCTACGCCCATAGCAGATAGGGACCGACCTGACTCGCGTCGGTCTGAACCCAACTCACGTACCGCTTTAATCGGCGAACAGCCGAACCCTTGGGAGCTACTACACCCCCAGGATGCGATGAGTCGACATCGAGGTGCCAAACCTCCTCGTCGATATGAACTCTTGGAGGAGATCAGCCTGTTATCCCCGGGGTACCTTTTATCACTTGAGCAACGGCCCTTCCACTCGGAACCGCTGGATCACTAACTCCTACTTTCGTATCTGCTCGACCGTTATGTCTCGCAGTTAAGCTCCCTTTTGCGTTTGCACTCGACACATGATTGCCAACCATGTTGAGGGAGCCTTTGAAGTCCTCCGTTACCTTTTAGGAGGAGACCGCCCCAGTCAAACTGCCCGGCTAACACTTTCCTGCGCCCCGATATAGGGAACGCAGTTAGAATTCTCATCTCGAGAGGGTGGTATTTCAACGGCGACTGAACCTGTTCCGAAAAACAGGCCTCAACGTCTCCCACCTATCCTACGCAATCAAGACAAAAACCCAGTATTAGCTTACAGTGAAGGTCCACAGGGTCTTTCCGTCTAGCTACGGGTATGTGGCATCTTCACCACAGCTACAGTTTCGCCGTGTCAACCGTGGAGACAGAGAAGCGGTTATTACGCCATTCATGCAGGACGGAACTTACCCGCCAATGAATTTCGCTACCTTAGGACCGTCATAGTTACGGCCGCCGTTAACCAGACCTTCGGCTCGCAGCTTCGCCCGAGGGCTAACCGCTCACTTTGAGTTTCTGGCACAGAGCAGGCGTCAGGCTGTATACATCGTCGTTTGGACTTAGCACAGCCCTGTGTTTTTGATAAACAGTTCCCGCTTCCATTTCTCTGCGACTCGCATTCCACGTTTCAGGATTGCTCCCTACCATGGCGATCGAGCGCCCCTTATCCCGAAGTTACGGGGCTAATTTGCCGAGTTCCTTCACGATTGTTCTCACGCGCCCCTTAGGCTACTCGCCTCAGATACCTGTGTCAGTTTGCGGTACGGGCTCCATCGATTCTCCACAAGCGGTTTTTCTAGGCACACCTACCGGGTATCAACGCCCTTTCGAGCTACCCCAACATGGGTTTCAGACCCCTACAGTATGCGTCGCCGCCGTTTCACAGAATCTAGGAGGGCCAGGAATATTAACCTGGATATGTCCATCGACTACGCCTTCCGGCCTCGTCTTAGGTCCCGCCTAACCCGATGCGGAATTACCTTCCATCGGAAACCTTATCTTTACGGGGAAGGAGCTTCTCACTCCTTTAGTCGCTACTCGTGTCCGCATAATCACTCGCAAGCACTCCAGGTTCAGTTACCCTTACCCTTCACTGCGGCTTGCGACGCTCCTCTACCACTTGCCAGATTCCTTATCTGACAAATTCACTGCCTCGGTGTTCAACTTATACCCGTTCATTTTCGGCGCGAATCGGCGTCGACCAGTAAGCTATTACGCACTTTTTAAATGATGGCTGCTTCTAAGCCAACATCCTGGCTGTCCAAGCCAATTTACTACCTTACCAACTAAGCTGAACTTGGGGACCTTAGCAGATGATCTGGGCTGTTTCCCTTTTGACGCAGAAGCTTATCCCCCCACGTCTCACTTCCGGATAGTTCGCCGCGGTATTCAGAGTTTCTTAGGAGTTGGTAGGCTGGTGGGCCCCCTAGTCCAGAGAGTACTTTACCCCCGTGGGTTAACATCCGACGCTGTACCTAAATACATTTCGAGGAGAACCAGATATCACCAACCTTGATTAGCCTTTCACTCCTATCCACACCTCATCAGACTGGTTTTCAACCCGGACCTGTTCGGACCTCCACGAGCTATTAAACTCGCTTCATCCTGGACATGGATAGATCACCTTGGCTTCGGGTCTGCTACTTATGACATATTGTCGCGCATTTCGCACTCGGTTTCCCTATGGCTTCGTACCTAACGGCACTTAACCTGCCATAACCAGCAACTCGCGGACTCATTCTTCAAAAGGCACGCCGTCACCCCTGTATTGCTACAGGAGGCTCCGACCGCTTGTAAGCGCACGGTTTCAGGTCTTTTAACTCCCTTTTAAAGGGTGCTTTTCACCGTTCGTTCGCACTACTATTCGCTATCGATCGATAAGGAGTATTTAGTCTTGGAGAGAGGTCTCCCCAGATTCGGCCGACGTTTCACGTGCATCGGCTTACTTGAGAAATCCATCACGAGAGAAACAGCTACGCCCACGGGACTCTCACCCTCTATGGTCCGGTCTTCCAAACCGGTTGGACTCGCACGCTTCTTGCTCGTTTGGGTCATTACAGTTTCCCTGACGGCTCTCGCAACACCGGCTGCGCAACGGCTGTAACCTTGGCACGCCTCCGGTTTAGACTGTTCCGCTTTCGCTCGCCACTACTGACGGAATCTCTGTGATTTCTTTTCCTCCAGGTACTGAGATGTGTCACTTCCCTGGGTTGACTCTTTACCCGTATGTATTCGGAGTAAAGTGAGTGGGTTACCACTACCGGTTGCCCGATTCGGGGATCTTGGGATGAAAGTCGCTTTGGTGCAGCTACCCCAAGCTTTTCGCAGCTTAACACGCCCTTCTTCGTCTCTTATCGTCTAGGCATCCTCCGTACGCTCTTGAGTAACTTGACCACGGAATTCGACTCTTCCGAATCACTTCGAAAGTCCGACTACGAACCGGCATCGCCTCACGGCAAAACCAATACGGACGCGGCCCGAGAACTCAACGATCTCGCGTGGCATGAGTATCCACGCAGATCGCTTTTCGGCTCAAAATATGAACATCGTCGTCTTGCGACGACAACATTCGAAACTGGTTCTGTGTCAGCTCACGCCTCGAAATCATTGCTGATCCCGACACGCAGCTGACCATTGCCACACATCGTTTGCTATACATTCTATCGATTGTCAAAGACCGAGATTGCACCGGAGAACCGGAGCCATCTCGCCTGATCGTCCCCGCGCACCCTTGGAAGGGTGGGGGAGGCAACCGGCGACATGGTTCCGAAGCAAGAGACCCGCCTGTCGTCCTGATCATTCAGGGCGCCCGCTATGTTCGCGCATCAGCCAAAACACCTGGAGGCAAGGGGATTCGAACCCCTGACCCCTAGCTTGCAAAGCTAGTGCTCTAGCCAACTGAGCTATGCCCCCAAGAGCCGGCGGATGTCGTCCGCAGGCGATGGTGGGCGTAGATGGACTCGAACCATCGACCTCGTCCTTATCAGGGACGCGCTCTAACCAACTGAGCTATACGCCCGCCGAAAAAACCGGGTCAGGCGGGTTCAGCCGTTAGCGCATGGGCCGCCCAGGAGCGTCTCGTTCCGGAGGATAAGCAAAGAATTGTGTACTCATCAGATGTGCGAATAAAAGGATTTCCAGAGCACTTATTCTTGCGAATGAGTGGCCTAGGAATCTAAGATGATCCCCTTAGAAAGGAGGTGATCCAGCCGCAGGTTCCCCTACAGCTACCTTGTTACGACTTCGTCCCAATCACTAGATTAACCTTGGACGCTTTCCAGGTTGGATACACGTCTTCAGGTGCCCCTAGCTTTCGTGGCGTGACGGGCGGTGTGTACAA
Source organism: Planctomycetota bacterium (assembly GCA_050730415.1). Lineage (GTDB taxonomy): Bacteria > Planctomycetota > SZUA-567 > H5-PLA8 > JBOHNC01 > JBOHNC01. The sequence continues at coordinate 5,002 of JBOHNC010000551.1, forward strand.
GGCTCAGGAACATATTCACCGCGGCGTAGCTGATCCGCGATTACTAGCGATTCCGACTTCATGGAGGCGGGTTGCAGCCTCCAATCCGAACTGGGAACGGCTTTCGAGATTTCCTCCGCCTCGCGGCCTTGGTCCTCTTTGTACCGTCCATTGTTGCACGTTTGCAGCCCCGAGTGTAAGGGCCATGAAGACTTGACGTCATCCCCACCTTCCTCCGGTTCATCACCGGCAGTCTCCTTAGAGTTCCCACCATAACGTGCTGGTAACTAAGGACAAGGGTTTCGCTCGTTAAGGGACTTAACCCGACATTTCACAACACGAGCTGACGACAGCCATGCAACACCTGTGCATTTCGCTATATTGCTATAGCCATCTACTTTCATAGACTGAACAATGCATTTCAAACTCGGGTAAGGTTCTTCGCGTTGCCTCGAATTAAGCAACATGCACCACCGCTTGTGTGAGCCCCCGTCAATTCCTTTGAGTTTCAGCCTTGCGACCATACTCCCCAGGCGGTACGCTTAATGGTTTCTCGTCGACAGGAATGGCATTCGAACCTCTCCTATCTAGCGTACATTGTTTAGGGCATGGACTACCAGAGTATCTAATTCTGTTTGCTCCCCATGCTTTCGTCCCTCAGCGTCAGAACACGCCCAGTAACCTGCCTTCGCCGTCGGTCTTCTCCTGGATATCTGTGCATTTCACCGCTACACCCAGAATTCCGGTTACCCCTGCGTGCCTCGAGTCTGACAGTAACAAGTGCCGTTCCACGGGTAAGCCGTGGGATTTCACACCTGACTTGTCGAACCGCCTACGGACCCTTTAAGCCCAGTAACACCGAACAACGTTTGGAGCCTACGTATTACCGCAGCTGCTGGCACGTAGTTAGCTGCTCCTTCCTCTGTGACTGCTCAATGGCTGGCGCTGTTAACACCCTCCAATTTGGTAATCACTGACAGTGCTTTACGACCCAAAGGGCCTTCATCGCACACGCGGCGTCGCTCCGTCACAATTGCTTGCATTGCGGAATATTCCGAACTGCAGCCACCCGTAGGTGTCTGGGCAGTGTCTCAGTCCCAGTGTGTCCGATCACCCTCTCAGGCCGGATAACCGTCGTAGCCTTGGTGGGCCGTTACCCCGCCAACTAGCTGATGGTAGATAGTCCGCTCACGAAGCAGAAAGCTTACGCTATCTTTTACCCCAGGTCTTATGACCCGTGGTCTTATGGAGCATTAGCCAAGGTTTCCCTCGGTTATTCTCCTCATCGTGGTACGTTAACTATCCGTTACTCACCCTTTCGCCGCTTTACTCGGGCCGAAACCCTTTCTCGCTCGACTTGCATGCCTCAACCACGCCGCCAACGTTCGTTCTGAGCCAGGATCAAACCCTTCAATTAAAGCTTGTTATCGCGACTTGCGTCGCGCTATTGGCTTTTTGATGAATCGCTCAGTCCACTCAGCCGAAGCTGACCGGACCAGGCGACTCAGGTTTTATCCATCGCTTAATTGGTCGAACTGTTGACCGCCGTCACGTGTGTGCGTGACAGCGATTTTCCAGTTGTGTCCTGGCCATTCCGCCGGTAAGCGGAACAGCCGGAGCTGATAACCTTGTGTCGCCCATCGATGGATCGGCGACCAAGGACTCACATCCTCCGAGTACACAACTCTTTGCTTATCTTCGGTTGTCAAAGATCGTCCGAAACTGGTTCGACACGCTGACCTTGGTCAGCCTGCCAAAACCGGTCTTCGTTGAAAACTGCGTTCTGCATCCCTTTTGATTCAGGACGCTGAAACAGGCCTCACTTGTGCAGCGAGGTGGGAAAATTTACCCGCTTTCGTTTTTGTGTCAATCGTTTTTCGCAAATATTTTTTGCGACCTTCGACACACTGGAAAGTGGCGCTTTCGCCCGCATTATTTTCAAGTCCAAACTATACCGTACGAGTTCTCGGTGTGCAAGGCCTTATTTGAGAAATATTTGGGTTGTGTTAACCGTTGGCCGTCCCAAAATGCACGTGCGCAACCTTTTAATCTTGCAACTGGCTTGATGGTAGACGTTTGTGGCGCTTCGTCCAGCCTGGCGAATACCCCTTTGATCGCGCCGATTGAGCGTGAATCGGGCGTTGCGGCGTGAAATAATTCGCTGGCGCTCCCCATTTTGCCGCTTTCCTGTAGCTGCGCTGCCATTTTGCACTCGGCGCGGCCTTGCCGCTCGCTACAATGTACTGTGTGCAAACCGTTTGACAGGATGTTTCTCCTATGAAAGTATCGCTCCGTGTCCTCGTGGCCGGACTCCTTTTTTTCGCCGCAACGCTGCGCGCCGAGGAGGCTCCACCCACCGGTGCGCCGCCTGCGGTCACTCCGCCCGCCAGTGCGGAGTTGGCCAGCCGCTTCGGCAATTTTAACGTGATGCGCCAGTACAAGGGCCACACTTCCCCGGTGACGGCCGCGATTTTCAGCCCCGACGGCAAATCGATCGCCACCGCCGGCGAAGGCGGCGCGCTGTGCCTCTGGGACGCGCGCAGCGGCGCGCAGAATCACGTGATTCAAGACAACGCCAAGCCGATCCGGTTTGTACTATATAGCCCCGATGGATTGCGGCTGATCAGCGGCGCCGACGACGGCGCGGTGGTGCTCCGCGACGCCCTCACCGGCCGCACCCTGCAGACGCTCAGCGGCCACACCGACGCCATCCGCGGGCTGGCCGTGAGTCCCGACGGCACGCGGCTGCTGAGTGTCTCCGCCGACAAGACGGCGCGTGTCTGGTCGCTGCCCGACGGTAAACAGCTTCACCTGTTTGACGGGCTCAACGACAAACTTTGTTTCGCCCGCATCAGTGCCGACGGCAAGCAGTTGCTGGTCGGCGGCGGCGACAGCGCCTGGGTCTTCGACGCCAAGACCTACGCCCTGGTCAGAAAATTCGCGCTCGACAAAGCCGCCTTCACCGCCGGGCGGTTCGATCCCAAGGGGCGCTATGTGGTGCTGGGCGCCGACGACGGCAGCGTGTTGATCGGCGATCCTGCGACCGCCGGCGCGCCAGCGCGAATCGAAGGCAAGGGCGTGGCCGTCACCAAGCTGGCGCTCGATCCCGCCGGCGCCAGTCTGCTGGCCGGATTCGCCAACGGTCGCCTGGCGTTCATCGATCCGCTGAACCATAAAATCCTGGCTGAGCGAACCGAACACGCCGCCGCCATTACGGCGCTCGCCTGCGCGCCGGACGGTGCGGCGTTTGCCAGCGGTTCGGCCGATCACACCATCCGGCTGTGGGCGGCGCCGGGCGGCGAGACCATCTGCGTATTGCGGGGATCGCAAGGCGCCATCACCGCGCTGCAATTCGGCCCGACCGGGCGGGTTCTGCTGAGCGCCTGCGCCGATCACACCGCTGCTTTGTGGGGTGCGGTGCTGGACACCACCAATCCGTATAGTCAATTTTACGATCCGGAGCAGATGGAGCTCGACAACAGTCTGGCGCATTACAAGAAATTCGTGGAACTGCGCAAGGTCGAGACCGCCGGCGGCCTGATGCACGGGGTGGTCTGGAATCCCACCAGCGCGAATTTTCTAGCCCTGGACGGGAGCAAATCGCCGCCGCTTTATGCGGCCGACGGGACGCTGTTGGGAAGCTTGACCGGCCACACCGACGACGTGACCTGCGCCGGCTTCAGCACGGACGGCAGCCTGATTGTCACCGGCTCGCGCGACAACACCGGCCGCCTCTGGCCGATCAAGGACGGCAAACCCGGCGCCGCGCTGGCCACTTTGAGCGGCCCGACGGCGGCGGTGCAGGCAGTGGCAATCGGGCCGCGCAAAAACACGGTGGCGCTGGCTTGCACCGACTCGCGAATTTACCTGTACGACGGCACCGGCCAGCCGCTGCGGACCATCAAAGCGCACGACAAACCGGTGCTGGCGCTGTGCTACAACCAGGACGGATCGCACCTGCTGTCGGGATCGGCCGACGACACGCTGCGATTGTTCAACGTGGACAACGGGGACATGTTGCAGAAGTTCAGCGGGCACACCAGCATCATTTCCGCCTGCGGCTTCTCGCCGGATTTTCAGTGGATCTGGTCGCTGTCCTACGACAAGACGGTGCGCATCTGGAACCCGGCCAACGGGCTGAATATCCGGACGCTGGGCCATCATCAGGGGCGCATCACCTGCGCCGCCTACAGCCCCGACGGCTCCCGACTGGCCACCGCTTCGTTCGACGGCACGGTGGTGATTTGGAACACCAACACGGGCGAAGTCCAGGAGACGTTGCGCGGGCACGAAGGGCCGGTCTTTTCCGTGAGCTGGTCGGCGGACGGCAAGGTGCTCGCCAGCGCCTCGCAGGACCGCACTGTGCGGCTGTGGTACGCGCAGGACGGTTCGCTGTTGGCCACGCTGAAAGGACACACCAACTTTGTGATCCAATGCGCGTTTTCGCCGGACGGCAAGACGCTGATCAGCGCCGGGCTCGATAACACCGTGCGCTTCTGGGGCGTCCCGGAAACGCCCGCGGCGCCCGCCGCCGGCCACTGATCTGGCTTTCCTGAAGTTTTCACCTCCGGTTGCCAGCCGACGGGCGCGCTCCTTGCAGGGCCAAGAAAGCGATTGGGGAGCGAAGATTTCTACACAGCCATCGCGTGGGAGCGCAGCCGGGGTTCCAGGAAGCAAATGCATTTCGACGCATTGCCAGACTGCCTCGCGCGGTCCGAGGCGATGTCGCGTTTCCCACGTTTATCCGCGCGGAAGGTCGTGGGCGGTGCGTTGAAATGCATCCCCTTCGTTGAACGTTGCATGCGGTTCCGCGCGATGGAAGGTCGCATGCGTGGTTCTGCTTCGGGTCGCGCGGGCGCGTTGCTGCGCACCGCTTTCCCAGCAGATGGCCTCCAGGCTGCGCCTTCCGGCCAACTGCTGGGCTATGATTCTGCCGCGCCTCCGGCGCTAAAATCATCACGCGTGTGGAGGCCGTATGGGGTGGCTGCAAGAACGGGGTGAAAGCCGGGGCTGGAAGACAAAATAGCACCCAAAGAAGATGTGGGTAATGTATAGGTGTGAACGCCGGCGCTCCCAGGGGGGCGCTTCCGCCACGCCACCGCCACATTGAATCTTGATGCGCCACTAGGCCGATACGGCCTGTGTACCCGTTTTGGGGGCTGGGGCGGGGAAGCGGGGCTGGAGCCGAATTGGGTTCGACGGGGCCGCGGCCATCGTGTATATTTTCACTCATGAGTTCCACCTTCGCCGCCAACAACCAGCGCCTGGCTCAACTGGCCGTCACCATGAGTCTCGTGACCGCCGCCCAGGCTCAGGAAGTGCTGGCGGCGAGCGAAAAGCTGGAGCGCGCCGGCCTGCCGGTGCCGCCGTTTCTCGACAGCCTCATTCAGCGTCGGCTGATCACAGCGGTGCAGCGGGAGCAGCTTGAAGCCAACTTGGAAAACCTCGAAGCCGGCCGCGTCCGCCGTCTGGGTAAATACCGGCTGCTGAACAAGCTGGGCGAAGGCGGCATGGGCGCGGTGTACTTGGCCGAGGACAACAAGCTTGAACGCAAATGCGCGATCAAGCTGCTGCCGCCCGAGGTTTCGCGCGACCCCAAGCGTGTGTCCAAATTCATTTCGGAAGCGAAACTGACGGCCGGCTTGAACCACGTCAACATCATTCAGGTCTACGACATCGACCAGATCGACGGCTTTTTTTTCTACGCGATGGAGTACCTCGAGGGCCACTCCCTGGAAGATGTGATCACGCGGGCCGGCCGGCTGACGGTCGATGAAACGTTGAACTTCGCCATTCAGCTCGCGCACGGCCTGGAGCATGCGCACGCCAAGGGCATCGTGCACCGCGACATCAAACCGTCCAACGTGTACGTTTGCAACGACGGCACGCTGAAGATTCTGGACCTCGGGCTGTCGATCCAGACCTCCGGGTTCAACCTCGCCGTCGCCGGCCACGCCATCGGCACGCCGCTGTATATCTCGCCGGAGCAGGCCGGGGGGCGGGCCGATGTCGACGAGCGCTCCGATATTTATTCGCTGGGCATCCTGATGTACCGGCTGATGACCGGCCAGGTGCCGTTTATGGCCGCGACGCCGCAGGCGGTCATGCAGATGCATCTGACCACGCCGATCCCTGACGTGCGGCAACTGGTGCCCGAGGTCCCGCAGGAACTGAGCACCATCATTCGCAAGTGCATGGCCAAGGAGCCCAACGAACGCTACCAAAGCTGCCGGGCGCTGCTCGACGACCTGGAGAGCCTGCGCAACAGCCAGGTGATCGGGCGGCACCGCGAAGACATCCGCAGCGGGCGCATCGGCGGCAAGCACCGGATTCTGCAGTCGGGGGAACGGTTCGGCAAATACAAGATCGTGCGCAAGCTGGGCGAAGGGACGATGGGGGTGCTGTACCTGGTCGAAGACACGTTGCTGACGCGCCAGGTGGCGCTGAAAATCCTGCCCCGCGATCTGTCGGTGCGGCCGCAATTCGCCGAGCGTTTCCGGCAGGAGATCAAGACCATCGCGGGCATTGCACATGCCAACATCGCCGAAAGCCACGATGTCGGGTTGATCGACGAGCATCTGTACTACGATCTGGAGTACATCGAAGGGCTGGCGCTGGGCGATCTGGTCCACCGGCAGGTGCGGCTGGACCCGCGCCGGGCGCTGGATATCACGCTGCAGGCGGCGCGGGCGCTCCGTACGGTGCACAAAGCCGGGGCGCTGCACCGCCATCTGCACCCGAACAATCTGCTGATCGCCAAAACCGGGCAGGTCAAGCTGACGATGCTTTCCGGGGGCACCGAGCGACCCGACACGTGGTCGCCGGAGCAGGCGCGGGAGCTAAACCGCATCGATGGGCGCTCGGATATTTATTCGCTCGGCTGCCTGTTTTTTCTGATGCTCACCGGGCACATGCCCTACCAGGGCAGCAACGCGACGATGCTCCTGACCAAGCACATCAACGAACCGCCGCCCAATCCGCGGACGTTGGCGCCGAACACGCCGCCGGCCTGCTGCCAGGTGCTCGGGATGATGATGGCCAAGGCGCTCAATGAACGCTACGAATCCTGCGATCTGTTGATCGAAGACCTCGAAGCGGTCGTGGCCGGCAAGGCGCCGCCTCACGCGGGCAAACGCCCCGAGCCGGTCCAGATGGTGCCGGTGCGACGCAAACGGTCGCAGTCTTCGGGCCGCTACCCGCGCCATCCGATGCTCGACAGCCGCCTGGACGGGCATCGGGACAGCCGCAGCGATTCGCGGATGGAACATTCGCGGGGGGAAACATCGCGCGACGGCCGTTCCGATTCGCGGACCGATTCGCGGCTGGAGCCGCGGCGGGAGCGGCGGCGCGCACGGGCAGGGGCTTCATCGCCCGGGGCGGCCGGCGCGGCGGTGGTCGCGGCAGGCTCCAACCATGCGGCGGCTACGGCCCCGGCAGGGGGACACACAGCAGCGGGCGGCGGTGGCGTTGGGCATGGCGGTGCGGGCGCTCCGGCGGCGAGTCTGCCAGCGGTGCTGGCCAGTTCGCGGACCACGCTGCTGGCGCTGATGCCGAAGCACTGGGTGGGCTGGGCGGCGATCGGGTTGACGACGGTGCTGGCGATGCGGGCGGGGCTGCTGTTCTGGTTTTTCAGCGTGATCGTTCATGCGCGGTAGGCAGTGTAAAAAGAACTTCAGAAAATACCTGCCTGTGCGACATCGGTTCCCGGGGCTGAATCGAAAACGATGGATGCGGTTCAGGTCGGGTGCGGTTCCGCGCGGTGGATCGGCGGGGGAACCGTGATCGCCTCGGGTCGCGCGGCAGATGTCCATGCAGGCGCCTGTTCCAGGGTAGGCCTGCGGCCAACCCTTCGCTGTCTTGTTTTGCGCCGTTGGCGCAAAGAAAGCAATCGATGGATAAATCTGGGTTGGGCTCGGGAACAGGTTGGCTGGGAGGGGACATGGGAAACACGACCGAAATCAGTTGAATACGGGACGGCAGGAATTAACTGGGATTCGTGTAATGTCGGTTTGTTGGGGGAAAAAGAGTGCGCGCTGCGCGCGCAGGATATTAATGGCGCCGGCTGCGCCGGCTTTTTTGGCCACGGGCCATCGGCCCGTGCCACTTGGGTGGATGGCATTTTGGGGCAACAAACAAATGGCGGCACGGGCCCCTTCAGGCGGCGCGCCATTCGGCGGGTGTGATCTGCCAGGCGTTCAACAGCAACGCGTCGATGCTGCGCCGCAAGGATGCGGACGCAGGCCCCGCACCGGCGCGCGTAGCGGCGGCGGTCTGTTCGGCGGCCATGGCCAGGCGGCTGGCGGCGGCGGCTTCACGCAGCAGCGTGGGGATGGGCAACTGGCGCAGCGAGGAAATGTGCACCTGCGGGAAGACGCGCCGGTTTTCCATCCAGCGCTGGCGGTAGTACCACGTCAGCGGCCCGGCATTCAGGCAGCCGAGGATCATCCAGAGGCTGCGCAGCGGGTCGGCGTCGAAGGGGAGGGTCTGGCCGGGAATCATGATGTGGACCGAATTGATGGCGCTGCGGCGGTCGAAGTCCAGAGCGGCAATGGGATGGCTGGCGGTCTGGCGCGAGACGATTTTGGGACCGGCGAAAAGCTCCGGCGCGCGGAAGGAGGCGCCCTGCTTGCGGATGGTCGGCGTGATGAGCCGTGGATCGTGGCGAATCCAGCGTGAGGAGACGCGCACGGCGAAGGGTTCGATGTCGCCGCCGACGATCAGCGGCCGCACGGCGGCATCGGCGGGATCGGGGCGGTCGAGCAGGATGCGGTCGCGGAATTCACGCGGGCCGGGGTTCACGCCATCGCGGACTTCCATCCAGGAGGTGATCGGGACGCTCAGGCGTTCGATCCGCGCGACCAGCGCGCGCGCCGCTTGCGGCATGGTGGGAATGACCAGGTGGGGGAAGGCCAGAATATCGGCCACCGTGAATTGCTCGCGCCGCGCCGCGGGGAGCGTGGCGACGACGGCGGCGGGGGGCTCGACGGCGGCGGGGGGCTCGACGGCGGCCGGGCTGGTTGCGCGGTTGGAGCGGGTCGAGCGGGCGGCGGGCTTGCGGGGCCGGCCGCGCGGTTTGGGCGTCGGCGCCGCGCCCGCGCCGTCGAACAGATCGACGCTCACTTGCTCATCGCGGGTCGCGCCGAAATACACCACCGAACTGCCCAGCGAGGGCTCGCCGAACAGATCGACGCGGATCCATTCGACCGCTTCAAGGCGGCGGGCTTCGAGAAAATGGCGCCGCCAGCCGGCGTAGGATTCGTTGGAGAGAAAGGTATCGGGCAGCAGCCAACCGGCGCGGCCGGCGATCCGGTCGGAGGCGGCTTCGCGCGAGAGCAACTGCTCGCCGGCCCACAGCGCCAGCAGAAACAGGTTGGTGCGGCCGCGCAGCGCGGCGGGAAGCTCACGGTCGAGAATCCCGGCGCGCAGGAAGAACTGCTCTTCGAGCGACACCGCGCCGCCCTTGGCCGAATCGCGGCTGTAGAAAGATATATAGGGCGGGTTGGACAGGAGAGCGTCGAAGCCGGCGGTCAGGCGCGCGCCGTTCCAGCCCGGGCGGCCGTCGCGAGCGGAGCCAAAGACGCCGGGGAATTCACGGGCCCAGTTCAGCCACGGTTCGGGCAGGAGATCGAGGCTGCCGCGGTCGGCGCTCGCGGCGCAGGCGGTGCTCGCGGGGCGGGCGGGATTGGGGCGCAGGTCGAGCCGTTCGCGGCGGAGGTCGGCCAGTTGCCGCTGGACGCGCGGGGTCACGGCCACGGCGGCATCGACCGAGCCGACCAGGGAGTTCCCGCCGCGGCAGTGCAGGGCACCGATCGACGCGCCGCTCAGGAACGCCAGCGCGATGCCGCCGACCAGCGCGGCGTCGGCGTCGAGGTCCACGCCGTACAGGCAGTCGGCGGCGACGCGCGGCCAAAGTTCGCCCGGCGCCGCGGCACTCAGTTCGGCCCCGCGCGCCACCAGCAGTTCTCCGGCGGCGTGCAGGAAGACGCCGGGCCCCATCATCGGATCGACGACACGCAGGGCCAGCAGCGCGTTCAGGTCGGTGCAGCCGGCGAGCAGGGGCGTCAGGGTTCGCGCGGCGATGGCGCGGGCCACCGGCAGCGGGGTGTAGTAGGCGCCCTGGCGGCGGCGGCGGGCATTGGTGCGGCGCAACGGGCCACGAGCGGAGGAAGAGGGGGAGGCAGCGGCCTCACCGTCGACGACGGAACCGGCCGTGGCGCTGGACCACTCGAGCGCCAAGAGTTCCTCGTACAAATCGCGCAGAGCGCTGCAAGCGGTGGCGCCGGGCGTGGCAGGAGCGGCAAGGGCATCCACGCCCAGGGCTGCGGCGCGGCTCAGGGCCACCACGGCGGCGGCGAGTTGCTCGGCGGAGGTCCGCAGGGTGGTCAGATCGCGGGGGGTGAGACGTGCCTGGCGGCGGGCGTAGGCGGCGGCGGCGATGGCGATTTCGCGCGCGAGGTCCGGACGGTCCAGCCCAGCGGCGGCGGGTTCGGCGACGAGCAGAATGTAAAAGGTGCAGATGTCCTGCAGCACGGCTTGCGGATCGCCGGGGGTCTGGCGGAGGGCCAACAGGTTTTCGACCACCGTGCCAATGGCCTGCGCAGGGTGCCGCAGCGAACGCAGTTTCAGCCGCGCGGTCTGTGCTTGCTGGACTTCCTGCAGATAGCTGACGTTGGACATGTTGCCTTCCGAACCGGCGGCCGCGGGGCACACCGAGCCCGGACCTCTTTCGGAAGGCGGGGGGATGAACTTTAGCGATTCCGGGCGGGGGAATCACAGGAATTTCAGTTGGCTTCCTTCGATCCAAAGGAAGAGGATCGCACGGCAAGACCAGTCCGGCCTTTTCTTGGCTTTGGTTGGGGCGACTCAGGAGGAAGTGATGCAGGATTCGGCGGCGGGTGCGTTTCCGCGTGAGGAAACGGTGGGGGAGCACCAATCGGCTCGGGTCGCGCGGAAGAATGCTGGAAGCTAAGAGAATGCGCGCAACGCGCGGAAGAAATTGATGGCGCCGGCTTCGCCGGCTTTTTTGGCCACGGGCCATAGGCCCGTGCCACCTTGGTTTGGGGCATTTCCGGGGGGGATTTGTGCAGCGGCAACTTCAGGGTACTTGGGCAAGACTGCTTCGCCACTTTCCCGGCACTTGGGCCGAAGCGGCGGCGAGCCGTGCGCCGCGAGCCCTGCCGGCTGTGCGGCGGTTTAATTTAAAGGTGGACGGCGCGGCCGAGCGCCACGCCGGTGGCTTCGCCAATCATTTCGGCCAGGGTCGGGTGCGCGTGGATGGTGTGCAGGAGTTCCTCGGCGGTGGCTTGCAGGGATTTCGCCAGCGCCAGTTCGCTGATGATTTCGGTCGCTCCTGCGCCGACGATTTGCGCGCCCAAAAAGGTGCCGTCGGTGGCGTCGAAGACCAGTTTCACCAGGCCTTCCGTGTCGCCCAGGGCCACCGCGCGGCCGCTGGCGAGGTAGGGGCAGCGGCCGATCTTCGTCTGGATGCCGCGGGCCTTGGCCTGGGCTTCGGTGATGCCAATCGAGGCGACCTCCGGCCGGCAGTAGACGCAGCGCGGCACCTGTTCGACGAAGGCGGCGGCGGTGTCATCGCCGCTCGCATCGTCATGCGCGGGCTGGCCGGCAAAATCCTCCACGGCGCGGTGGGCTTGGGCGAAGGCGGCGTGGGCCAGCAGCACTGCGCCGGTGACGTCGCCGACGGCGTAGATCGAAGGCACCGAGGTGCGGCCGGTGGCCGGGTCGGCGACGATGAAGCCGCGTTCGAGCTTCACGCCGGCGGCTTCCAGGCCCAACCCGGCGGTGTTGGCGGCCACGCCGACGGCGACCAGTACTTTTTCGGCTTCGACGGTGCGGGCATTGCCGCCGGCGGCGTCTTCGATGGTCACTTGGGCGCCGGCGGCGGTGCGCGCGACGGCGGTGACCTTCGATTTCATCTGCAGCGCGATGCCGCGCCGCGCGAAACTCTTGGCCAGCAGTTCGGCCACTTCGGCGTCTTCGTTGGGGAGCACGTGGTCAAGATATTCCACCAGGGTCACCTTGGTGCCCAAGGCGGCGTAGAAATAGGCGAACTCGACGCCAATCGCGCCAGCGCCGACGATGAGCAGGGTCTGCGGCTGAGCGGGCAGCAGCATCGCTTCGGTGCTGCTGAGGATGGTCGTGCCGTCGAACGGGGCGGCGGGGAGGTCCTTAGGGCGGGCGCCGGTGGCCAGGAGAATCGCGCGGGCTTCGAGACTGGTGACTGCGCCGTCGGCGGCGGTGACCCGCACGGCGGTGGGCGAGACCAGCTCCGCGCTGCCGAACACGCGCGTGACTTTGTATTTGCGGAACAGGAATTCGATGCCCTTGTTCATGCGCTCGGCGACTTTGCGGCTGCGTTCGATCATGGCGGGGAAGTTGGCGCGCGGCGGGGCGACTTCGATGCCCAAGGCGCCGGCGTGCTGGATCAGGTCGAAGACTTCGGCCGAATGCAGCAGAGCCTTGGTGGGGATGCAGCCGCGATTCAGGCAGGTGCCGCCCAACTTGTCTTTCTCGATGCAGACGACGCGGAAGCCCTGCTGCGCGGCGGCGATGGCCGCCACGTAGCCGCCCGGCCCTGCTCCGATGACGATCAGATCCAATACTTCGGCCATGGCATTTCCTCTACAGCGCGGGAATTGATTCCGCGGCACAAAATTCTACGCCAATCGGGGGATTCGCCAAACGCCGCGGTACACTGTTGGCGCGGAAAGGCGGCGGCGGGACGCAGGCCGTTCCGGGCGGAGGTTTTCCGGCATGCTGCTGGTCATCGATAATTACGACTCCTTCACCTACAACCTTGTGCAGTGCCTGGGGCAACTGGGTGCGGACATGAAAATCGTGCGCAACGACGAGATGACGGTGGAGGAAGTCGAAGCGCTGCGTCCGGACCATCTGCTGGTTTCACCGGGGCCCTGTTCGCCGACGGAGGCGGGCATTTCGGTGGCGGCGATCAAACGGATGGCGGGCCAATGTCCGATTCTGGGCGTGTGCCTGGGGCATCAGGCGATCGGCGAGGCGTTCGGTGGCAAGGTCGTGCGGGCCGGACGGCTGATGCACGGCAAGACCAGTGCAATCCACCACGATGGGCTGGGGCTGTTCCGCAATGTGCCGAACCCCTTCGAGGCGACGCGCTACCACAGCCTGATCGTGCAGGAGCCGCTGCCGGACTGCCTGATCGCGACCGCGTGGTCGGAGCAAAAAGAATTGATGGGGGTCCGGCACAAAACGCTGCCGGTGGAAGGGGTACAGTTTCACCCGGAGAGCTTTCTTTCGACCGAGGGCGGGCCGAAGATTCTGGCCAATTTCCTCGCGCAGCGGATGCCGGCGGCGGTGCGATGAAGCGCGGCGACGACAGGCCAGAAGTGCAATTCGAATTTTGTTCGAGCCACAGAAAAACGGGATATGGACCGCGGCTTCGCCGCGGATTTTTTTCCACGGGCCATCGGCCCGTGCCACTTATGCTGACGGCGGTTTGAAGGGCGGACGCAAATGTCGGGGTGTAGAGCTAGACGCTCCAGATAAATTGGATGCCGGCGCCGAGGTAGTTGTTGTAGTGGGTGTAGCTGTTGGGGTCCATCACGCCGGCGGTGTAGGCGCGCAGGTGGAAGCTGAATTCGAAATGGCGGTCCGGGCGCAGCAGGACGCCGGCGGTGGCGCCGAAGTTGTAGCCGTTGTCCAGCCCCCCGGCTTCGGCGCGGGCATACAGACGCACCCAGCGCGGATCGAGCACCAGTTCGCCCTCGGCAACCACTTCCGGCAGGACCACGGTGAGCGACTCGCTGACTTCCGGCGAACCGGCGGTCAGGTCCTTCAGCGCGCTGCGCGCGCCCTGCACCACGAAGCCGGCGCCCAGGCGGAAGCTGCCGTTGCGGGGGTCCTCGATGACGCCGTACAGGAAATCAAAATTCCAGGCGTAGAAGTCGTCCTTGGCGCGCACCCGGTTGCCGCTGGGGAAGACCTGGTTGTCGAAGGTCACGGTCCGCGACAGCGTGGCGCTCGACTGCTGGTCGAACTGCAGCAGCGCCGAGGTTTCAAAGTGAAAATACCGCCCCATCACGACATGAAAGGAGGGAATGATGTTGCCGATCGCATCGCTGGAACGGAAATCGTCGTTGAAGTTCAGGCGGGTCATGGTGGCGGAGCTGCTGCGCGCGGCGGCGAAATAGGACCGGCCCGAGCCGACGCCGAATTCGATCCCGAACCAGACCTGGTTGTCGTGCGGAACGTCGCCGTCCGGACGGGGCGCCAGGGTGGTGTAGGCGAAGGCCGGCGCCGCGGCCAACAGCAGCCCGGCCAGCCAGGCACAGGCGCGCATTTCGATCCTGCCAAAGGGCTTCCGCATGATGGGTCTCCTTGGAGCCGTACCGAGGGACGGACGACCGGCGGGAAGCCGGCGACAGTACGTCCTCAACCTGTTGGGATGAACTAACGCGGCCTTTATTTTAGCCGGGGCCGGAATTTTCCCATCGGCGGAGCACGCCGCCGCCAGTTCACCCCGCTACAATCGGGCCGGCCGTGGCGTCCTTCGCGGCCAAAGAAGGCTGCTCCAGCCTCATTTTCGGCACCTGCCCGAGTGCGCTCGCACCCATGATTCCGACCGACCCCATCGATCCCACTGACCCGGCCGACGCAGCTGACCCGGCCACTCCGGCCAATCCGCCCGATTCGGCCGATTCGGGCTCCGCGGCATCCCCCACCCCAGCGCCGATACCTCCAGCCCACCGAGCGCCAGATCGCCCGCCGATCCGGTCCGGCTTCCTGCTGGTCGATAAGCCGACCGGCTTGACCAGTCATGGTGTGGTCTACCGCGTGCGCAAGGAATTCGGCCTGAAGCGGGGCGGCGGGGCCGCGCGGGTCGGTCATCTGGGGACGCTGGACCCGAATGCGACCGGGCTGCTGGTGATGGTGGTCGGGACCGCCGGCCGAGCACTGGAATTTTTCAGCCCGCTCGACAAAACCTACCTCGCGACGGTGCGACTGGGCCTCTCCAGCGACACCGACGACGTGTGGGGGGACGTACAGCCGATCGAAGGTCGGGAAGGCTTTCTGGTCCCGGATGCTGCGAACGCGACAGGCGCGGCAGCGGCAGCGGCGGGCGGCGCGCCGAGCGAATTCCCCACCCGCGCACGGATCGAAGCGCTGCTGGCGGCGGAGTTCGCCGGCGAGCGCATGCAGGTGCCGCCGCAGATCAGCGCGGTCCAGGTGGGCGGCAAGCGCGCTCATCGCGCGGCGCGGGCCGGGCGACCGCTGCGGATGGAGGCCCGCCCGGTGGTGCTGCGGGCTTGGCGGGTGGTGGGCTACACGCCGCCGGACATCGACCTGGAACTGACGACTTCAGCCGGCTATTATGTGCGCTCGCTGGCGCGGGACCTGGGCGCGCGGCTGGGCACGGGCGGCGTGATCGCGGCGCTGCGGCGGACCGCGGTGGGCTCGTGGAGGATTGGGGAAGCGCATTCGCTGGAGCACCTCGCGGCGGAGGACATTCTGCCCTTTTACGCGATGCTCACGGCGCGCGCGCCGGAGGAACTGCGCAGCGCGCCGCACGGACCGCAGGCCCTATGTAGGCTTGGGGCCGACGTTTGCAGCCGGTTAATTTGCGGGCTGGCGGTGGAACTCGACGGCGAACCGCCGCCGCCGGAAACGCGAGCGGTCTGGGCGCTGCATCGCGACTGCGTGGTGGCGATCCTGCTGCCTGAGGCCGGCCGGTGGCGGGCGAAGAAATCGTTTCTCGGGATCGACGAGTTTCGCGCGCGGTTTGGCGGAGGCACGCCGGGGGGAGAAGGCTGAAGCCGCGGTCATCACGCCCCGCGCTCTGGGAGTGGATGTTGGCGCGGAGCCGAAGAGATCGTTTGGAGGAAGTGCGGGCGTGCCCGCCCGCGGGCCCGGCGGCGCGTGCAGCGCGCATCGGCGATTTGACTCGACCTAGGGCGGCCGATGGCAGCCCGGCACGACGCGGCCTACTTGCCGAACAGCTTGCCGAAGAAGGTTTTCTTTTTTTCCGGTTCAGCCGGTTGGGCCGGGTTGGCGGCGATGCTGGGCGCGGCGGTGGTTGGGACTTGCGCAAGCGGCGTGGCCGGGGACTGTGCCGGGGCCGGTGACGGGGTCGTGACTGGTGTAACGAGCTTGGACGGTGGCAGAACGGCTGCCGGAGCGGCTGACGCAGACGGGGTTGCCGGCGTGTCGGCGGCATCCTCTCCGGGCGGTCCGTCTTCTTCCGAGGGCGGGGGTGCGTCGGGGACGGCCGGTGTGGAGCGGGCCGAAGCGCCCGCCGTCGGCGCTTCCACTTCGACCGTCTTCGATCCAATCTGCTGCTGGGAAACTACCTTGCCGCCGGTTAGTTTCGACGCCGCCTGCGCCTTGGCCTGCGCGTCCTCGCCTTCGCCGACTTCGACCTCGACTGCCTCGGTTTTTTCCTCGCTGAAGTCCAGCATGCCCTTCAGGAACATCCCGGCGTCGAACGGTTCGAGGTCCTCTTTTTTCTCGCCCAGCCCGACCCACTTGACCGGCACGCGGACCTCCGAACGCATCGCCAGCACGGCGCCACCGCGCGCGGTGCCGTCGAGTTTGGTGAGAATCAGGCCGCTGACTTCGACCACGCGGGTGAAGATTTTGGCCTGCTGGACTGCGTTCAGCCCCTGGTTGGCGTCGATGACCAGCAGGACTTCGTGCGGCGCGCCCGGCAACGCCTTGTCCACCGATCGGCGGACCTTGGCCAGTTCCTCCATCAGATGTTCCTGGTTGTGCAGCCGCCCGGCGGTGTCGATGATCGCCACGTCGTAGCCCTTGGTCACCGCCTTGGCGACGGTGTTGTAGGCGACGGTGGCCGGATGGGAGCCCTGCTCGGCGGTGACGATATCGACCTCCAGGCGTTTTTCGGCCCAGAGGCGAAGCTGTTCGACGGCCGCGGCGCGGAAGGTGTCACCGGCGCCGAGCAGCACTTTTTTGCCTTCGGATTTGAAGCGCCAGGCCAGCTTGCCGATGGAGGTGGTCTTGCCCGAGCCGTTCACGCCGACGACCAGAATCACGGTGGGGCCGTTGGGATTCATCCGCGGGGTGGCGTCCTGCGGCGGCAGGTCGGCGTGAATCTTGGCCGCGATGAACTCCATGATCCCTTCGACCGATTGGATTTCCTTGTCCAGGTAGGCGGTGCGGACTTCGTCGATGACCTTGGTGACCAGGCGCGGCCCCATGTCGGTGGAGATGAGGGCTTCTTCGAGCTGATCCAGGGTGGCCTGGTCGAGGATGCGGCCGGGGACGAGAATCTTGTAGACTTTTTCCTTCAGGATCAGGCGGAATTTGTTGAGGGTCTTGGACCATTTTTTGACGGTATTGCCGACCGCCGTCACGCCGCGGGTGAAGGTCTGGGTGATGCCCTTGGTGATGCGGGAGAAAAAGCCACCTTCGGCCATGGGAGTCGAGTCCTGGGGAGCCGGCACGGGGTGGCCGGCGAAACGGGTAGGCATCCAGCCTGAACGCACCTATAATACGGTATACG
Source organism: Planctomycetota bacterium (assembly GCA_050730415.1). Taxonomy (GTDB): domain Bacteria; phylum Planctomycetota; class SZUA-567; order H5-PLA8; family JBOHNC01; genus JBOHNC01. The sequence goes on from JBOHNC010000551.1 coordinate 22,493, forward strand.
GAAGTTTCCAATCGCCTATTGGAAATTTGGAAACCGCCGGAAAAACCCGCCCCTGCGCCGCCTAATTTCGTTGGCGCCGCGCGGCGGTGACGGAGATCGGCATGCTCCTGAACCTGTTTCGGGGCATTTTTGTGCTGCTGGCGTTCATCAGCGGGCTGCTGCTGGGGCCCAAACTGCTGGGCAGTTCGCCACCGACCTGGATTCCCTCTTCAAGCGTGTACTACGGATTTTTCATGGCGGCGCTGGCCTGCGCGCTGGTGACCTTGGAAATCGTCTTTCGGCGGCAATATCGCGAGGCGCTGGTGGCGGCCTTTTTCGGGATCGGCTCCGGCCTGGTCCTGACGTTCGGCATTTTCGTCCTAGTTTCGGTGGTGAAAACCGGCCAATGGCTGGACAAGGGCGTGCTGGAATACATGCCGCTGGTGGCCACCTTCGTGTGCTACATCACCACCACGATCATTTTCCAGACCAAAGATCAGTTCCGCTTCATTTTGCCCTACATCGACCTGGCTCGGCAGGGGCTGGCGTCGGGCGGGATCATCGTGGATACGTCGGTGCTGATCGACGGCCGCATCGTCGAACTCTTGCAGACCAACGTGATGCCGAAATCGCTGATCATCCCGCGCTTCGTGATCGACGAAGTGCAGAACCTGGCCGACCACAGCCATCCGGGCAAACGGATGCGCGGCCGGCGCGGGCTGGAAATCCTGGCGAAGCTGAAGAGCGTCAAAGGGCTGATCGTTAGCCACGACACCGCGGAATTTCCCGAAACCTACACCGTCGACCGGCAACTGGTCGAACTGACGCGACGCCGCGACGGCATCCTGTTCACCTCCGATGCCAACCTGGCGCGGGTGGCGCAGATCGAAAACCTGAGCGTCATCAGCCTGCCCGAAGTGGTCACCGCGCTGCGCCCGCCGATTTTGCAGGGGCTTTCGATCCGCGTGCGGATCATCAAGAGCGGTCAGGGGCCGGGCCAGGGTGTGGGCTATCTCGCCGACGGCACGATGGTGGTGGTCGAGGAAGCCTCGAACATGATCGGCCAGGACATCGACGTGGAGGTGCTGCGCGCCCACCAGAGCTCCAGCGGGCGGATGGTCTTCGCGAAGCTGGCGCAGCCGGACGCCAACGACCCAGGCAGCTCGCGACACAAACTGCCGTCGATCACGACGGTGCCGGAATTGATGGACGAAGCCGAGGCCACCGAACGAGCAATCGAAGATGCGCCTGCCGCGGGCGGCGGTCCGATCGCCGCTGGAGGCTCCGCCGGCCCCGGCGGTGCGATGGGATCGAGCGGGGCGACGGGGGCGACCGGGGCCAATACGACGGTGCCTCCGGTGAGCGGCACGACGGGCGCGCCGGGCACGGCAACTCCGGGGGTGCGTGAGTCCAGCGGCTCGGCGCGCAATTCGTCGGCCGGCGCGCGGTCCGGACCCCGCTGAAACAGGCGCCGCCACCGCGGCGCGAGGAGATTCCGCCACGTCCGCGCTGCCGTCGCCTTCACTGCCTCTCCGCCCTGCCTGGGCGATCGTGGCCGCCGCCGGGGTGGGCTCGCGCATGGCCGCGTCCGGTTCGGGCGCTCCGCACAAAGCTCTCCTGCAATTGAACGGGCTGCCGCTGGTGCGGCGGTCGGTGGAACGGCTGTTTGAATCGGGGGCGCTGGTGGGCGCAGTGGTGGTGGCGCACCACGAAGATGTCGCCGCCATGCGCGAACTGCTCGCGCCGCTGTCGCACGCTGCCGGTCCCGTGCTCGCGGTGGTGGAAGGCGGCGCCACTCGGCAAGCTTCCTGCGCCGCCGGGCTTGCCGAAGTCGGCCGGCGGCTCTCCGCCGAGGAACGTTCGACCGCGCGGGTACTTTTTCACGACGCCGCGCGACCACTGGTGACCGGGTCGGAAATCCGCGCCGTGCTGGCGGCGTTGGAGGAATGTCCCGCCGCGCTGCTGGCCACCCCGGTGACACAGACCGTCAAGCAGGCGGATGCCGAGGGACGAGTGACCGCGACCGTGCCGCGGGAAAACCTCCGCCTGGCGCAGACGCCGCAGGGATTCCGCTTCACCGATGCGCTGGCGGCCTTCGAACGCGCGGCGCAGGCGGGCTTCGAGGCGACCGACGACGTGGCGCTGGCGGAGTTCTGCGGGCTGGCGGTTAGAATCGTGCCCGGCTCACCGTGGAATATCAAAATCACCACGCCCGAGGATCTCGGGCTGGCCGCGGCGATTCTGAAATTGCAGGGACGCGCATGACCAGGTCCAAAGCACCAGCACAGCGAACTCGCGGCGAGCCGCCCGCCGGGCGCACGCGCACCGGAGATGCGGCCTCCCCGCTGCCGCCGGATGCAACGCCGGATCGTGTCGCGCGCTGCTACCGCGCACTGGCCGACGCCACTCGCCTGCGGCTGCTGACGATTCTGGACGCGGAGGAACTCAACGTCCAGGAACTGGTCGAGGTCCTGGGCATCACGCAGTCGCGGGTCAGCCGTCACCTGGCCTATCTAAAGAGCTGCGGCTTCGTGGCCGACCGGCGCGAAGGCACCTGGAGTTTCTACCGGCTATGCAACGCTGGCGACGCCCGGCCGGAACAGCGGCTGGCCTTCGCTCTTTGGCAGGGCATGCCACCGGCTGCTCGCAGTTTGCCGGAGGTGGACCTGAAGAAACTGGAAACGGCGCTGGAAGCCCGCCGCTCGCGCTCGTTGGATTTCTTCGAAAAATCCGGCTCGCGCTGGGACGAAATCCGCAAGGGGATCATCGGGCAGGACGCGCTCAGCCAGGGCCTGATGGCGCTGCTGCCCGAAGGCCTGACGGTGCTCGACGTGGGCTGCGGCACCGGCGGATTCCTGGCGCGGATCGCCCCGTTCGTGAAGCACGCCATCGGCTGCGACATCGCGCCGGCGATGCTGAAACTGGCCGGTGACCGACTCACGCGCGGCGGCGTGGGCAATGTGCGACTGGTGGAATCGGACATGCAGAAGTTGTCGCTGCCCGATCGGTCGGTGGACGCCGCCTTCCTGACCCTGGTGCTCCATCACGCACCCAGCCCACGGACGGCGATCGAAGAAGCCGTGCGAGTGCTCCGCCACGGCGGCACCGCGATCGTCACCGACATCGTGGCGCACGATCAGGAATGGGTGCGCGAGGCGATGGGCGACATCTGGCTCGGCTTCGAACCCGACCAGGTGGCCGATTGGATGGAACAGGTGGGGCTCAAGCAGGTGCATGCTCACGGTGAAGAGCAACTCGTGCGCGGCACCGGCGAGAACCACGGTCGGAAGCCGCTGCGGCTGTTCGTCGTGACCGGGCGGCTGGGCGGTCCGTGAGCGGCGCCCGGGCCAACGGTCCGGTCGGCGGACCCGTCAGCAGGCAAACGACGTGCGACGATCGAGTCGAGCGCAGTGACCTGCACGCCCTCCGTCCTGCCGGGTGGGCGCAGGCGTTGGCGGTGTTGCCCGCGGCGGTGCGACTGCTGCCCTTCCACGCCGCCAGCCAATTGGCGAATGTGCGCCTCGATGCAAGAGCCGGGACCGCCGGCGGAGGCGCTTCCCAAGCTTCATCGCCGCGGTCGTGGCGGATTTTGGAACTGCTCGACAGGCCGGACGACGAACCGCTTTTCGGGGAGGTTGAAAAGTCGCTGGCGGTGACTGCCTGGAGCGCCGAGGCGCGGGCGGATTTTTTGCTGCGCGTGGCGACATCCAGCCTTGGGAACCGGCCTTCGTCAGCGGAATCGGCGCCCCGGTACAACCTGATCTACATCCACCCCGGCTGCGACAGCCGGAGCGAATTCCGCGCGCTGGTGGCGGCGCTCGATCCCCATCTCGCTCCCGACGGTCTCCTGTGGCTGCAATTGATCGACCCGGTGTTTGCTCCGCGTGAACTGCCGCCGACCGGCCGCACGCTGCCGGCACTCAGTGCGTTTCTGGCCGCGTTGCCGTCGTCGCGATGGCGGTGGGCGTTCCGATCGCAGCGGGCCAATTTCGCGCCGGAGCTGCTGATCGGCCGGGTCGCCCTCGACTCCGAAAATTGGGCCGCACTGGCCGAACGGTTCGCGCGGGGATTTTCAGATCGGGACCTGCCCGCGGATGCGTGGTGCGGCGTGCCAGGACCGGCCGCGGCGGTTCGACCTGCTGCTGTCACCGCGTCGGCGAGCGGCCCTGGCGGAAATGGCGGAAACGCCGACGGAAAGGATGGGGCGGGTGGAGTGGGCGGGGCCGACGCTTCGGGCGCGCCGCGAAGCGGCCCGCCCGGAACACAACCAGCCCGATCGACGCCAGTGGGCGAGATCCATCAGCGCGATGGATTGGGCACCCCGACGCGGGGGCCAGACGGCCGCTGGTTCCGACCGGTGACGCTCACGGCGGGGTGTAAAGAACCGGCGGCGCAGAGAGAACGCCGAGCGGTTTTCACGCTGGTTTTGCCCGCGGCACCGGCGCAGGCGAATGAACCCGCGGGCAACAAGGCGATGGCGTGGCGCTGCTGCCGGGTGCGGGTTGGGTGCAATCCGGAGGCCCAATCGGTGCGGGTGGCGTGGCTGGCGACACCGGCCTTTCGGCGGCCGGACATGGAGTCCGCGCCACAAGCCCTTCCGGCTGGCACGCACGATCAGATCTGGATGGTCGCGGCGCCAGCGGCGAGCGATTCCGACGGGCTGCTGCATCTACTCGTGAGCGGCATGGATTTCCGGTGCCTGCATGAAATTCAGGTGGATTGCCTGGCAGAACATGCCGCCGCCGCCCCGCAGGCCCCGGCAGCTGCCAACGGACTGGGGCGCGATATGCTGGCGCGGCATCGCCTCGTGGCGGCGCGCCTGGAAGCATCAGGCGCCCGCCAGGTGCTCGACATCGGCGGCGCGCCCGGCCTGCTGGCAGCGCTGCTGCCCGAGCGGCAGCTCACCATCGTCGATACGGCGCACGCAGCCGAGCATCCCGGGTTTCTGCGGCTGGCGGCGGTGGGCGCTGGCGAGCCGCTCGCGCTGCCCTTTGCCGATGGCGCCTTCGATGCGGTGGCCGCCCTCGACGTGCTCGAACACATCCCCGCGGCAGCCCGGCCGAATTTTGTGCGGGAAGCGGCGCGGGTGAGCAACGGCGCCGTGTATCTGGCCGGCCCGGTGGCCAGCGCGGCGGCGGTAGAAGCCGAGGCGACCCTGGCTGCAGCACTGCCGGCGGCGCACGAATTCCTGGAGGAACACCGCCGCTTCGGCCTGCCAACGAAGGAAGAAATCGCGGCCTGGATTGAAGCCGCCGGTCGCGCGGTCGTCGCGGTCGAAGAGGGCAGCAGCGTGCACCAGTGGCTGACCGACACGGCCGCTGACCTGGGCCTTTCGTTGGCCCCGTCCACATTGACCGCTGCAACCGCCGACGTCCCCTATCGGCGCCTGTTCGTGGCCCAAGGGCGGTCGAAGGGCGAGTAGCAGCGGCGGCGCCGCAGCCTACTCGTCGATCTTGTACAGCTTCAGCTTGGCGTACAGCGTGCTGCGGTCGATGCCGAGGCGGTCGGCGGTGGCCTTGCGGTTGCCGCCCTGCGCGCGGAGCACCGCAAGGATGTGGCGCTTTTCGATTTCCGCCAGCGGCATCTCTGCAAGTTCGGCTAGCGAGGCACCCAGCACGGCGGGCGCGCCAGCCGCGCCGTCGCCGGATGCGGGAGAGGAAGCATCGGCGGCTGGTCCAGCCCCGACCGCTCCGGCCGCATGGCCCGGCTGGGCCGTGGCAACCGAGGTCGTATTCGCTGCGGCCGGCGCCAAGCCGGGCGCTCGAGTGCCGTCGCGGCCGGTGCGGACTTCCGGCGGCAGATCCTCCGGCGTGACTTCCGTCCCGCGCGCCAGAATCACCAAGCGCTCGCAGACGTTCTTCAGTTCGCGGATGTTGCCCGGCCAGGCGTAGCTCAAAAGCAGCCGGCGCGGCTCCGGCCGGAAGGTCAGATCGGGCCGGTGCGCGATCGTCTTGAAATGCCCCATGAAATAGTCCAGCAGGACGCCGACATCTTCGGCGCGGTCACGCAGCGGCGGCAGGATCGTGTTCACGACGTTCAGCCGGAAATATAGATCGTTGCGGAAGCGGCCGGCGGCGACCTCTGCGGCCAGGTCGCGGTTGGTCGCAGCGATCAGCCGGACATTGGCGCGACGCACGCGGGTCTCACCGACGCGGGAAAATTCGCGCTGCTCGAGCACCCGCAGCAGCTTGGTCTGGCAGGCGGGGGTGAGTTCGCCGACTTCATCGAGGAACAGGGTGCCCTTGTCGGCGACCTCAAACCGTCCCGCGCGGTCCTGGTTGGCGCCGGTGAAACTGCCCTTGGCGTGTCCGAACAGCTCCGATTCGGCCAGGGTCTCGGTCATCGCCGCGCAGTTCACCACCTCCAGCGGCCCCTCGGCGCGCGTCGAGGCATCATGGATCGCCTGCGCGACCAGTTCCTTGCCGGTGCCCGATTCGCCCAGGATCAGAATGCTGGCTTCGGTCGGGCCGACGCGCTGGATGAAATCCCGCACGTCTTTCATCGCGGTGCTGTTGCCGATCAGCTTGCCCTGCTGGCTGAGCTTGCTGCGCAGGTTCTTCACGTTTTCCATGGCCACCGCCATGCGCGTCATCGCCAGCATCGGGCCGGCCAGTTGCACCGCGGCAGCGGCGAGCACTTCGAGATTCTCGTCGCTGAACGGCTCGCACGGGTCGAATCGGTCGGCGTACAGCGTGCCGAGCACGATCCCCTGGGCGGCTTCACCCTGGGCGCCCGGCGGAAGGCCCAGGATCGGCACGCAGATCGCCGCGCCGATCTGCCCCGACGAAATCGAAGGCGCGTGGGAAAAACGAGCGTCGCGGCGTGGATCGGTGCGCACCGCCTGGTGTGTGCGCAGGGTCGCGTCGATGATGGTGCGGCTCGGCGCCTGCCCGGTCTTGATTTTCGCACCCGGGCCGAAGGGTTCCTCGGCGACATCCACCAGTTCGCCTTGGTCGGTGAAAATCTGCGGCCAGACGCGGTCGGCTTCCAGCGCGCCGACCAGCAGTTTGCCGGCGGACTGCAGCAGTTCACGCGGGTCGCCCGACTCGCGGCACTGCAGCGCAATGTCGAGCAGCGCGCGCAGCATCAGCCGGTCCTGCTCGACGTTCTGTCCCGGCCGGCGGGCGATCTCGCGCGCATTCACGGCGATCGTCTCGTAGCTCGGTTCGCCCGCTTCGCCGTCTTTGCCGCCCTTGCCAGGGATTTCCAACTCGGTCGGCAGATTCGCGTCGGAACCGGCCACGCACCAGCGCAGTTCCACTTTGCCGATGCGGATCACGTCGTTGGGTTTGAGATCCCGGGTGCCGGTCAGCGGCTCGCCGTTCAGGTGCGTACCGTTGGCGCTGCCGAGATCGGTGATCGTGGGCGGCTTGCCTTCGGGCAGCAGGATGCGGGCGTGTTCGCGGCTGGCGCGGCCGTCGGCCAGGCGCAACGCGACCTGCTCGCCACGGCCCAATGTAAATCCGCCGGCCGGCAGGTCCTTGACTTCCACGCTTTCGCCCTGACGCGGGCCGTTCAAGAAAATGAGGCGATACACGGTGGACCTCGGAAGGGAACGATGGCGGCAGTGCGACGACCTGTGCTCGGGGAAACCCGGCTGCAGCGAGCTTGCCCCCGAAGGCGGGGAGGCGCGGGGCAGACACTGCACAGACCGTTTGGACGCGGATTGCGGCCGCGACGAGCGCCGCCAGCGGCCGGGCCGACGTCGAAATCGACGCAGCGAAAGGCTATTTTACATTGGCCAACGGCCAGCAGGCGGCCAGGCGGCCGAAATCACCGCTGCCGCGGCCGCGTCAGCCAGGCGTAGGCCAACAGCACGAGGAGGGTCAGGATCACCAGCAGCAGCGCCAGCGCCGATTCGTCGCCCCGCGTGGCGGGGTTGCGCGCCAACTGGGCAATTTCGATCGAGATCGGCTTGGCATTGGCGCTGAAGAGCATCACCGAGGCGACATATTCGCCCAAGCCGGCCACCGTGCACAGGAGCGCCGCGGCCAGCACGCCGGGCCACAGTTGCGGCACCAGCACCCGGCGGAAAATCGTCCAGACGTTGGCGCCCAACCCCTGCGCGGCCAGTTCGAAGATCGGATCGACCTGCGCCATCGAGGCGACCACCGGGCGCACCGCCAACGGCACCTGGCGGATGAAATAGGCCAGGACCAGGATCGCCAGGGTGCTCGGCAGGGTGAAACCCAACGTCAGCCAGGAGGGGTTGGCAAAGGCGCGCAGCAAATTGAAGGCGATCACCGTGCCCGGCAACGCCAGCGGGAGCATGCACAGGAGGTCGGTGACCAAGCGCACCAGCCGGCTGCCGCGCACGATCATCAGGGCCGCGCCAAACGCCAGAATCAAATTGCCCACCACCGCGATGCCGGTGGCCAACACCGAGGTGAAGATGACCGCACGTGCTTCGGAACTTTGCACCAGCCAGGTCATGTGGGCAGTCGTCCAGACCGGCGGCAACGCGGTGCCAGCCGCATTCCAAGCCGTCCGATCGGCCAGCATTTCCACCACGATCACCGCAAAGGGCAGCAGCATCGCCAGCGTGAAAACAAGGCTGCCGCCAAGCAGCGCCAGGCGGGTGCGCCAGGAGGCGAACTGCAATCGCAACGGCGGGGCGGTCTCGCCTTTGCTCCCGCCGCCCAGCGCACGCCAGGCGCTGCCAAACCCGAACTGCAGAGCGATCAGGAACCCGACGTTCACGAAGGAGAGGATCGTGGCCAGCGCCGCCGCGCGCTCGTACAGCAATTCCCGGTTGGCGGTGAAAATTGCCACGGTCATGTAGTTCTTGAGTTCGAAAATATACGGTGCGGTGAAGGAACTCATCGAGGTCATGAAGGTGAGCAGCGCAGCGGCGACCAGGTAGGGCCGCAGCGCGGGCAGAAGAATTCGGCGCAGCCGCTGGGAGAAGCTCGCCCCCAACGAGGCCGCGGCAAATTCCTGGGTTGGATCGAGCCGCCCCAGGCCGGCGCGGGTCAGCGCGAAAAAATACACGCTGAAGGAATAGGCATGCACCACCAGGACCGCCGCCCAGCCCGACAGGGAGGGCTCCCAGCCGGTCCATGCGCGAATCATCTGCGCCAGCATCCCCGAACTGCTGAGCAAATCGAAAAAGGCCGCCACTCCGACCAGCGGCGGCAGCGCCAGAGGCAGGACGGCGGCGACCAGGAGCAGCCGCCGGCCGGGGAACCGCACCCGGTCGACCAGGAACGCCGCCGGCACGCCGATCAGCGCCGCCAGCAGCACCGATACGAGCGAAATCCAAACCGAATTCACGATCGCCCGCACATAGGAGGGATCGGTCAGGACCAGCCCGAATTGCCGCCAGCCAAAATGGGTTGCTGCGCCCGGTGGCGGCGCGACTTCGGCGCCCGTGCCGGTCACGCTCAGGCTTTCGCGCAGAACCACCGTCTGAGGATACAAAACGAACAGGGTGAGCACCAGAAGCACGGCGGCGGCAAGTCCCCACTGCAAGCGGCGATCGCGCAGGATCATGCTCCGGAGTCCTCGATTTCGGTCGGTGGCGGCGGCGGTTCTTCGGCCGCCTTGGCCAGCAGGCGCGCGGTCTTGCGGCTGCCGCGCGGCGCGGGCTTGGCCGGCTCCGCGGGCGCTTCGGCCGCCACGGTTTCATCCACCGTTTCGGGTGGCAACAGCCGGGCGCGAGTGGCGTCGAAGTGCAGCCGCACAGGCTGCGCCGTGGCGAACATGGGGACCGGCTCGGAGCCGGCCAGCTCGATTTCGATCGGCCGGTCGCAGACGTTGGGCGCGTCGAAGAACAGAATGCGGCGCGGACCGAGGTACTCCATGCGGATGAATTGCGCGCCGAATTCGATATCGCCGATCGCCGCCGTGCCGGGATATTCGTGGGGGTCGTGGTGGGCCGTGCCGATGCGGCCGGATTCGGGGCGGACCATCACCAGCATCTGCCAGCCAGCGGGCGCGGCTTTGGGCAGCAGGGAGGAAGCGGGAATCGGACCAGCCGTGCGGCCGGCCAGATTCACCATGCCCTCGCGGCCAGTGGCCTTGGCTTTCAGCAGGTTGCAGCGGCCCAGAAATCGGGCCACGAATGGTTCGTCCGGCTGCTCGTACAATTCCGCTGGCGTGCCCACCTGGAGCACCCGGCCGCGGTCGAGAATCGCCAGCCGGTCGCTCATGGTGAGCGCGTCCTCCTGGTCGTGGGTGACGTACAGGGTGGTCAGGCCCAGTTTTTTTTGCAGCGCGCGGATGCGCCCGCGCGTGGTCACGCGCAGGCCGGCGTCGAGATTCGAGAGCGGTTCGTCCAGCAGCAGAATGTCGGGCTTCAGGGCCAGCGCGCGCGCCAGCGCCACGCGCTGCTGCTGGCCGCCGGATAGTTCACCCGGCCGGCGCTCGCCCAGCCCCGGCAGATCGACCAACGTCAGCATTTCCTGCACGCGCGGCCTGTAGATGTCGTGGGGTTCACCTCGCGTGCGCAGGCCGAAGGCGATGTTTTCGGCGACCGTCAGGTGCGGAAACAGCGCGTAGTTCTGAAAGACCATGCCGACGTTGCGATGCTCCGGCGCCAGATCGGTCACCTCCTTGGTGCCGAAATGAATCCGCCCGGCGGCGGCCGGATGAAAACCGGCCACCAGCCACAGGAGCGTGGTTTTGCCGCAGCCGGAAGGGCCGAGCAGGCTGAAGAACTCGCCTTCCTCCACCTCCAGGTCCACGCCGTCGACGGCGGCGGGCGCGGATTTTTTTCGGCGTGCACCGGTGTAACGAAATGAGAGATCCTGGATGCGCAGATTCATGCGGGCTCTACTTGGCGGTGCGGATGGTGCGATCCCAGATGTCCATCCACTCGGTGGCCTTGGGTGCGAGTTTGCTCCAGTCGATCGGGAAAGCCTTGATCGGCTGGTCGGTCATCCACTTCGGAAGCCGATCCGGCGGAATGTCGTCGCGAGCGGGAATACGGTTCAGCTTGTTGGCCTGGAAGATCATCTCCTCCTTCGAGGTGATGAACTCGTAGAAAATTTTGGCCGCCTCCGGGTCCGGCGCGCCCTTGGGGATCGCGATACCCTCCACCAGCACCGGCGTGCCCGATTTCGGCAGAATGAACCCAAACGGATATTTGTTCACCGTGTGCTGGATGTAGGCGTCGGCCATGTTCCAGACCGTCACGGGGGTGTCGGGTGTGTTGAGGGCTTGGTACATGCGGTCGGGATCGGCGGCGTAGTGCGCGGTGTTGGCGTCGAGCCGGCGCAGCCAGTCGAAGCCCTTCTCCGGCGAGTCGGTCAAACCGCCCGCGCGCCAGATCATCGCGGCGAAGATTGCCTTCATCGTGCCGGAGGCCGGCGGGTCGCGGATGACGATTTTGTTTTTCCACTGCGGCAGGAGCAGGTCGTCCCAGTCCTGCGGCGCGTCAGCCGGATTGGGAATCACCCGCGTGTTGTACATGATGACTTCCGGCGTCAGATACTGCCCATACCAGAAGCCGTGCGGATCGTGGCGGTCGGCGGGCGAATGCGCCGCCCATGTTGGCCGGTAGGGTTGCAAGAGCCCCCGGCTGGCGGCATCGATGAAATCGTAGTGCGGGCCGCCCCACCACACGTCGCATTGCGGATTGGCCGCCTCGCCGCGGATCCGCTCGGCCAGTTCGGTCGCGCCCATGTCGAGCGGCTCGACCACGTCGATTTCCGGATGCGCTTTTTTGAATCGAGCAATGCAGGGCACGATCTGTTCGGCCCCATGCGAGGTGTAAATGACCAGCCGCAGGTGCGCCGCCGGGGCCGCCGCACTGCCCGACGCCGCCGGTGAGCCGGCGGCACCGCCGCCGGTGTTGGAACTGCCGCAGCCAGCCAGCAGGAGCGCCGCCAGACAGGCGCAGAGCGCCGTGGCCCTGTGAGCCGCACGAAAACGCAACCGTGTCGCCACCAGTGCCAGCTTCCTCCGAAGCGATTCGGTGCGCTTGGAGCGCCCAGCCCGAACCGTCCAATTTCGAACCGCCAGATGTGCGCCTCCTATTGTATGGCCAGGTTGAAAAGCGGCACGACCCGGGCCGCTGCGCATTCAAGTTCCCCACCCCGGTTTCAAGCACGCTGCCGCGCGCGTTCCTGGGAGCGCTGCGCTCCAGCGCGGCAGCCTGGGTTTTCATTTTCCCCAGCGCACGCCGGCTTGCCGCAATTTTGGAAGGCTGGCCGCTGACCCCGCGGGCAGCTATCCAGTCGGCGGCCGCAGAAATGGAATCTCGCTCAGGCCGCCGCTGCGCTGGCCGGTAGGCGTTTCCTCCGCCGGCGCTGGCGGCGGCTCCGGCTGATCCAACCGGTCGCCGGGCAGCCGCAGCCGGTCGGCTTCGACGCCGTATTGCGCCGTGTACATTGCGTAGTAGCGACCCTGCGCGGCCATCAGCGTGGCGTGATCGCCCTGCTCAATGAGCCGTCCTTTTTCGAGCACCAGAATCCGGTCGGCGTTGCGGATGGTCGAAAGCCGGTGGGCGATCACGAAGGTGGTCCGATTGCGGATCAACCGCTGCATGCCGGCCTGAATCGCGGCCTCCGATTCGCTGTCGAGGCTGCTGGTGGCTTCGTCGAAAATCAGCAGCGCCGGCTGCGCCAGCAGCGCCCGCGCGATCGAAATTCGCTGCTTCTGCCCGCCCGACAGCCGCACGCCACGCTCGCCCACCACCGTGTCCAGGCCGTCCTTGAAGTCCCGGATGAAATCGCCGCAGTTGGCCAGTTCCGCCGCCTGCGTCACTTCCGCTTCGGCGGCCTCCGGCCGCGCGTAGGCAATATTCTCCCGAATGGTGCCGTCGAACAGGTAGTTCTCCTGCAAGACCATCCCCAGGTGGCGGCGCCAGTCCTCCAGGCGGATGGCGCCAATCTCCCGGCCCGCGTCCGCCCCAGTCGATGCGTCCACCGCAGCAGCGACAGCTGCGCCGTCGGTCATGCGGATCGCGCCCTCGGCCGGCGTCAGAAATCGGGCGATCAGATGGACCAGCGTCGATTTGCCCGATCCCGACGGACCCACCAGCGCCGTCACCGTCCCCGGCGCCGCACGGAAGGAAATGTTTTCCAACACCAAGGGCTGCTCGGCCCCGTAGCGAAAGCCAACTCGGTCGAACACGATCGCTCCCGGATGTTCCGGCCAGGGCGCCTTGGCTGCGTCGTCGCGCGCCTCGGGTTCCATCTGGAGCACCTCTTCGATGCGGTCCAGCCCGGCCAGCCCGGTCTGGAGGCTCCCGGCGAATCGGAACATCTGGCCGACGGGGAAGAGCATCATCAGCAGCGTACCGTAGAACTGCATGAGGTCCCCGACGGTCATCGCGCCCTGCACGATTTCGACGCCGCCAAACACCAGGATCGCCAAGGACACCAGCCCCGTCAGGACACCCATCAAAGCGCCCAGGTTGATTTCGATGTCGAGAATCCGCACCGAGCGTGTGAACAGGCCCTCCGAGGCGCCCACGAATTTTTCAGATTCCCAATTTTCGCGGTGGTAGGCCTTCACCACCCGGGCGCCGCCCAGGGACTCGGTGAGGTCGGCGGTCACGCGTTGGTTTTCCTCGCGGAATTCGCGCGCCAGCGGCCGCAGCTTCACGATCAGGCTCCGCGCGGCGATCACCAGTAGCGGCAGCGACAGCGCCGCCAACGCGGCCATCGGTACGTTCAGCCAGAACAGCACCGTGGTCGCGACCAGCAGGGTGAAGACCGCGCCGATCGCGCTCACCAGGTCCTGCCCCGCCAGGACGGTGAGGTTCTCCGGGTCGGTCATGATGCGCGCGATCATGCCGCCGATTTTCAGGTCGTCCATGCGCTGGATGGTGGTCCGCGTCAGATGGTATTGCAGGCGGTTGCGGTAGTCGCAGATCAGCCGGTTGGTGACCCGGCCGATCAGCCGGCCGGTCAGGAAGCTGCACCCCGCGCTCACAACCAGCGCCACGAGGCCGCAGCCCCCCACCCCGAACAGAAATTCCAGCGGTGTCAGGTGCAGCCGCGCCAGCAGGCTGGGGCCGGTCCAAGCCGCGCTGCCGGTGGTGGCGTGAGCTGCCTGGGCCAGTCGCGCCGCGCCGCTGGCGAACGGTGTCAGCGTGTCGACCACCACTTTCATCAGGAACGGCTGCAACAGATCGACCGTCGATCGGATCAGCGTTAAGAAAAGGCAAAAACCCAACAGCGGCAGATAGGGCCGGATCAGCAGCCAGACGCGCGGCAGCGTTTTCAGTTGCTCACGGAACGGCTTGCGCTCGCCCGGCTGCCCCTGCGCCGCTAGGGGCCGTCCGCGGCCGCGGCCCCGGCCGCCACCGCCGCCGCCACCCCCATCCCGCCCGTACCGACTCATGCGATCTCCATCCGGTCGCGCGCCGACCCGCCCAACACGACCGTACACTCAACCCGCTCGACCCACGCGACCCGCCTACCCTGATCGCCCCGCCCGACACTGCTCCGTTCTACCGATCCGTCCGCCCCAGGGTTGCGTTCAGAAATTCTTCGCCGGTCTCAAAAATCTTGGCCCGAATTCTGACCTAGAGGGCTGCGCACCCCGCCGGCGACTCTGTCGGCAGCCGCGGTCGCCCCGCGGTCACGACTTGGGCGCGGCAGCCTGCAGCGCCAGTTTCATGCGTTGGATATCGCGCGCCAGCGGGCAGTCGGGCACCAGCACTTTCAGCCCGGCGTCCAGGTGCGCCAGCGCATCGAGCCGCGCCTGTTTCTCCGCCGCTGTTTCGGACTGACCCTTGGCCGGCGCCGGATGCAGTTGCAGCGCCGCCTCGGCCGCAAGATACTCCATCCCCGCGTGCGTTTCGGTGGTGACAGGGTAGAGCTTCTCCGGATCGGTCACGGTCAGCGGGGGCAGCAGTTTCAGCCCGTCGGCGGCGGCGTCGGCCGCCGCCTGCCAAAGGCCGTCGCGCTTGTCGGCCAGCGCCTGGCGGAAACAAGCCCGCGGATCGCCGGGATATTCGTTACGCCAGCGGCCGATCAGGCTGCGCGCCAGTTTGTGATCGGCGGCATCTCCGGAACCCTCCAACAACATGACATAGGTGTCGTACAGTTCCGGCAGATCGGCCAGGTCGAAGGCGGCCTCGATGTGCTTGCGCGCAGTATCGTAGCGGCGGTTGTTGAGCAGGGTGCGCAGCAGCGTGATTTCCTGGGCGAACTGTGCCGCCCGGCCGCTTTCGACCAGCTTGTCCCAGCGCTTCGCGATTCCCGCCTCGCTGGCGGCCATCCGCTGCAGTTCAAAGGCGTCTTCCGACTCCGCCTGCGCCCGCTGCAGGAAAGCCACCATGTCGGTCTGCGCCACCTTGCCCCGTCCGGCCGCCCGGAGCGCATTGATCAGGCCGCTGTAGTACACCATCCGCCGCCCCAGGTAGGCGTTGTCGATCGCCTGCTGCCAGAACTTGATCGAGGCATCGAAGTCGCCCAGCGCGAATTCCGCCCGCCCCACCACTGAGGCCAGGTCGTCGTCGGTCGGGTGGAGCTTCAGGGCTGCCGCGCCGTATTTCGCGACCTGGGCGAAACTGGCCTGCTCGGCGTAGAAATAGGTCAGGTTCCGGAGCGCGTCGAGGTTCTCCGGATTGAGCTTGATCGCGTATCGATAGCACGCCTCCGCCTGTGCCCGGTGCTCCGCGCCCTGATCGTATTCGCAGGCGCCCATGTCGTTCCAGGCCCCATCCGACTGCGGGCGCAGCTTGAGCGCTTCCAAGGTGATCTGCGCGGCCGAGTCGACAAAGGCCTGATGCTTGTCCGGCTGCGCCTGCGCCAGTTGGCTGTAGGCGCGGCCCATTTCGAGCATCAATTCGGCGAAATTCGGGGCCGCCTTGAGCCCCGCCTGGCAGGCGGTCAAGGCCTGCTCCGGTTCCCGCGCGTCCAGTAAGTTGCGCGCCAGCAGGAAGTATGCCTCCGCAAGAGTCGGGTCCAGCTTGACGGCCTCTTTCAAGTGCTCCAGCGCCGCGTCGGGCGATGGATGATGGCGCGCCATTTCCATCTGCAGGAACCCGCACTGCCCGCCGGCGCCGGCCAACACCGGCTTGAAGCCCGCCTCCTGCGCGGCGATGGTCGCGGTGATGCTGGTCAGGGGATTGCCCGCCGCCGCGGTGGATAGCGCCTCGTAGGCCCGCGCCAGCGGCATCAGCAGTTTTCCGTCGATCGGCGGATGGGTTTTCCAGGCCGCGGGCGGCTCCAGATCCAGCGCATCGAGGACATCGCCGGCGGCCTCACGCACGATCGAGGGCATTTCCTCGAGCTTGGCAGTGTAGGAAATCTCCAGCGTGTTGCGGCCGGCGCGGTGCAGCCGCAATTTCAGCTCGAACTGGGTCGGGTCGTGCGGCGCCGGCGCCAGCGATCCGGCGATGGTGACATTGGCATCCGGCAGAGCGTGCGCGACGCTCCAAGTCTTGGCCTCTGCCGGGTCGGTCGGCTTGACCACATCCAGGGTCGGATACAGCGAAATCGCATCGACCATGAACAGGTCGCGCCGCAGCATCGCGGCCGCGGCTTCAGGCAGACCTTCAATGAGCGCCGGGTCGGTCTGGTCCTTGTTGACGTCGAACTGCAATACCGCGACGCGATTGATCTTGACCGGTTGAATCGCCAGCGGCAGCACGTTGACGCCCGGATCGGGATCCTCGGCCGCCGGCAACGCGGCGGCCACCGCCACCACCACCGACACCACCATCGCCACCGCCACCGCCGAAGTGCCAAGCCAAACCGTTGGCGGAACCGCTGTGCCACGCCAAATCGCCGATGCGCTGGGCCCGGGCCTGCTCCCGCACCGCCACCGCGTGCGTACGGAGGCCGCAGCGCTCGTCTCCAATTCCGTCCTCGCCATGATCGTCAGGTCCTCATACCTTTTTCCGCCGGCTCGGCAGGTCGAACTTGCGCATCTTCTATTTCTTCTTCCGGGAGCGAATGTTGGCTCGCCCTGTCCTCCTGCGCGAACTCGGCACTCTCCCCCACGCTCGCGCTGTTCATGCCTGCGTCAGCCCGCGAGGCTCCGCCGTGCATGCCCCCGCCCGGACCCGGACCGTACGGAGGCATCGGCCAGCCGTGGGTGGGGATGCCGCCCATCTGAAATACGAAACTGCCAGGCCCGGGTTCAAACCGTTTGCTCGCCCAATTACGAATGCGCCGCGCCAGGAACCGGCGCAGCGGTGCGAACATCAGCAGCAGTCCAACCGCGTCCATGCCTGGAAAGGGCGCCACCAGCAGGCAGGCAGCCAGAAACAGCAGCATGCCGTCGGCCGCTTCGGTCCCGGGCAATGCGGCCTGCGTCAGTTGCTGCTGAAGCCGCCGCCACACGCCGCGCATCTGCCAGCGGAACAGGAGGACGCCTAGCACCGCCGTACCGAGGATCAGACCGGCTGCGGCATAGAATCCCGCCCACCGGTAGAACACCACCAGTGCGATGAAATCGGCGGCCGTCCAGAGCACCGCCAGGAGGAATCCAACCACCACCATGCTGCCGTCCGCCACCGGATTGCCTGGCGCATTGCGCCGCCAAACGGGCGGCGCGACCGGCCAGGGGAGGATGCTGTAAACTGTATCACAAAACCGTCCCTTGCGTGTCCGTGGATTTTTCCGGCGATTGCTTCCCGTGGCCCGTTGACGCACCGGGGATTCGGGGTATCAATAGGCATCGCTTAAATCCGAACTGGGTACTTCCTCATGATGAGGCCGCTCGCGACTCAGGTTTGAGTCGTGGGCTGGACTTCGGGGTTTTGCGATTGGACCGTCGGCCTCAGGCGGGGTTGCTGCCGGCAACAGAACTGAGGGCGGACGGAGACTACCTGAAGGGGAGTTGCCATGTACAAAGCGCGAGCGTTTCTAGCGGCCGCTATTCTCGTCGTGGCCTGCGGCGGCGTGTGCTCGGCCGAAGACGCTGTGATGCCCAAGATTCAACCCTACGGCACCGGCCAATTGCCGTTCGATGTCGACTTGGACATGATCATGTCGCTGGCGTCGGCCAGCGGCCAGAAGGTCGCCAAGGGCACCACGGCCGATCCCAACCAGGACGCCTCCGAAGGGCATATCCACTTCAACCTGCAGTTTTCGCGCCGCTTTGGCGATCCCAGCAACCCGCATGACGATTCGGTGATCGGCAAAATGTGGCTGGTCGTCGGTGCCGGCGGCGGACTGGACCAGTCGATCGTAAATCCCGGGCCGCCCGCCACGACCGGCCGGGTCGTCAACACCTGGTTCGGCATCGACAAAAACAACTTCCTGGGCGGTACCATCGGCAACTACGCCGGGCACAATCCAAACTTGGCGCTGGTGGAAGGCCATTTCACCCTGAAGTGGAACATCCCCGACTGGGGCACCCGCGCGCAGGTCCGTTTCGGCCTGTTTGATCCCACCTTTTTTGGCTTCGACACCAACCGCTACGCCAACGACGCCAAGACGCAGTTCGCCGCGCCGGCGCTGGTGAATAACCCGATCGTGGAATACAACTCCGTTTCGCAGATCCTCAACGACAGCTACGGTGCGGCGGCCTGGTTCCGCTTCGGCGACGTCGACAAGTTCGGCGGGACGACTGCCGAAGAGCGCTACGGGCTGGGCCTCCTGTTCCAGGACGGCACGCAGGTGGTGACGGCCGGCAGCCCGACGGCCGACCTCCAGGACGTGGTCGACGATCCCCTGATCATGGCGCAGTTCGACTGGCGCTGGAAGCCGTTCAACGATCTGGTCGGCATCGTGCGCATCTTCACCTTCTACAACAGCCGGACCAATTCGGCCTCGGCCCCGGTGAACAACACGGGCGTGTGGGGCGGCGGCATTTCCATCGACCAGGACCTTTCGGACTCTGCACACGCTTTCTTCCGCTGGGGCACCGCCGACGAAAAGCGTTCGGATGTCGCTCAGCACTTCTCGGGCGGATTCCAGTTCGACAATCCGCTGGAGAGTTGGACCGGCAAGTATCAGAAATTCGGCATTGGCGCCGCCTACGAA
The DNA here is from genome assembly GCA_050730415.1 of Planctomycetota bacterium. GTDB lineage: Bacteria > Planctomycetota > SZUA-567 > H5-PLA8 > JBOHNC01 > JBOHNC01. The sequence goes on from JBOHNC010000551.1 coordinate 41,365, forward strand.
GTTTTCTCCGACATCCGGCAGAAGGCGCTCAACAACGAACTCCAGATGGAAGCCTACTACTGGGTCCACATCAAGGCCTTCAACGAAAACTTCTGGAAGGCCGACCTGAGCTTCACGCCCTCGCTGCAATTCATTCACCAGGCCGACGGCACCGACGGCGACGTGATGGTCTACAGCCTGCGCTCCTACCTGAAGTTCTAACGCCTCAGCCCCATTCCCATCGAACCAAACCGACGGGCGGCTCAAAGCCGCCCGTTTTTTTATTGTGCCCGCCGCGTGCAGGCTGGGAGCGTCGATGGC
>JBOHNC010000552.1:0-10328 GCA_050730415.1 Planctomycetota bacterium
GCCCGTTCCCGCGCCCCGCGCCGCCGCCGCCGACTGCGCCTCGGCCGTGATCGGCTATTTCTCCGATGACCACGAAATCCAGAATCGGCTCATCGACCAGTTGGCCGGCGCCCGCCATTCGGTGCAACTGATCGCCCCCGAACTCCGGAACGACGCGCTGGTCGAAGCGCTGACCCGCGCCGCCGGCCGCGGCGTGACCGTCCAGGTCTGCCTCGACCGCAGCGCCGACCTCCCGGCCGAAACCCAGTTGCTGCTCAGCCACGCCGGCGTGGTGGTGCTGCGCCCCCAAGCCGCCGGGCAGATCGGCCAGCACCTGGTCGTCATCGACCGCCAGTTTGTTTTTCTGGCCACCGCCGACTGGACCAACCCCGACCCCCAGCCGCGGCCCGAACTGGCCCTGCTGGTGGATTCCTCCGGGCTGGCCTCGGTCTTCGACGGTGAATTCCAGCGGCTGACCCACGCCGCGCCCGCCGCGCCCGACGGCTACGCCTTCGAACTCTCCCGCGAGCACCACGTTTCGCCGCTGTTCGCCCCGCCGCAGTAGTCACCTTCCAAATGTCCCTGTACATTGTGGCATGGGACGCTGTCCCATGCATAAAAAGTGCGCGCGAAGCGCGCGCCTTTAAATCTTAAAACAGAAGCACTGAATGCGTGAACCAGGGTAGGTGATCTCATGGTCGTAAAAAACATCTACATCCAATCACGGGACAGCGTCCCGTGCCACAATGCCTCGGACATTTCGAACGCGTTTTTCAGCGTTGGCAAAGGGCCTTAAACATGTCACACGCATTGTGGCATGGGACGCTGTCCCATGCATAAAAAGAGCGCGCGAAGCGCGCGCCTTTAAATCTTAATAACACCAGGTCGAATACATAAACCCAAGTGCGTGAACGCATGATCGCGGCAGCCATCTACATCCAATCACGGGACAGCGTCCCGTGCCACAATGCGTGAGACATTCCACCCGCATTTTTCGTCCAGTGATCCCACGCCTCAGAAGTGTCCGCGCCATTTCTTCTCTTCCCCCCTCACTTCACCTCCATGCGCACGTAATTGTTCACCTTCCCCGCCGGCACGCGATATTGAAATGGCGCCTTCGCCAGTGCCGCCACCGCCACCGACACCGCGAACGGCTTGCCGTCGGTGCAGTGCGTGATCGTCAGCGTCCCCGTCGCCGGCGGCGTCTTGTCCGGCACATACCCCACGTAGATCCGCACTCCGTTCACGCTGCCCTGATGCACCACCACCTTCACTTCCGCCGTCGCGCACGGCGCAAACGTCGCCTCCCCGTTCACGTTGTTCTGCCACTGCTCCACCGGCGACTCCGGCTTGTGCCCCCACCCGCTGCAGTCGGTCGTCCGCTGCACCAGCTTCGTCTGCCCCGCCGGCCCCAAATGCAGCTCCAGAAATTTGTCCGGCTCCGGGTCGGTCCCCGTCCCGCCCATCACGCAAGCCGCCAGCTTCACGATCTTCGCCCCCGGCGGCGCGATTACCGGAATCGTCACCGTCCCGCTGCCTTCCACCACGCCCCCGCTCATGCACAGCCCGCCGCTCGGCTTGTAAGTCAGCCCCGAAACCGACGCCGTCGCCGCAAAGCTCGCCGCGTCGTGCCAGTCGGGAATATAGGTCAGAATTCGGTACGGCGCCTGCTCGCGCACCGTCATCGTCGTGTGCTCCGCCACCCGCGGCAGCGAACCCGGATGCACCACCCCGCGCGTCACGATTTTCTGCAGCGTCCCGTGCTCGATCCGCACCAGATAGTCCCAGCGGTTCACCGCCCCGGCCACGCTGCCGTCGGCCGGCAACGCCGTCCAGGTCTTGCCCAGATCGTACGACAGACTCACCGTCCCCGTCGCTTCCACCTTCGACGAGGTGATGTTGTACGGGCAGCGCACCGCCAGAATCGTCGTCCCGCCCGCGTTCACCAGCGCTTCGGCCGCCAGCTCCGCCGCCGTCGGCGCGTAGACCAACTCGCAGTAGCCGCGCATCGCCACCGCTTCCTTCGGCGCCGTCGTGAACGGCAATGGCTCCGACCACCCCGCGTCGGCCGCGCTGAAATAGCGCGTGAAACTTTCGCCCCGCCGCAGCGTGAAAGCCATTTCATGCCCGAGCATCAAATCGTCCTGGAAAGCGTAGGACTTGGCCTTGTCGATCTGGTTCACCCAGGTGCCGTTGCCGTCGGCCTTGAAAAAATAAGGCGACCGGATCGTCGTCGTCGTGTAGTAGCCCTTCGGATTGGCCAAAATGTCCGGGATCGACCACACATCCTTTTGCGCGTCCCCCGCGTAGCCGCCGATGTCCAGATCGTAGTAATGCCAGCCGCCGTCGTAGTACGCGTCGCACACCGAATGCACAATCCCGGCCAGAAACCACCGCCGCGCGTCGATCGCCGGATGCCCCGGCGTGCCCCCCGGCCGGCTTTGGTAGATTCCTTCGAGCATCCCCGACTGAATCCCGCAGTAGCCGGTGCCGAATACATTGAGCAACAACACCGGGTCCAGTTCGATGATCGGCTTGTTAAAGTGCGGCTCCTGACCGGTGTGCGCCCACAACGTCAAACCCTTCTGGAAGTCATTCCAGTTTTTGCGCCGCCCGTCGTAGTACAGATCGAACAGGCGCCGGCAGAATTCTTTCGGCTTCAAATCCTTGAACATCGGACTGGCGTGAAAGGTGTCCATCGAAAACACGTCCGGCTCCGGATCGGCCGAATAGATCGGCGCATCCGACGTGATCCACGGATTCACACATTCCGCTCGCGCCGCCGGCAGCAGAAAAAAAACCAACGCCAGCGTCGCAAAACTGGCACGGTCGAAACGCAATGCGCCCATGGCGGTACTCCTGAGATTCCTGTGGCGTATCCTTCAAGCCTCCGGCGGCCACCGGCGCAGGCTCGAATATGGTATTGGAAAATATACATTGAAGTCACCATATTTTCCAATTTCTTTCAGGACGATCCTGTGCGTCCGGCATCCGGTCCGCGGTTTTTGGATCATATGGTATTGTTTATCACGTTCACAAATACCATTGTAATCCGAATCCGCCCCCTCCGTTTTTTCGTTTCCGCCCTTCATCCTTCCGGATTCAAGCTGCAAATTCTGCCGTCCCTGCCGGGACTCCATGTTGCATTCGTCCATCGATTCCCAGCACGGCGCTCGGCTACGCCTCGCTTCGTGCTGGGCTACATTGCTTAAGACCGTCCCTGCCGGGACGCAGAAAAACCCCACGCGCCCGCCCGGCGTCTTCCCACCTTCTTCATCCTTTTCCCTTCCCCCCTTCCGCCATTCATGCCCTTCATCCTTCAAGCTTCAAGCTTCAGGATTTTCTTCCCCCTTCTTCGTCCATCCCCGCCTCCGGCCGGTTGGTCCGCGCCCACCACGCCAGCGCCAGCGCGATCACGCAGTCGTCATGCGCCCCGCCGTCGCTCGGCGCGCGATAGGTCCGCTGCCGCGTCTGCGAGCTGAACCCCGATTCGAACGCCTGCAGTTCCTTCACCAGCGGTTCGTACGGCGGCAGCCTAACCGCGCCGCGTTCCCAGCCGATCAACAGGTGTTCGATCAGCGCCGCCTTGCTCGTCGTGCCGAACACAAATCCCATGCACAGCACCTGCAACTGGCGCAGCGCGCCGATCGCCTGGTCCTGCATGCTGGTCGCGTCGCACAGGCAAAATGCGTCCTGGAATTCCCGCGCCAATTCCGCCACCATTTGAAACTGCCACTGCGACGCCACCCGCCGCACCCGCGCGAACTTGGCGATCCGGCCGCTGGGCAGATCCACCACGCACGCCGCCGTGAAGTCGCGGTTCAGCCCCCAGTCCACGCCGATCACGAACGGTCCGGTCAGTTCCTCCCGCTGCGGCCACGACTTTTCCAGTTTTTCCGCCACGTTGTGGAAACACGCCCGCGGCGAATCCAGCCATGCGCACTGGTACTCCCGCTCGAACACATCGGCCGGCGACTGCTCCCGCGCTTCCCGCACCCGCGCCGAATCCACCGACGCCGCGAAGCGCTCGCCGCCGGCCGGCAGCGGCCAAGCCGCGGGCAAACGCAGCGGCGGAGCCGCACGCTCGCTCAGCCGCCGCCGGTACAGTCCCGCGATCCAGTCCCAGCCGCGCGGCGTCGTCAACAGCACCGCCCAGTCGTGCGCGCGGCGCTGCGTCGGCCGGATGCAGCTTTGCCAGGCCTGGGCCGGCAGCAGCGACGCTTCATCGACGATCACCGCCCGGTAGGTTTTTCCGCGCAGCCGGTCGGGGTCGTAGGCCGAACGGAACTCGAGCGCGCCGGAGCGCCGCCACTCGCAGCGCGTTTCCGCCGCCGATCGCCGCGCCAGATGCGCCGCGTAGGCCAACGTCATTTCGCGCCACGCCTGGCGGAACTGGTCGCGCACCGGCGTCACCCACAGCACCTGGTCGCCGGCGGGAGCCGCGAGCGCCGCCTGCGCCGCCAGATGCAGCGACAGATGGGTCTTGCCGAACCCCCGCGCCGCCAGCGCCACCACCAGCGGCGAAGCCATCCCCGCCTGCGCCGTCTGCGCCCGAAACAACCGCATCTGCGCCCGAAAAAACCGTTGCACCTGCATCGTGTCCCCTCCTAAAAAGCTCTTCCCTGGGAGCGCCGACGTTCACGTCGGCTCTTGGTCCAATCCGCGCATTCGGCTCCGCGACTGCGTGCATCGCGCTCTTCGCCTGGAGCGCACGTCTAAAAGTGGCACGGGCTGACCAGCCCGTGTCCAGCGAGTCCGCGAGCGTTTCCGCTGGAAAGCGCGTTTCGCGCTCTCTTCGCCGGGACCGCGGGCGGGCCCGCCCGCTTTTCGTTTAAACCATGCATTCGGCTTTGTGAACGCGTGCATCGCGCTCTGCTTGTTCTGCTCTTTTTTCTAGCGCGAAAACCAGCCCGCGGGCGCGGAGGCCCGCCCCGGTCGACAGGGCCGCCGGCGGGAAGCCTGCGCTACAAACTAGAGAAGAAGAATGAGAAGAGAAGACAAGAGAGCGCGAAACGCGCTGTCCCGCGGAAACGCTCGAAGACTCGCTGGACACGGGCTGGTCAGCCCGTGCCACGCCGGATGCGCGCTTGCGCGCGCAAGAGATAGGGAGCGCGCTCGCGCGCACTTTTTTATGCACGGGACTGGCGACCCGTGCCACAGGCGCCCCCCGACATTTCCAGGCCGCACCACCACGCTGACCCGCACCCTAAATATACTACACAAGAACTAAAAAACAACAAAAACACAATAATAACGCAAATAAAACCGACAAAATGTCAGTAACATAAGTTACTTTAGCTTCGTTTTGTAACCTCCCAAAATGCAATGTAAACCAATGTACATCCTGTATGTTACAGAACCATTGTCCAGCCGAGCGTGATCCGGAGGTCGCTGTAGGCGTTTACGCCGGGTGTGTTGCGCTCGGCGGTCCCGACCTGGTCGGTTTCCAGCCGCAGAAACAGCGGCGCATTCGGCCCCCAATACCAACTGCCGTACTCTCGGAAATAGCGCACTTCCGCGCGCAACTGGAAGCGCTCAATCGTCGGCCCGCGCGTCGGGTTGTCCCACTCCTGCACCGCCGCCGCCTGCACCGCCCAGGCGTCGGACAGTTGCTGATCGAGTTGCGCCGACAAGCTCGTCCGCGCCAGCGCGTTGGCGTTGATCGCGTGTTCGGGTTCCTGCGCCGCGCGCAGTTGCAGATGCAGGCCGCCGTCCGGGTTCAGTTCGCCGTCCACTTGGAGCGCGGCGACCGGCCAGAGGTAATCCTGGCGCGCTTGGCTGGCGGCGTGAAAAGTCTGCACGTCGATGAACGCGAAGCCCAGCGCCCACTGGCAGTCCCAGCCGCCGACCTTGGACAGCGGCCGGTCGGCCGGCGCCAGCGCCGCGAGCGCCGGCTCTTCCGGCGTCGTCTGCGGGGTGTTCAGCCGCAACCCCGACTTCACCAGCCCTTCCCAGGTCAGCGAATCGTTGTTCAAGCCGGCCGGATGGTGGGTGCTGAGTAGCGACAGCCGCACGGTCGCCGGATCGTCGCAGCCGGGCGGCACGAAGCGCAGGCATTCGGCGGCCAGATTCAACCCGACGGTGTCGTATTCGGCGAAGTTCAGATCGGCGCCGGCGTAGCGAACATTGGCGACGGTCAGGCCGAGCGCCGGGCGGACGTAGGCTTCGCGCGCGACGGCCGCAGGGCTGGGTTCGTACAGATCGAGTTCGCCCTGGTGAGTGAAAACCCGCACGCGGCGGTTCATGGCCGCCGCGATTTCGGCGCAGTCCGGGTCGTCGGAGGTCACGATCCGGTCGCTGACATCGAGCCCAAAATCGCGCTGCCGCAGATGGGCCGCGACCAGCGCGTGCTGGGCGATGAAGTTCAGTTCCGGGAAGCGGTTGAAGGCTTCGAAGCGGGCGCGGTAGTCGAACACCAGCGCCGGCGGGCCGCCGGCGCTTTGTTCTTCGTTGGCGGCCGCGGCGGCGGCTTCGTCTGCGTTGGCGACGGCGTTGTCGGCGGGGTTGGTCGTGGGCGCGGCGGTGGTGTGGTCGAGCACGTCCTCGTCATCGGGATGCGGCGCGGGGAATTCGAGCCGTGCGCCGAGGGTGGCCATTTCGACCGAATCGTGATCGGCGCGCGGGGCGTGGAAGACATTGGAACGGCGCTGCAAGGCCAGCGCGGCGTAGGGATGGAACTGGCCGGCGGCGAGGGGTTTCCACTGGAAGCCCGCGTCGGCGGGTTGGGAGAAAACCAGACCGCGCACGGTCAGAACCGGATCGAAGGGCAGCGGTGCGGGCGGCGGCGGCGGTGGCAGCGGTGGGGGCGGCGCGGGCGGCGCGGGCGGAGTGGCGGTGGCGGTGGGAGAAAAGTCTGCCGCCCCTGCCGGGGCTCGGGAATGCGTTCGTCCATCGATTCCCAGCACGGCGCTCGGCTGCGCCTCGCTTCGTGCTGGGCACCATTTCTTGGGACCGTCCTTTCCGGGACGAAGAGATGGCATGGACAGCAGCCCGGCGGTTGGCGCCAGCGAGGCGGCGTCGGCGGCGGGCAGGTGAGCGGTTGGCGCCAGGGCGACGAGGGGGGTCAGGAGGAGGCCGAGCAGGGCGCCACGGCGGGCAAGCCGGCGGCGGATCGGCGGGGAAGATAGGGCGGATGGCATCGGGAAGGCATCCTTGAGCGGCCGGTCGCCAGGGGGGGCGGCGGCCGCAGCGTGGAGATGGTCGGGAGGCGTTCATTTTACGAGAACATCTGGGATTTGGCATGAATTGGCGGCGGGGCGTGGCAAAGCAGGGGTGGACCGTTACAATTTATTCGCCTCATGCGGGCAGAAGTGCAACCAACAAGCGGAAGAGAAGAAACGGCGCGTCGCAAGCGGCGGCAGCGGCTTGAGCAGGTTGCAATCCCGCGGCCGGCCGAGGGTCGGCGCGACGGGATGAGATCGGGAGCCATGACGCAGAATACGCCGGTGGCGGAGCCATCCAAACCGCCCAAGCACCGCGTTCCGGCGGCACTGGAGGCCTTTCGGGCCGATTTTCTGCAAGGTGCGGACCGCTTTGCGATTGTGTCCGACATCCACGGCAACGCCGAAGCCTTCGAACTGGTCATCGACCACATCCACAACGATCTGGACATCCAGACGATCGTCTGCCTGGGCGATCTGGTGGGCTACGGCCCTGAGCCGATCGCCTGCGTGAAAATCGCGCGTCAGCACTGCCAGAAAATCCTGATGGGCAACCATGACGAAGCGGCTTTGCAGGGTCCATTGCCGGAATTCAACCATATTGCGCAGCGCACGACCTGGTGGACCTGGCATCAGATCCGCACCAAGGCCGAATGGGAAGCGGCCGACGCGCCGGAAACCGCGGCGATGTTCCGCCAGATGATGAACGTGACCACGCACCGCGAGGCGGCCACCGACGAGGAGCGCCAGGAGACGCGGCAGTTTTTGGCCGACCAGAAACCGGAATGGCTGAGCTTCCCGTTTTCCTTCGTGCACGGTTCGCCGGCCGACCCGCTGTACGAGTATATTTCGATGATCGCGGCGACGCGGATATTCGAACATTGGACGATGGAATCGAGCTGGATGTGGTCGTTCTGCGGGCACACGCACCGGCCGAAGATTTTCATGCCGGGGGTGGAAATCGACCCGGTGCCGATGCGGGCCTATCCGTTGAACACGGCGCCGATCATCTGGAACGTGGGTTCGGTGGGCTTGCCGCGGATCGGCAGCGGGCTGGCGCATTACGTGATCGTGGACATTGGCAGCATGCCGCCGACGGCCATGCTGGGAGTGCTCCCGGTGGACGCCAAGCGCACGGCGGGGCTGATCGAAGCCGACCCGTTGCTCGACCAGCGCGCGATCGACCGCGTGCAGCGCAAGGCCAAGGGGCCGGACGGCGAGATGGCGTTCTGAAGAAATGACGAATGATGATTTATGGATGATGAATGGGAGAGAAGATGCGCGCTGGCGCGCGCGAGCGGCGCTGGGAGCGGCGGTCTTCAGACGACCGGCTCTTGGATCGGCCTGGGACCGCCGAGGTTCCCGTCGGCTTTTCCTCTTGGTTTTTGCCTTTTCTTGGCCCCGTGCGGGGCCAGGAAAGAGAATGGCCGCGAAGATTTCTACAGAGGCGCTTGAAGGTTGAAGGCAAGGGTGGAAAAGAGACGGAAAACTGGCTGGCGGGAAAAAGGGGGGAACAATGGCTGGGATCTTTAAGAGCTACGACATCCGCGGGACGGTGCCGGATCAGTTGAATACGGGGCTGGCCTACCGGATCGGGCGGGCGGCGGGCAAAGAGATGTCGCGGCCGGGCGGGACGATTGCGGTCGGGCACGACATGCGCGAAAGCGCGGGGCCGATCACGGCGGCGCTGCTGGACGGCTTGCATGCGGTGGGCGTGAACACGCTGTCGATCGGGCAGTGTTCGACGCCGATGACGTATTTTGCTTGCGGCACGAAGAAAACCGACGGCGCGATCATGGTGACGGCGTCGCACAACCCGGCGGAATACAACGGGTTCAAGTGCACGGCCAAGGGCGCGCTGCCGATGAGCTACGACACCGGCATCAGCGCGGTCGAAGCGCTGGTGGGCAAGGACCTGCCGGCAGCGAACGCGAAGAAACGCGGGAAAGACTGGACGATCGACATGTTGCCGGCGTGGATGCGGCATGTGCGGGCGTTCGGGCCGAAGAAAATGCGCAAATTGAAGATCGCGGTGGACACCGGCAACGGGGTGATGGGGCCGTTTGTCGGAGCGCTGGTGAAGCAACTGCCGATCACGGTGGTGCCGCTGTTTTTCAAGCCGGACGGGCGGTTTCCGAACCACGAAGCCAATCCGCTGAAGGCCGAAAATGTGGCCGATTTGCAGAAGGCGGTGCTCAAGCACAAATGCGATTTCGGCGTGGCCTTCGACGGCGACGGCGACCGGCTGGCCTTCGTGGACGATCTGGGCGCGATTCTGCCCTGCGACGTGATGACGGCGCTTTTGGCGAAGTATTTCCTTGCGACGAATCCTGGCGGCACGGTGTTGTACGATTTGCGATCGACCAAGGCGGTGGCCGAAGTGGTGAAGGAACTGGGCGGGCAAAGCGAAGTCTGCCGGGTGGGGCACAGCCACATCAAGATGGCGATGCGGAAGCTGGGCAAGAAAGTGGTGTTTGCGGGGGAATTGTCGGGGCATTATTATTATCGCGACAATTTCTTTAGCGATTCGGGCGAGATTACGTTCATGGCCGCGCTGCATGTGGCGGCGGAGGGGAAGCTTTCGGAACTGCGCAAGCAGGCGGAGCGGTATTTTCATTCGGGGGAGATCAACTTCCACGTGGCCGACGCGGCGGGGACGATGGCGCGGGTGGAAAAGACGTTCGCGAAGGAAGCGGTGAAGCGGTTCGAACTGGACGGGCTGTCGATGGAGTTCAAAGACTGGTGGTTTAATCTGCGGTCGTCGAATACCGAGCCGGTGGTGCGGCTGAACATGGAAAGCCTGGTGTCGCAGGCGCATTTGGAAGCGAAGAAAGCGGAGGTGTTGCAGGCGATTGGCGTGAAAGGGTGAGAAAAGAAATCTGCCGCCCCTTCCGGGGCTTCCGTTTTATATTCGTTCGTCGATTCCCAGCACGGCGCTCGGCTGCGCCTCGCTTCGTGCTGGGCACCATTTCTTGGGACCGTCCCTGCCGGGACGAAGAGATCATGGTGGGGATGTGAAGGCGGTTCACGAGCAGTGGCGGCGTGGCATTGGCAGGTGAGCGGGGCGGTTGGGCTCAGGGGAATTCAGAGCAAAGGCGCGCGCTTCGCGCGCTTTTTTTATGCACGGGCCTGGCGACCCGTGCCACGGGGCGGGGGGCATTTCTGCTGCGATCATGGCTTCACCTGCCT